>CAYGMG010000001.1:0-97957 GCA_964350895.1 uncultured Lysobacter sp.
GATCTACACCGCCAATGCCGAAGACGTGATTGCGGTGCCCGTGCAGGCGGTGTTCTCGACCAACCAGGCCGATGTCCAGATCAAGCCGGGCAGCGAGGCGCCCGAGGTCGAGCACTACCTGTTCGTCGAGAAGGATGGCAAGGTGGAGCGACGTGTTGTGGAAGTCGGGCTCTCCGACGACAGCTGGCAGGAAGTCAGCAGCGGGCTGTCTGCCGGCGAGCGCGTGGTTACCGGTCCGTACAAGGTGCTGCGGCATCTCAAGGACGGCGAGGCGGTGAGCGCACGCGAGATCGGAAGCCAGCCCGAGTCCACAAGCGAGACGGCGGAGGCAGCGTGAGCGAGGCCCTGCTGCGTCTTGAGCAGATTACCCGGCGCTACGAGATGGGCGGGGAAACCGTGCATGCGCTGCGCGGTGTCGATCTGCAGATCGCCCGCAACGAGAGCATCGCCTTCATCGGTGCCTCGGGCTCGGGCAAGTCGACGATGATGAACATCCTCGGCTGTCTTGACCGTCCCAGCTCCGGCCGCTACTGGCTCAACGGCCGCGACGTGGCGAGCATGAGCGAGGACGAGCTGGCCGAGGTGCGCAATCGCGAGATCGGCTTCGTCTTCCAGAGCTTCAACCTGCTGCCGCGGGCCAGTGCCCTGCACAACGTGATGCATCCGCTGATCTACCGCGGCGTGCGCCTGGCCGAACGCAAGCGGCGCGCCCAGGCGGCGCTCGATCGGGTCGGCCTTGGCAGTCGCGTGCATCATCTGCCGAACCAGCTTTCCGGTGGCCAGCGGCAGCGCGTGGCGATCGCCCGCGCCCTGGTTGGCGAGCCCTCGATCCTGCTCGCCGACGAGCCGACCGGCAACCTCGACTCGCAGACCAGCGCCGACATCATGCGCCTGTTCGACACCCTGCATCAGGAGGGCCAGACCCTGATCCTGGTCACCCATGAGCCGGAGATCGCCGAGCATTGCCAGCGCGCCGTGCGCCTGGCCGATGGCCAGGTGGTCAGTGACGTGCGGCATGCCGCACAGCGCCAGGAGGCCAGCGCATGAACATGATCTGGGAGAGCCTGCGCTCGGCGCTGTCGAGCATCCGCGCGCACGGCCTGCGCAGCTTCCTGACCACGCTCGGAATCATCATCGGCGTCGCCTCGGTGATCGCCGTGGTCTCGCTGATCCAGGGTCTGTCGCATTCGATCACCAGCCAGTTCGAGGGCCTGGGCGGCAACAGCATCACCGTGCAGTCCGACACCTCGCTGCAGGAGGCCATGCAGGGCAAGCGCAATCGGCTGACCCTTGCCGACTTCCAGGCCATCGTCCATCACATCGACGGCATCGCCGACGTCACCCCGCTGTTCGTGGTCAATATCGGTGGCGACCGCATGCTCCGCTACCAGGGTCAGAACGCCTTCACCCAGGTGCTGGCGACGCGCTCGGCGTTTGCCGACAGCCGGCAGATCTATCCGGCGCTGGGCCGCTTCCTGATCGCCGGCGACGAGGCCTCGCGGCGGCGCGTGGTGATCATCGGCGAGACCGTGCGCGAGAACCTCAAGCTGCCCGAGGATCCGATCGGCGAGTTCATCGAGATGGGCGGCGAGTGGTTCAAGGTGGTCGGGATAACCGAGAAGCGCGGCGAGATGTTCGGTTTCAGCCAGGATGACTATGTGGTCATTCCGTTCGCCACCGGCATGGCTGCCTATGCCGACCCGGTACGCCAGGACATCGATATCAGCTTTACCGTGGCCGACATCGCCGAGATCGAACCGGTCAAGGACCGCATCACCGCCCTGCTGCGCCAGCTGCACAAGCTCAAGCCCGGCGAGCGCAACGACTTCAAGGTGCAGACCGCAAGCCAGCTGACCGAGTCGTTCTCGCAGGTGATCGCCACGGTGACCCTGGTGCTCGGCGGCATCGTCAGCGTGTCCCTGCTGGTCGGCGGCATCGGGATCATGAACATCATGCTGGTCTCGGTCACTGAGCGAACCCGCGAAATCGGCATCAGCAAGGCGCTCGGCGCCAAGCGGCACCACATCCTGCTGCAGTTCCTGATCGAAGCGACCGTGCTTTCGGTGCTCGGTGGCCTGGTCGGCATCCTGCTTGGCTATGGGCTGGGCTTTGGCGCGGCCAAGCTGTTGCCGGGCTTTCCCGACGCCTTCGTGCCGTGGTGGGCGATTGCCCTGGCTTTCGGTTTCTCGACCCTGGTCGGCGTGATCTTCGGTCTGATGCCGGCGGCCAAGGCGGCCAAGCTCGACCCGATCGACGCGCTGCGCTACGAGTAGCAGGCGGGGCGGCGCGGTTCTGGCCGCCAGCGGCGCAGGCCAATTGGAGAGAAGAACGCGCATGGCGCCATCGACCTTCCTGTATTTCGCCTATGGCTCCAATCTTTTGACCCGCCGCCTGCAGGCGGCAACCCGCGCACCGTCGGCGCGCAAGCGCCATGTTGCGCGGCTGCGCGGCCATCGGCTCACCTTCGACAAACCCGGCAGCCGCGATGGCAGCGGCAAGTGCGATGCGCAGCGGACCGGCCTCGACAGCGACGTGGTGCACGGCGTGGTCTACCGGATCGCGCTTGCCGATGGCGCGCGGCTGGATTTCGAGGAGGGACTGGGCCACGGCTACGACCGGGCCACGGTCAGGGTCGAGGCCGACGTCGGGCTGATCGAATGCGTCACCTATCTGGCCACCCGCAAGGATCCCTTGCTGCGCCCGCTGTGCTGGTACAAGGGGTTGGTGGTGGCTGGCGCGCTGGAGCACGGTCTTCCCGAGGACTATGTGCGCTGGCTGCAGTCGGTGCCGGCCGACACCGATGCCGACCTCGTCCGACGGCAACAGCACGAGCGCCTGCTGCGCCCGGAATAGCGCTGCCCTTGCCGGCTGCCTTCGCGCGTCGCGGCGCTGCCGTCGGGCTGGATGCTAGGCTTGCCAACATCCGACGGGCGACCCGGCCGTCGACGAATCGGACCAGGGGACGCTCATGCTTCCGTCGATCGACCGGCTTCGCTTCCTGCTTGGACGGCTGCGCGAAAAGCTCTGGGTGAAGCCGCTGGCGGTATGCCTGCTGTCGATCGTCGCCGTGTTCCTGGCCAAGCTCGCCGACGGCACCTCGATGGCGGACTGGTTGCCGGGTGTGGCGGCGGATTCGGTCGAGAAGCTGCTCTCGATCATGGCCGCCAGCATGATGGTGATCGCGACCTTCTCGGTGGGGTCGATGGTTTCCGCCTACGCCTCGGCCGCGAGCACGGCAACGCCTCGATCGTTCTCTCTGATCGTCGGCGATGACGCCACCCAGAACGCCCTGTCGACCTTCGTCGGCGCCTTCATCTTCAGCGTAGTGGCGCTGACCACGCTGAAAAACGAGTACTTCGAGAGTGCCGGCCTTTTCCTGCTGTTTGCGCTGACCGTCTTCGTGTTCGCGCTGGTGATCGTGACCTTCGTGCGCTGGGTGGATCGCATCGCGCGCCTTGGTCGGATGGGCTCGACTATCGAGAAGGTCGAGTCGGCGACCTCGGACGCCCTGCGCCGCCGACGCAAGGCGCCGCGGATGGGCGGCGCGGTGTTGCAGGAAGGGGAGCCGGGGCTGGCGGTCTATGCCGACAAGATCGGCTATGTCCAGCACATCGACATGTCGGCGCTGCAGACATTTGCCGAGGAGGCGGATCTGCGCATAGCGGTGGCCGCGGTGCCCGGTACCCTGGCCGCCCCGGACCGTCCGCTGGCCTATCTCCGGTCTGCCGCGGACGGCCGGTCCGACATCGATCCGCTGCCGGTACTCGAAGCGTTCCAGATCGGCAGCGACCGGGTGTTCGATGACGATCCGCGCTTTGGCCTGGTCGTGCTGTCTGAAATCGCCGGCCGTGCGTTGTCTCCCGCAGTCAACGATCCGGGAACCGCGATCAGCATCATCGGCACCCTGCTGCGCTTGTTCGCGCAGTGGAACGAAACCGCCGACGTCGATCAGTCAGCCAGGTTTGATCGCATCGAGGCGCCAGAGATCCTGACCGGCGATATGTTCGACGACGCCTTCGTCGCAATTGCCCGTGACGGCGCCGGCGTGGTCGAGGTGGCAGTGCGTCTGCAAAAGGCGCTGCGCACGCTGGCGGCGATTGGCGGTCCGTCCATGCGCGAGGCAGCCGAGCACCACGCACGGATGGCGCTCAAGCGTGCCGAATCAGCGCTGGACATGGACGAGGACCTGCAGGCCGTGCGCCGCGCCGCGGGAAACTGAGCGCGGATTTGTGGCAGTGGTAGTCCGCCGAGCGCGGCTGGTGCGATACGTGTCTCGCCCTGGCGTGGTGCGATGCCGATCGCTTCGCGGAGCGACAGGCCCGTGCCGTCCGGCGCGCCGGCGGTTTCCGGGCCGTCGAACGTCCCGTCGTCGAGCGTGGTGACGGTGAAGGTTGCGGCGGCCGCGGCGAGCGGGTGAGACAAACGAGCAACAGGGCACGCGACGCATAGCGCACCACGGATCGAAGTTCAGGCAGGGCGGCAGGTTTCCTCCCCAAAATCACTGAAGACAGCAGAACAATCCGGGCTCAGGAACGCCGAAATCGGTGGAACGATTGGCAGCGATTCCCGATCCGGGTCCGACGGAGTGCCTTCCCCAAGGCTCCCCAATGCCAAGGGTGATCACCTTGCGCCGGTTGCCGCGCACTTTTGTTGAGAATGCGCGAACACTTCGATGCGCCGACGAACGGCACATCGCCCACGTTGCCGAAAGCGCTGCAGATGCAGCGCGTGTTGCGGCCCTAATCGCGCAGCGGCGGGCGCTGGTAGACCGGCTTGCCGTCGACCCAGGTGGCGATCACACCGGTGCGCAGCAGATCGCTGGCGGGATCGCGGATGGGTGAGTGGTCGAGGAGGACGAAATCGGCGCGCTTGCCCGGGCTGAGCGAGCCAAGGCGCGCCTCGTCAAAGGCGGCATAGGCGGCGTCCTGGGTGAAGCCGCGCAGCGCTTCGAAGGCGGTCAGCTTCTCCTGCGGCTGCCAGCCGCCGGCGGGCGCGCCCTTTGCGTCCTGGCGGGTGATCGCCGCATACAGGCCGGCCAGCGGATCGATGTGTTCAACCGGGAAGTCCGAGCCCAGCGCCAGGCGCACGCCGGCGTCGCGGAAGCTGCGCCAGGCATAGCCGCCGACGATGCGCATCGGCCCCACACGCTGTTCCGCCCAGCCCATGTCCGAGGTGGCGTGGGTCGGCTGCATCGAGGCGATCACGCCCAGGTCGCGGAAACGCGGGATGTCGGTCAGCGACACGATCTGCGCGTGCTCGATACGCCAGCGGTGGTCGCTGCTTGCCTGATCACCGAGCACCTCGGCGTACAGGTCAAGCACCAGCCGGTTTCCGGCATCGCCGATGGCATGTGTCGCGACCTGCAGGCCGCAGTCGCGGGCCTTCTGCATTGCCGTGCGCAGGCCCTCGGCCGAGGTCACCGGCAGGCCGCGCTGGCCCGGGGCATCGCTGTAGTCGGCAAGCAGCAGGGCGCCGCGCGAGCCGAGCGCGCCGTCCGAGTACAGCTTGACCGTGCGCATGGCCAGACGTCCGCCCGGATGCGTGTAGGCGCCGCCATCGCGGCAGCGCGCGGCCAGCGCCGTGGCATCGCCATCGGCCCAGGCCTGGATGCGCAGTGGCAGCGCGCCCTCATCGGCCATCTCGCGCAGCAGGTCGAGCACCGGCTCGGAGACGCCGGCGTCGTGCACGCCGGTGATGCCGGCGGCCACCAGGGCCTGAACGCTGCGATCCAGCGCGCGGCGCAGCTGGGCGGCATCCGGCGCCGGCACCAGGGACTCGATCAGGCCGGCGGCGGTATCGATGAACACACCGGTTGCCTTGCCCTCGCGGCGGAGGATCTCGCCGCCCTCGACCTGCCAGTCGCCATCCAGCGAGCGATCCAGCTTGGCAAGCGCGGCGCTGTTGCCCCAGTTGGCATGGCCATCCACGCGCTCCAGCCAGACCGGACGGTCAGGAAACGCGGCATCCAGATCGGCAGCGCTGGGGAAGTCGCGCTCGGGCCACAGGTTCTGATCCCAGCCACGGCCCAGCAGCCATTCGTCCGCCGGCAGATCGGCGGCGAAGGCGCGCAGGCGCTCGATGATCTCGTCCTTGCTGCGCGCGCCGACCAGGTTGGCCCGCAGCAGGGACAAGCCATGGCCGAGCACGTGGCCGTGAGCATCGATAAGCCCCGGCACGATCACCGCATTGCCGGCATCGACCACTTTGGCGTCGGGATGGGCCGCGCGCAGCGTTGCGCTGGTGCCGAGTGCCAGCAGCTTGCCGTCGTCGTCGAAGACCATCGCCTCGGCATAGGGACGCGACTCGTCCATGCTGATGATGCGCGCGTTCTCGACGCGGGTCATGGCCGCGGCGGGCAGGGCAAGGGCGAGGCAGAGCAGGGCGGCAAGCGGGCGCAGGGTCATCGGCGAAACTCCTGGTTTTGGGCGGGTCAGTGGTCGGGGACAGGCAGGTCAGGCCCGGACTTTACCTCGCGCAGCGACAGGCTGGAGTTGATCTCCTTCACTCCGGGCAGGCTGCGCAGTGCGTCACGGGCGAATTCGCCGAAGTCCTGAAGGTCGCGGGCGACGACCTGCAGCAGGTAGTCGTATTCGCCGGACACGTTGTGGCAGGCGATCACCCGTTCAATCTCGCGCACCGCCTGCTCGAAGCGCTCGCCAAGGTCCCGGCTGTGGTTCTCCAGCATGATGTGGACAAAGGCAGTCACCCCCCAGCCCAGCCCTGCCGGGTCGAGCCGGGCGTGATAGCCGCGAATGGCGCCGGCCGACTCCAGCGCCTTGACCCGGCGCCAGCAGGGCGACGCGCTGAGCGCGACCTGTTCGGCGAGCTGGGCCGTGGTCAGCCGGGCGTCGTCCTGCAGGGCCTTGAGCAGGTGGCGATCAGTCCGGTCGAGCTGCATGGCAGGAAATTCCACTGTCGGGTTATCTGGGGGTGGATGATGCCCCTGATTAAGAGCTTTGCGGGCCAATAAGGCAAGATTCTCCGCCGCTGCGGCGCAAGAATGGCCTGTCCTGAATCGACTGGAGCCCGCATGTCCCGCCGTCCCGCTGACTTCGCCACCCGCGCTATCCACCATGCCTACCGCGCCGAGGAGCATCAGGGCGCGCTGGTGCCGCCGATCCATGTCTCGGCGACCTTCGGCTTTCCGGATTCGGCCAGCGCCGCGGCCTGTTTTGCCGGCGAGCGACCGGGCTACATCTACACGCGAATCTCCAACCCCACCCTCGACCTGCTTGAACAGCGCATCGCCCATCTGGAGCAGGCCGAGGCAGCAGTCGCCTTCGCCTCCGGCATGGGCGCGATCACCGCGACCCTGTGGACCCTGCTCTCGCCGGGCGACGAAATCATCGTCGACAGCACCCTGTACGGCTGCACTTTCTCCTTCCTGCACCACGGCCTGGCGCGCTTTGGGGTGCGCGTGCGACACGTCGATCTGACCCGTCCCGAGGCGCTGGCCGAAGCGCTCTCGCCCGCGACCCGGATGGTCTACTTCGAAACCCCGGCCAATCCCAACATGCGTCTGGTCGACATTCCCGCAGTAGCCGCGATCGCCCGCCGCGCCGGCGTGCTGGTCGCGGTCGACAACACCTATTGCAGCCCCTGGCTGCAGCGGCCGCTGAGTCTGGGCGCCGACATCGTCCTGCATTCGGCAACCAAGTACCTCGGCGGGCACGGCGATCTGACCGCGGGCCTGGTCGCCACCTCGGCCGAGCTGGCAACGCGGATCCGCATGGAGGGGCTCAAGGACCTGACCGGCGCCGCGCTCAGTCCGCATGACGCGCACGGCATCCTGCGCGGCCTGAAGACCCTGCACCTGCGCATGGAACGGCACTGCGACAATGCCGAGTCGCTGGCCGGCTATCTCGCTGCCCATCCGGCGGTCGCGTCGGTTGCCTTCCCCGGCCTTGCTTCCCACCCGCAGCACGCACTGGCCTGCCGGCAGATGGATCGCTTCGGCGGCATGCTGGGCTTCGAGCTGCACGGCGGGCTCGCCGCCGGACAGCGCTTCATGGACGCGCTGCAGCTCATCACCCGGGCGGTCAGCCTGGGCGATGCCGAGACCCTCGCCCAGCATCCGGCCTCGATGACCCACTCCACCTACAGCCCCGAACAGCGCGCCGCGCACGGCATCAGCGAAGGCCTGATCCGACTCTCGGCCGGCCTGGAACACATCGACGACCTGCTCGCCGACATTTCACAGGCGCTCGACTACTCCGCCATCGCCCCGCTGAGCGCCGTGGCCTGAGCCCACCAGCCCAGGGCGCATCCATCCTGCCCGGCAAGCTCGTTGGGAGTGGTCGCGCCCGGTAGCGATGTCGGCCTCGCAGGGGGTGCGCTTCGCGATGAAGCTATGTGTTCTGAGCTCTAGGGTCGAAAAGGCGACGCCCCGGCGGGCCGGGGCGTCGGGTACGTCCTTGTCGGGGCGGGCTATCCCTATCCCGCCACCTCTTCCTTGTAAGCGTCCACCGGGATGCAGGCGCACATGATGTTCTTGTCGCCATACACGTTGTCCACGCGCGCCACCGGTGGCCAGTACTTCTGCTGACGCAGGCTTTCGAGCGGGAACACCGCCAGCTCGCGTGGGTAGCTGTGGGTCCACTCGCTGGCCATGGCCATGCTGGCGGTGTGCGGCGCGTTCTTCAGCGGGTTGTCCTCGCGGTCGAGCTTGCCTTGCTCGACTGCACGGATCTCGTCGCGGATCTGGATCATCGCGTCGCAGAAGCGGTCCAGCTCGTGCAGCGCCTCGGACTCGGTCGGTTCGACCATCAGCGTGCCGGCTACCGGGAAGCTCAGGGTCGGGGCATGGAAGCCGAAGTCGATCAGGCGCTTGGCCACGTCCTCGGCACCGATGCCGGTGGCGTCCTTGATCGGCCGCAGGTCGAGGATGCACTCGTGGGCGACCAGTCCGTTGCGGCCCATGTACAGGGTCTCGTAGTGCGGCGCCAGGCGCTTGGCCACGTAGTTGGCATTGAGCAGGGCGACCTGGGTCGCACGGCGCAGGCCGGACGCACCCATCAGGGTGATGTACATCCAGCTGATCGGCAGGATCGAGGCGCTGCCGTGGCTGGCGGCGCTGACCATGCCGACCACGCCTTCGCCGCCAAAGGACTTCGGCAGGTAGGGCGCCAGATGCGCCTTGACCGCGCACGGTCCGACACCCGGGCCGCCGCCGCCGTGCGGGATGCAGAAGGTCTTGTGCAGGTTGAGGTGGCTGACGTCCGAGCCCCACTTGCCGGGCTTGGCCACGCCGACCAGGGCATTGAGGTTGGCGCCGTCGGTGTAGACCTGCCCGCCGTACTGGTGGATGGTCTCGCAGATGGCGACGATGTCCTCTTCGAACACGCCGTGCGTTGAAGGGTAGGTGATCATCAGCGCGGCCAGGCGGTCGCCGTACTGCTCGGCCTTGGCGCGGATGTCCTCAAGATCGACATTGCCGTTGGCATCGCAGCGGGTCACGACTACGGTCATCCCGCACATCTGCGCGCTGGCCGGATTGGTGCCATGCGCTGACTCGGGGATCAGGCAGATGTCGCGCTGCGGTTGGCCGTTGGCGCGGTGGTAGGCGCGGATCGCCAGCAGACCTGCGTACTCGCCCTGGGCACCCGAGTTGGGCTGCAGGCTGACCGCGTCATAGCCGGTGCACTCGACCAGCATGGCCTCCAGCTCTTCGATCAGCTGGCGGTAGCCCTGGGTCTGGTCGGCCGGCGCCAGCGGATGGATGTTGGCGAACTCCGGCCAGGTCACCGGGATCATCTCGGCGGTGGCATTGAGCTTCATCGTGCACGAGCCGAGCGGGATCATGGTGCGGTCCAGCGCCAGGTCCTTGTCGGCCAGCGAGCGCAGGTAGCGCAGCATCTCGTGCTCGCTGTGGTGGGTGTTGAACACCGGATGCGAGAGGAAGTCGGAAGTGCGTGCAAGGCCGGCAGGCAGGGCGTCGGCCACACTGCCGTCAAGCTCCTCGACATTGAGTTCCACCGAGAACAGGCGCGCAAGGGCAGCGATGTCGGCGCGGGTGGTGGTCTCATCGATGCTGATCCCGATCGAGCGGCCATCGATGTGACGCAGGTTGAGGCCGGCAGCCTCGGCGCGGGCGTGCAGGGTTTCGGCGTCGACATCGACCACGTGCAGGGTGTCGAAGAAGTCCGGACCGACGGTGATCCCCTTGGCGCGCAGGCCGGCGGCCAGGATGCTGGCCAGGCGATGCACTCGGCGGGCAATCCGGATCAGGCCGTCGCGGCCGTGGTAGACCGCGTACATGGCGGCCATTACCGCCAGCAGGACCTGGGCGGTACAGATGTTGGACGTGGCCTTCTCGCGGCGGATGTGCTGCTCGCGGGTCTGCAGGGTCAGGCGGTAGGCCGGCTTGCCTTCGGCATCCACCGACACGCCGATCAGGCGGCCCGGCATCGAGCGCTTGTAGGCATCGCGGCAGGCCATGAAGCCGGCGTGCGGGCCGCCGAAGCCGAACGGCACGCCAAAGCGCTGGCTATTGCCGACCACGATGTCGGCGCCCCATTCGCCCGGGGCCTTGAGCAGGGTCAGCGCCAGCAGGTCGGTAGCGACGGCGACCAGGCCACTGCGGGCGTGGACGGCATCGCATAGCGCGGCGTAGTCGCGCGCCTCGCCGAAGGTAGTCGGGTACTGCAGCAGCACGCCGAAGGCATCGCAGGCAGCGGCCTGGGCGTCGTCGCCGATCACCAGCTCGATGCCCAGCGGCTCAGCGCGGGTGGCCAGTACTTCCACAGTCTGCGGATGCACGTCCTTGGAGACGAAGAACAGGTTCGACTTCGACTTCGCCGAACGCTTGGCCAGGGTCATCGCCTCGGCGGCCGCGGTGGCCTCGTCGAGCAGGGAGGCGTTGGCGATCTCCATCGCGGTGAGGTCGGTGACCATGGTCTGGAAGTTGATCAGCGCTTCCATCCGGCCCTGCGAGATCTCCGCCTGATACGGCGTGTAGGCGGTGTACCAGGCCGGGTTCTCCAGGATATTGCGGAGGATGACGTTCGGCGTGTGGGTGCCGTAGTAGCCCTGCCCGATGAAGCTCTTGAACACCTTGTTGCGGCGCGCGATGCCGCGGATGCGGGCCAGCGCCTCTTCCTCGTTGATCGCCTCGGCCAGGGCCAGCGGCGCGGTCGACTTGATCGACTTGGGCACGATGGCGTCGGTCATCGACTCCAGCGACGGTTGCCCGATCATCTCGAGCATGTGGGCGATTTCGGCATCGTTGGGGCCGATGTGCCGCTCGACGAAGGCAGCGTGGTGTTCGAGGTCGCGCAGGGTGGGCTTGGACATGGGAGCGGGCTCTGGAGGGAGGGAGGTCCACGGCGGCAGCGCGGTCGCCATGCGGATGCGGGGCTGGCCGTTGGTAGCGCGAGCATTCAGCAGCGAATGCTCGACTGCCTGCTTCGACAAATGTCGCTGCGCGGCATGCCACCCGGCCAACCGGCCTGCATGCCGGTTGGCGCTCGCAGGCTCGCGTTGCGGCAGATCGAACCGTGCGTCCGGCCCATCGGCCTGCATGCCGATGCGCGTTCGCAGGCTCGCAGCTGCGCTGCTCGAAAGCCCTGCTCACCCCCCTCTGTCCTTTTGCCTGAGAGTTTGGACCTTGCGGCCACGTGCCCCTTCGGCGCCGGGTTTTACCGGTCTCTCCAGAGTTGCTCGCGCGCGGCGGTACGGGGGCCTGAGCGATTTCGGGTATTGCGCCTTCGGCAGTGGCCTGAGCCACTTCTCCCGCCACGAGCATTGAGCGGCGCGATTATAGCCGAGCGCCGCGGCAGCGTCGTCTAGGGAGCCTCACGCCGTTCCGGTAGCCAACTCGGGGCCCGTGCGGGGCCTTGCTCAGCCTCGGGCCGGGTCGGTGTCCGGCTCGCCGCTGGCCTCCTCGAGCATTTCCATGGCCGCGCCCGAGGTGCGCACCATGGGCACGAAGTGGCCGGGGTGCTCGACTGCGCTGTCGCGATGGCGCAGCCGCCAGCCAACGAAGACCGCCAGCAGCCCGAGTATCGCGGCCGACAGCGGGAACAGGCTGGCCGGACCGAAGCGGCTCATGAGCGCGCCGGCACACAGCGGGCCGAGGGTCGCGCCGATTCCGTAGAGCAGCAGCACGCGGCCGCTGCCGGCAAGCAGCTGGGTCGGCGCCAGGCGGTCCATCAGATGGGCCACTGCCACCGGATACAGGGTGAACACGAAGCCGCCGTAGACGAACAGCAGCAGGCCGCGGGCCAACGCTGACTCATACAGCAGGCCGAGCAGCAGGGCGGAAAGGGCTGCCAGCAAGGCCAGCGCGGCCAGTACCCGCCGTCGGTCGGCGCGATCCGACCAGCGACCCAGCGGCCACTGCAGCGCCGCGCCGCCGAGGATCGCGGTGGCCATCACTGCGCCGACCCCGGCGCTGTCGAGGCCAATCAGATCAGCGAACACCGGCATCAGGCCCCAGAACGCGCCCAGCACCAGGCCGCTGAGCAGAGCAGCGACCGCCGCCGAGGGCGCCTCGCGCCACAGCTCGGCAAGCGGCAGCGGCGCGGGATTGGCCATCACCGGCTGCGGCAGGCGGGTCCAGGTGACCGGCATCAGCGCCACGCAGGTCAGCAGGGCCACCAGGGCGAACAGGCTGAACCCTCCGATCGGCGCCAGCGGCAGCAGGGCCTGGCCTGCAGCCAGCGCCAGCAGGTTGACCATCATGTAGCCGGCGAACAGCTGGCCGCGATGTTCGGGCGGGGCCTCGGCGCCGAGCCAGCTTTCGATCAGCGCATAGAGGCAAACCAGGGCAGCCCCATTGATCAGGCGCAGCAGCGCCCAGGCGACCGGATCGACCAGCAGCGGGTGCAGCAGCACGGCGGCGGTCGCTGCTGCCGAGCAGAAGGCGAAGCAGCGCACGTGGCCGAGCCTGGCAACCAGCGGCGGCGCGGCCCAGGTGCCGAGCGCGAAGCCTAGGAAATAGCTGGACATGATCCAGCCCATGGTGGCGGCGTCGAAGCCCTCGCTCCCTCCGCGCAGGGCGAGCAAGGTGCCGAGCAGGCCGCTGCCGGTCACCAGCAGTGCAAGCCCGAACATCAATGCGGCGACACGCAACATCAGCGCTAACATGGCACTTCACCGTGGAGTCGAAGTCCTGCAGGGAAACTAGCACGATCGCCTGCCTATCGCTTGGTGATCGCCGGCCGCGCTGCTAGCATCGGCAGCATGGAGCGCTGGCCCGCCATCGCCATCCTGCTGATCGGCGCAGCCTGCGCCGGCGGCGCCGCGGCCGAGGAGGAAGACGCTTTCCACCTCGGCGGTGCGGTGCGCATCAACAGCGGATGGCTCGACTACGGCGCCGCCAAGCAGGATCTGAATACCGATCTCGAGCTGTTCCGGATCGACAGCCGCGGCCGCAAGGGCCGCTTCAGCTACTCGGTGCAATACCGCTTCTACAACGACTTCGAGGCGATCCACCACGGCTGGGTTGGACTTGACCTGGCCCAGGGTGGCCAGCTGCGCGCCGGCGTCCAGCAGGTGCCGTTCGGCTTGCTGCCGTACGCCTCACACAGTTTCTGGTTCGGCTCGGGCTATTACCTCGGTATCGAGGACGACTACGACCTGGGCGTTGTCTGGGAGCGCGTCAATGAGGGCGTGCGCTGGCACGCAGGCCTCTTCTTTGCAGACGAGTACGGCGACGGCAAGCGCTTTGATCGCTACTCATTCGATGTCGCGCAGACGGCCGGGCTCCCCTATCGCGAGCGCGAGCGACTGCTGCTGCGACGTGCGGTGAGCTGGGAGCAGGGCGGCGCGAACTGGGAGTTGGGCATTTCGGGTTTCGCCGGTCGCGTCGAGAATGTCGACAGCGGCCGTGAGCATGATCACCAGGGGCTCGCCCTGCACGTGCAACGCACGCAGGGCGCCCTGACCCTGCAAGGGCAGTGGGCGGCCTACCGCTATGACGTGCCCGGCCAGCGCATCGCGATGTCGGCCTTCGCCTTTCCGTTCGAGATCGCAAGCAAGGCGCAGGTACTCAGCGCCAATGCCGCCTACGATCTGCCGACGCCGTCCTGGCTGGACAGTCTGCGCTGCTACAACAATCTGAGCACCACCCAGGTCTCCGGCGCCGGTCGTCGGGACTCCTGGCAGAACGTCACCGGCTGCAGCATCGGCCGCGGCCCGATGTTCACCTATGTCGACTGGATCGCCGGCTACAACATGTGGTTCATCGGCGGTCCCGGAATTGGCATTGATGACCCCGGCGGAGACCGCTGGCGCTCGCGTCTGAACATCAACTTCGGTTTCTATTTCTGAGCCGCACACTCTGGTGCCCAGAGTCCGGCTTCCATTCCTGAGCCCTTGCGCCCCGCGGGCGCGACAGGCCCACGCAGGAGTCAGCACATGAACAACCCCGCGCCGGCCAGCCCCGGCTGGTACAAGATCAATCCGCCGGTATTCCTGTCCTCGGTGGTCCTTCTGGTCGCCTTCCTCGGCTACACGATGGCAGCGCCGGAGGCGGCTGAGTCGGTGTTCAAGGCGGTGCAGGCCTGGGTAGTCGGCTCGGCCGGCTGGTTCTACGTGCTGGCGGTGGCCTTCTTCCTGATCTTTGTGATTGCCCTGGCCTTTTCCGGCTATGGCCGGATCAAGCTCGGCCGCGACCACAGCGAGCCCGACTACAGCTACACCTCGTGGTTCGCCATGCTGTTCTCGGCCGGCATGGGCATCGGGCTGATGTTCTTCGGCGTCGCCGAGCCGGTGATGCACTTCAGCAGCCCGCCAGTGGGCGATGCCGGCAGCGTCGAGGCAGCGCGCCAGGCGATGCGCATCACCTTCTTCCACTGGGGCATCCACGCCTGGGCGATCTACGCCGTGGTCGCGCTGTCGCTGGCCTATTTCGCCTTCCGGCATGATCTTCCGCTGACCATCCGCTCCGCGTTCTATCCGTTGATCGGCGAGCGGATCTACGGCCCGATTGGCCACGCTGTCGACGTGTTCGCCGTGCTTGGCACGATCTTCGGCGTCGCCACCTCGCTCGGCTTCGGCGTGATCCAGGTCAATGCCGGGCTGAACTACCTGTTCGATGTGCCGGTTGGCGTCGGCGTGCAGGTGGCGCTGATCGCCGCCATCACCGCCGTCGCCACGCTATCGGTCGGCCTTGGTCTGGACAATGGCATCCGGCGCATCTCCGAGCTGAACATGATCCTGGCCGTGGCCCTGCTGGCCTTCGTGCTGATCGCCGGACCGACGGTCTTCCTGCTGCAGACCCTGGTGCAGAACACCGGCATGTATCTGTCCAGCCTGATCGAGCTCACCTTCAACCTGTACGCCTACCAGCCGAGCGGCTGGATCGGCGGCTGGACGCTGTTCTACTGGGGCTGGTGGATTGCCTGGTCGCCCTTTGTCGGCATGTTCATCGCCCGGGTCTCGCGTGGCCGGACCATCCGCGAGTTCGTGGTCGGCGTGCTGCTGGTGCCGATGGGTTTCACCTTCGCCTGGATGACCTTCTTCGGCGACACCGCACTGCACATGCTGCTTGAGCGCGGCATCGGCGAGCTGGCCGATGCCGTAGCGGCGGATTCGTCGGTCGCGCTGTTCAAGTTCTTCGAGTACCTGCCGCTTTCGTCGGTGACTTCACTGGTCGCGACCCTGCTGGTGATCACCTTCTTCGTGACTTCGTCCGACTCCGGCTCGCTGGTGGTCGACATGCTGACCTCCGGCGGCGCCGAGACCTCGCCGTTGTGGCAGCGGATCTTCTGGGCAGTGCTCGAGGGCGTGGTCGCCGCGATGCTGCTGCTGGCCGGTGGACTTGCTGCCCTGCAGACCGCCACCATCGCCAGCGCCTTGCCATTCACCGTGATCATGCTTCTGATGTGTTGGGGTCTGCTGCGCGCCTTGCGCATCGAGGCGACCAAGCGGGTCAGCCTGACCCGGGCCCGGGTCGAGCCGCGCGGACCCCACGCCGCGCTGGGCTGGCAGCAACGGCTGAAGAACATCGCCGAACACCCGACCCGCGACAAGGTCGACGCCTTCCTTTCCGAAACCGTCGCGCCGGCACTGCGGATGGTTGTCGACGAGCTCGGCAGCCAGAGCCAGGCCGCCGAGGTCGGACGCGGCGCCGACGGCCGGGTCTGGATCGAGATCAATGCCGAGGGCGAGCATCCGTTCTTCTACTCGGTGCGTCCGCGGCCCTACCGCCCGCCTGCCTTCATCCTGCGCGACGCCAAGGAGGATCGCGCCGACGAGCTGAAGTACTTCCGCGCCGAGGTCCACCTGCGCGAGGGCGGGCAGGACTACGACGTGATGGGCTGGCGCCGCGAAGACCTGATCAACGACGTGCTCGACCAGTATCAGCGCCACCTGCACTTCCTCCAGGCGCTGTCCTGAGTTTGTCCGCCCGGCGCCTCGACGCCGCCTTGCGGCAGCGCGGCTATGCTGACGGGATGCGCTATCCGCCTGATCTGCCAATGCCGATGAATCGACATGTCCAGCCCGGACCCTGAACCGCCGGAGGGTTCGGCTGGCGAGCGGCGCAACTTCCTGGTCTATGCCGGCAGCCACGGGCTGACCAAGCTGGGCGATGCGCTGATGAACCCGAAGACCACGCTCAGCTGGCTGGGCGCGGCGCTCGGGGCGCCGACCTTCCTGGTCGCGATGCTGGTTCCGATACGCGAGGCCGGCAGTCTGCTGCTGCAGGTCATGGTTGCTGGCTGGGTGGAGCGGGCGCGGCGGCGGAAGTGGGTGTGGGTGGCCGGTTCACTGACCCAGGGCGCCTGC
Source organism: uncultured Lysobacter sp. (assembly GCA_964350895.1). Lineage (GTDB taxonomy): Bacteria > Pseudomonadota > Gammaproteobacteria > Xanthomonadales > Xanthomonadaceae > Pseudomarimonas. The sequence continues at coordinate 16,732 of CAYGMG010000001.1, forward strand.
GTTGCCGGCATGGGCGGCGTCGCATTCTGGCTCGAAGGCAGCAGCGCGGGTCTGGCCCTGCTGGCCCTGGTCGGCCTGTTCGCACTCGCCCGCAGCCTGTGTTCGCTGTCCTCCAAGGACGTACTGGGACGGACCCTGCGCAAGGGTTTGCGGGGTCGCGCTGGTGGCTGGGCATCGAGTGCCGCAGGTGCTGCCACCCTGCTGGTAGCCGGCGGTGGCCTGTGGCTGGGCGGCGACGAGGAGCGCCGGTCGATAGCCTGGCTGCTGCTCGGCGCCGCTGCCGCCTGGGGCATCGCCGCGGCATGCTTTTCCGCCATGGCCGAGCCCGCCGACGAGGCCCAGCCAGGAGCGCAGTCGCGTGGCCGGCTCGCCCTGCTGCGCGAGGATCCGCGGCTGCGCTTCTTCATCCTCACCCGCAGCCTGCTGCTGTGTTCGGCGCTGTCCGCCCCGTACTACGTGCTGCTGGCCCAGCGCCATCTTGGTGAAGCCGCTGGCCAGGGCTGGCTGGCCTTTGTGTTCCTATCGGGTCTTGCCGGGCTGTTGGGAGGGCCGCTTTGGGGGCGCATGGCTGACCACTCCAGTCGCCAGGTGCTCGGCTGGGCCGCCGCGACCGCGTCTGCGCTCGGCATGCTGGTCTTCTACCTGGAAACCTGGGAACCCCAGGTGCTGGACATGTTCTGGGTGCTGCCCGCCGCCTACCTGCTGCTCTCGCTGGCCCACGAGGGCGTGCGCATTGGCCGCAAGACCTGGATCGTCAACATCGCCGAAGGCGCACAGCGGCGCGACTATGTGGCGGTCAGCAATTCCGCCATGGGGGTCATCCTGCTGATCGTAGGCGCGGCTTCGGCGGCCCTGGCCGACTGGTCGCTCAGCGCGGTCCTGCTCGGCCTGACCCTGCTCGGCGTGGCCGGCACGATCATGACCCGCCAGCTGCCCGAAGCCGAGGAGCAGACTTAGCGCATTGTTGCGCTGCGCTGGCGGATCGCAGCCGGCGCCCAGCGCGCCGTTCGCTTGTGGCGCTCGGCATCGCCTGTGATAGCGTCACTGCAGCGCTGCCACGGAGACTTCCTTGATCAAGACCCTGCTGTATCGCCCGGGCCCGCAGACCCTGATCGAGGGTGGAGAGGAGTTGATCGCGCAGTGGCAGGGCGAGCCGGACAGCCTGCTCTGGGCCGACTTCTACGAGCACGATGCAGACCAGGAGCGCGTCCTGCTGGGCCAGCGCTTCGGTCTGCACAAGCTGGCCATCCAGGACGCCCAGCGCGACCGCCACCAGCCGAAGATCGAAACCTTCCCCGACTATGTGTTCATCCTGCTCAAGGGCCTGGGTGCCGATACCGGGAGCTTCGAGTTCGGCACCATTCAGATTGCCATGTTCATCGGCCAGCGATTCCTGGTCACCCGGCACTCCGGGCCCTCGTCGAGCATCGAGCGCCTGCAGGACGAGCTGCGGCAGGATTCCGCGCTCTGCGCCGGCGGCCCGGATGCCCTGGCCCTGCGCCTGTCACGCATATCGGTGGATCGATATGTGCAGCGTCTGATGACCCTGGAGCCGCGCCTGGAAGTTCTGGAGCAGGAGATCGTCGACAATCCCGATGACGACCTGCTCGCCGAGCTGACCGGCTACAAGACCGACCTGCGCAAGTTTCGGCGTGTGCTGCTCTACCACGTGCAGGTGTTCGACGAGTTAAGGCAGCATCCTCCGACCCAGGTGCGTCCCGAGCACGTCCATGAGATCCGCGACGTGTTCGAGAACCAGGAGCGCGCCAGCAGCCTTGCCACCCTGTACTACGAGGTCGCCACCGACCTCAGCGAAGGCTATATCTCGATGGCCTCGCACCGGCTCAACAACATCATGAAGGTGCTGACCATCGTCACCGTGGTCTTCGTGCCGCTGAGCTTCCTCGCCGGCATCTACGGCATGAACTTCGAGAACATGCCGGAGCTGGGCTCGCGCTTTGGCTATTTCGTCCTGCTCGGCCTGATGGCCAGCATCGCCGGGACCCTGCTCCTGGTGTTCAGACGACGGCGCTGGCTGTAGTGGCCGGCAACGGACCCGGCAAGCTGGCTTCGATCAGTCCGCTGCCGTCATGCCGCCACGATATGGCGCAATGGCCGGCTGGGCGCGCCCGGGAGCGGCGTCGCCGCCGTGCTTGCATGGTGCAGGCAATCGCGAGATGGTGCGCAGACCTCATCGTCGGAGCACCGCCATGGGCGTCACCCTGCTCGACCTCTGGTTGCCGATCCTGCTCGGCAGCGCACTTGCCTGGATCGCCAGCGCGCTGATCCACATGCTGCTCAAGTACCACAACAGCGACTATCGGCAGCTCGGCAACGAAGCCGAGGTCGCCGCCAGTCTGAAGCAGGGCTCGCCGCAGCCCGGCGTCCACTCGCTGCCGTACTGCGTCGACATGAGCCAGATGAGCGACCCGGCAATGCAGGCGCGCTTCAATGAAGGCCCGGTCGCCTTCGTCACCATCTTTCCCAAGGGCATGCCCAACATGGGCAAGCTGGTCGGCCAGCAATTCCTGCATTTCCTGCTCGGCTGCGTGCTGATCGCCTGGGTCGCCACCCTGATCATCCCTCCGGGCGCTGCCTATCTCGGCGTGTTCCACTTCATCGCTCCGGTGGCCTTCCTGGCCTTTGGCTGGGCCAACGTTCCGTACTCGATCTGGTATGGCCATGCCTGGTCCACCACCGCCAAGTACTTGCTCGATGCGCTGATCTACGCCCTGCTGATCGCCGGCAGCTTTGCCTGGCTGTGGCCAGCTGCGGGCTGATCAAGGCGTCGCCGCGAGGGCGGTGATCCGGAGTTCGCCTGCGATCAAGCGCAGGACGCCAGTGCCAGCGCCGACAGGCACGCCACGTGGGAGTTGCAGCATGAACGTCCAAGGTCCGATCAGCCGACGCGCCCTGATCCAGTCCGGTCTCGGCGCGGTCGCCCTGGCTGCCAGCGCCGCGTTGCCTGCCGCTACGCCGACCCCGCAGCAAACCGAGGGGCCGTTCTTCCCGAGCAAGGACCAGGCCGACAAGGATCTCGACCTGACCCGCATCGAAGGCCATGCCGAGCAGGCGCAGGGCGAAGTGGTGGAGATTGAAGGGCAGGTCATCGATGTCGACGGCCAGCCGGTAGCCGAAGCCCTGGTGGATATCTGGCAGGCCAATGTGCACGGCCGTTACGCCCACGAGCGCGACCCCAATCCGGCACCGCTCGACCCGCATTTTCAGGGCTGGGCCCGCCTCACTACCGATGCCGAGGGGCGCTTTCGCGTGCGCACCATCAGGCCCGGTGCCTATCCAGTGGCCGACGATTGGTCGCGGCCGCCGCACATCCACTACAAGGTCGCGCGCCGCGGCTTCCACGAGCTGACCACCCAGATGTATTTCGCTGGCGACCCACTCAACGCCAAGGATCGCTTGCTCGGCGCGGTGCCCGAAGCGCAGCGCGCCGGGTTGATCGTGGACTTTGCGCCGGCAGGGCAGGGCGGCGTCGCAACCGGCCAGTTCGTGATGGTGCTGCGCAAGGTCTAGACAAAGTCAGGAGTCCCCCCGGCTTTGCCGGGGTGGCAGTAGCAGTTTGACGAATACGGAAGTCCATCGCGGAAACTCCAGTCGTGAGCCGCCAAGCACACGATTGGAGAATCCGAGATGGACAAGTACCAAAGTCTATGCCACACCCAGTGGGAATGCCTTTACCACGTCGTCTTCATCCCCAAGTGCCGACGCAAGACCCTGTACAAGGAGTTGCGGCCTCACCTTGGTGAGGTGTTTCGCCGATTGGCGGAGCAGAAGGAGAGCAGGGTGGAGGAGGGATACCTAATGGTCGATCACGTCCACATGATGCTACGAATACCGCCGAAATTTGCAGTGTCGCAAGTGGTGGGGTTCATCAAGGGCAAGAGCGCGATTCATCTTGCTCGAGTGTATGGGGAGCGAAAGCGAAACTTCGTCGGCCAGCACTTCTGGGCCCGGGGCTTCTTCGTTTCGACGGTGGGGCGGGACGAAGCGGTGATTCGGAACTACATCCGCAATCAGGAGAAGGAGGATGAGCGGATCGACCAGCTCGCCCTGCTGCGTTAGCCCAGCCACCGAAAGGTGGCGCCGAACAGTGGCAGCGCGTTAGCGCCGCCACCAGCCGCTTTGAGCGTAAGCGTCCGCCCACGCCACCTACCTTCCGCGCGCAGCGTGAGCTAGGAGATCAGCCTTTGGCCGGCAGCCACCGATGCGGCAGCAGGTCGCTGATGTCGCGATCCTTGGTGGTCGGTAGCCGTTCGAGGGCGTCGTTGAGCCAGGCATGTGGGTCGCGCTGGTTTGCCTTGGCGGTGGCGAGCAGGCTCATGATGACGGCGGCTCGGCGCCCTGCGCTGTCGGAGCCGGTAAAGAGCCAGTTCTTCCTGCCCAGCGCCACGGGACGGATCGCGTTCTCGATCGGGTTGTTGTCGATCGGATAGCGGCCATCCTCGGCATAGCGGGCGAGCGCCGGCCAGCGCTTGAGGCAGTAGGTCAGCGCTTTGTCGGTACCGCTGTTGCCCAGCACCTGGGAATGCAGCGCCCGCAGCCAGTCATGCAGCGCATCCAGCACCGGGCGTGCATGGCGCTGTCGCCAGCGCGTTCGATCCTCCGCGCCGAGCTCAGCCGCCTCGCGTTCTATTCGGTACAGCAGGCCGATGCGCTCGATCGCTTCAGCGGCGATCGGGCTCTTGCTGGCCTTGTGCAGGTCGACGAACTTGCGCCGGGCGTGTGCCCAGCAGCCCAGCTCAAGCACGCGGTCGTCGACAAACGAGGCCTTGTAGCCCGCGTAGTCGTCCACCATCAGCGCGCCGCGCCAGTCGCCAAGAAACCGCCGGGCGTGCTCGCCGCTGCGGCTGGGGCAGTAGTCGAACACCACGATGGGCGTATCGATCGCGGTGCGGTAGGCGAACAGATAGGCCCGCCTGGTCTTACCAGCGCCCGGATCGAGCTGAGCGACCGGGGTTTCATCCGCATGCAGCACAGGACACCTGAGCAACTCTCGGCGCAGCGCATCGCTCAGCGGCTGCAGCGCGACGCCCACGGCGCCGATCCACTCCGCCAGCGTGCTGCGCGCCAGCGTCACCCCGGCGCGCGCGTAGATCCCCTCTTGCCGGTGCAGCGGCAGATGGTCGAGGTGCTTGGCGATGGTCACCTGCGCCAGCAGGCTCGGGTCGGCCTGGCTGCGATCCAGGATCGCCGGCGGCACCGGCTCGGCCACGACCCGCTCGCACGGACGGCAGGCGTACTGCGGGAACACTTCGCGACGGACAAAGAACGTGATCGGCTGGCAGGCCAGCCGCTCGCGGACGTGCTCGCCGATCTTGACCAGCTCGCCGCCGCACTGTGAGCAGCCCGTGCAGTCCGGCTCGTGCACCGTGGTCACCCGCGGCAGTTCGGCCGGCAGGGGCTGGCGTCGGGGCGTCTTGCGAGCGGCTGTGAGCGCAGATTCTGTGTCGCGCTTGAGCGCATCAAGCCTGGCTTCGGCGGCGGCGATGTCGGCGGCCACCGATTCGTCGAACAGCGAGCGCTGCGTGGCGTCCATGCGCTCCGAGCGCGCCGCAAACTGCAGCCGGCGCAGGCGGGCGATCTCGTAGGTCAGCGCCTCGATCTGGATGTCGCGCTGGTGGATGGCCTGCTCACGCCGGGCGATCAGGGCATCGCGCTCGGCCAGCGCGTCGTCGCGCTGCGCGATCACGGCGATCTTGTCGAGCAGCAGTGCGCGCAGCTCGTCGGCATCGGTAATGGCAGAAAGCTGCGCGGCATCCATGCCGCACAGGGTACTCAATCAGAGCAGCACAGCAAGGGGTTTCACCGCAGAAAGTCGCTGCCAATCGACACCGGCGCACAGCCATTCGAACTGCTGCGCCGACAGCGTGCACACCGCATCGCCCGGACGTGGCCAGACAAAGCGCCCGCGGTGCAGTCGGCGCGTACACAGCCAGACGCCCGTCGCATCCGCCAGGAGCACCTTGATGCGCGTGCCGCTGCGATTGCGGAACACGTAGGCGCCGCCGGCCAGCCTGTCCCCGGCCAGCGATTGCACCAGTACCAGCAAGCGATCCGCACCGCAGCGCAGGTCGACCGGCGCCGTCGCCAGGTACCAGCCATGCGGGCTCAGCACGCCACTGCCCGCAGCAGTGCGGCGAGCCAGCGCGCGTCGACCCCTGGAGGAATCACCAGCACCACGTCCGAAGCAAGGCGCAAGCTCAACGACCCACCATCGCTCCGAGGCGCAGCATTGATCGACACTGGCACGAGTGACTGCGGCGCCTCCGTCAAGCCACCGTCCCGACCCAAACGGTCGACCCAGCGTAGAAACGTCTTGTAGTTGAGGTCATGCCGTCGGCAATACGCCGCCCGGCTCAAACCGCTGCTACCCGCCGCGCCCACATGCCGCGACCAGAACTCTCTTCCTCGATGCATCGACATCCCGCACTCCACCGGCAAATCCGAAGGGTGCGGTGGCGGATCGGCGCTGGGGAAGGTGTCGTGGGCGGACGCTTACACAGTAACTCGGCTAGGGCTCCGTAGACGACTGCAGGCCGAATGCTCAGTATCAGGCAAATGAGCCTACTTGCGAACGCACACTCCTGGCCGGAATCGGTCCTTCCAAGCTCCGCTGTTCCGAGCTTGCGAGCCGCACCGATGCTCCGCGGGTGACCAGGGCAACCGGAATCGCTGTCCAGCTCGGGCCGGAACAGCTGACCACGACGAACCGCAGCAGGTGTCCACCTTCAACCGTGATCCGCAACTTGCGCCTCACTTGGCCAATAGCTACGGCTATTGGCCTCGCTCCGGCACGGCGTCCATCGCGACCATGCCGGCGCGATCCCTCTACCGCTTCATCCGTTACAGTCCACTAGTTGCTGCGGTCTGCGGACTCGGGCTGTTTGAGCAGCTTCAGCGCGATGACGATGACGCTGCCGGCGACGGCGATCAGCACGATCCAGAGTAGTGCGGTCTTCCAGTCGATGGGGGCGCGCGCCGGAACCAGGGCCGACTCGCCGGCAAGCTCGCTGCGCGGGCCAAGTGTGACCGCCAGCGGCTGCCAGTCCTTGCCGCGCTGCTGGCGGATGGCGGCGAGCACGGCGCGGGTCGGGGCGTCGGTGCGGCGGGCGCTGCCGGAACCTGCGGCCAGCCGGTAAGGCGGCTCCGACTCGGCCAGGAACAGCAGTCGATCAGGACGATAGCCGAGCAGCAGGCTCGGGGCCTTGGCAGGCTGATCGGTCAGCTGCAGGCGCCAGTGGCGGTCACGCACGCCAGACAGCAGCTGCGCCGGGCTGGCCACCCGCTCGCCATCGATCTGCCATTGATAGCGCTCACCCGCGCCGCGGCTACGCCAGCTGTCGACCTCGGCGAAGCGGCTGGAGAGCTGCGCCTGCAGCACCCAGTTGCCCTCGCCGGCCTGCAGGTTCCAGGCCTCGATGCGCAGGGCGCCGGGCAGGCGGTACTGCCAGCCGCCATCATTCATCGGGCTGCCTTCCAGTCGCAGCCAGCGCAGCGGCTCGCGCTCGGTGATCGGCGCATCGCGACGCTCGATGCGCACCGCCGAGATCGCGCCGCGCGCGGAGTCTTCGCTGTGACGCAGGCGCAGATAGCGCTCGGGAGCGTGGTCCAGCGCCAGCCGGGTCAGGGCCAGGCGGTGGCCATTCTGAGCCAGGCGATACAGCGAGGTCGGCGCAGCAGCTGGCTTCCAGCGCTGCAGGTCGCTGCTGCTCAACACTTCGATTCGTGCGCGCCAGATGTCGTCCTCACCGGCAGGGTCGACCAGCACGGCACGTACGCTGCGCGAATCGCCGCCGAGATCGAGGATCAGCTCGGGCGTGCCGTCCGGCCCGGCTGCGCCAGCGTCGGGAACCTGCCAGCTCAGCGCCACGCCGGCCGACTCGAAGCGCCCGCTGGACAAGCCTGCAGGCCCGGCAGATGCGGCGGGCAACAGGAACCAGGGCACGCTCTCGATCCGCGGCTCACCCTCGACCAGCGACTCGCGCGGCGACTGCATGGCGGCCGGCTGCGCACGGCCCGCGGCATCCAACACGGCGATGTCGCGCAGCAGCGGATCGGCAAGTACGGCGTGGACCGGCTCGTCGATCAGCACCTCGTAGGCAGGCTCGCCGGCGCGCGGCAGCTCAATGGGCCACTGCCAGGCAAACTCATCGGCCTGTGCCTGTGCCTGCACTGGCGCCTGGGCCAGAAGCATGGCAGCCAGCAGCCACCCTCCCGCGTATCGGCAACTCATGCCTTGTCCTCCTCCTGCTGTGCACGCGGCGGTGAAGGCGCCAGATAGCCGATCACGGTGAGCAGGGCACCGACCGCCAGGAAGGAAACGATTCCCGGCATGTTACCCATGTGCTGGCGATCGATCAGCACCAGCTTGGCCAGCACCACGCCCATCAGGATGGCGCCCCCCAGCCACAACGGGTAGTTCCCGCGCCTGGATCCCGCGACCCAGGCGATCACACCGACGATGCTCCAGACCACGGTGAGGCTGGTCTGGCCCAGCATCGAGCGGCCCAGCGCCTCGTTCCAGGGCACCCCACCGAGGTGATGGACCGAACGCAGGGTCGCCGCGCTGAGCCAGGCGAAGCCGGCCAGCGCAACAACACTGAGCAGCGGCTTGCGCAGATCCGCTCGCGACAGCATTGCGACCCGCGCCAGCAGGACGAGTACGACCAGCTGGGCCAGCTCCAGCGGATTGAACAGCGGCAGGAAGGGCAAGGGCGCTGCAGCGCCACGTGACCACAGGCTGAGCCCCCAAGCGAGCGCAAGCGCGGCGCCTGCCGGTATCAGCCAGCGCCAGCGATACTCGGCAAAGCGCGCCTGCAGCGGCCAGCCGGCAGCCAGCCTAGGGGGCACGGCAAAGGCGAACAGCAGGCTCAGCGGCAGCAGCGCGGCAAGCCCTGCCCAGACGCCCTCGTGCTGCAGCGACTGAGCGACCAGCTGCGACACCTCGATGCCGCCTGCCAGCGCGACGATCGACAGCACCAGCACGTGTCCCCAGGACAGCCCGCGCTGCCAGGGCTGGGAAAGCCGGTGCAGGACAAGCGCGGTGGCTGCGACCCACGCCGGCCAGGCGAGCAAGGTGCTGCCTTTGAAACTTCCCTGATCCAGCCCGACCAGGGCCATGACCAGCGCGCCGAGCTGAACCACGATGGCAAGCCCGCCCATCCGCGACCATTCGAAGCGAGCGCGCAGCCAAGCGGCGAGCAAGGCACTGCCGGCAACCCACAGCAGGATCACCGCCGGCTCCCAGCGCGAGGGCACGGCGTCGATGATCTCGCGCAGCCAGGCAATCGCCCAGACCATGCCCATGGCGATGAACCACAGCCAGCCGAGAATGCCCGGGAAGCGCGAGCGCTGCAGCTGCAGGGCCACCAGGCCGAGCGAGGCGGACAGCACCAGCCCGCCGGCGAACACGCCGTTGCGCCAGTGCGGCGCATCGAAAGGCAGCGCATCGATGGAGAACAGCCAGGCAAAGCCGGCGACCATCTGCAGGATCAGGCCTGAGCACCACTGCGACCAACGGTCGTGGCGCAGGCCCAGCCAGACCAGGGCCGCGCCCTCCAGCGCCCAGACCTGCGCGGTGATCTGCGCATCAAGCGCCAGCGGCACGGCGGCGGTGGCAAAACCCACCGCCAGCACGGCAAAGCTGAAGCGCAAGGTGCCCAGCCGATCATTGCCGCGCAGCCACCAGGCGAGCGCGGCGTAGAGTCCGGCGACCAGCACCGCCGCCATCGCCAGCGCCAGCGGCCGGTCAGCCAGCAGGCCCGCCTGCAGTCCAGCAGCCACCAGCGGCGTGCCGAATACCAGGGTGCCATCCACCGCGCGCTGCGGCGGATACGGCGAGCGCAGCGCATACAGCAGGGCGATGGCGACGTAGTAGAGGAAGAACAGGACCAGGAAGGGCTGGGTGCTCGGATAGAACTCCGGCTGGTAATAGCGGTGCGCCCACAGCGTGCCGACTACGAAGGTGAAGGCGAACCCGACCAGGTTGAGAATCCGCCACGGCCGCACCCAGGCAACGCCGAACACCGCGAGGTTGAGCAGGGCGTAGTAGCTGAACAGCGCGACGTGATCGCCACTGCCGGTACTGATCAGCACCGGCGCCAGAAAGCCACCGACGCTGCCCAGCACGGCCAGGGCAATCGTGTTCTGGCGCACTGCGAGGAAGCCCGATGCGGCGACCAGCAGGACGACCAGGGCGAAGGCCGCGCCCGCCGGCAAGACCTGGTAGCGGGCGAAGGCTGCGAACACGGTGAGCAATAGGATGCCCAGCGCGCCGCCCTGGAGGCTGAGCGCAAACACGCGCTGCTGCTGGCGCCGGATCCAGCCGAACCACAGGCCAGCAAGGCCGCCCGCGGCGATTCCCGCAAGGCGCAGTTCGATGGGCAGATCGAACACGCCGCGCTCGGCCGCATAACGCAGCAGTCCCGCGACGCCAACAAACAGCACCAGCATGCCGATCTTGACCGGCACATTGCCCTCGCGCAGCCAGCCCCAGGCAAGCGCGACCAGGCGCTCTGGCAGGCCAGGCTCGGCCGGCGCCGCCGGCACGGCGGGTTGCCGCGGCGGTTCGGCAGAGCGCGCAGCCACGGCCGGGCGCGCTGCGCTCTCACGACTTGCCGCGGCGGGCTGCGCCTCGGCCGGCGGTGGACGCGGCGCCCATGGGTCTCCGGCACTCGCGGAATCTTCAGGTTCAGTAGCAGTCGCGCCGGCGCGGTCCGATGAAACCTCGGGTGGAGAGCCGACGCGCGGCGCTGCGGGCTGGCCTTGCTCCGCGCTCGATGCCGCAGTCCGCGTTGCGGACGCACCAGCGGAAGACGGGTCCGCCAGCGCCACCTTATGCGCCACGGCCTGAGCCGCGCGCAGGGCCTGCAGATCGGCGCGCAGCTTCTGCACTTCGCTGGCCAGCTGCAGCAGTCGGGCAAAGATCACCCCGACCAGGCCACCACCGATCCAGCCCAGCGGCTCGCCCTCCCCGATCACCGCGCCGAGCAGCAGGCCGATGATTGCCAGTACCCAGGTCATATGTGCAGCGCCCCCGTGATTGCGTCCTGTTGTCGAGCGGCCGCGGCATTGCGCTCATGGCTGCTGCTCTTGCGCCATTTCCGCTGCGACCCCGGGCCGAAGCATACGGCCTTCACAGCCGGTCGGTGGGCTCCAGTGCCAGCACCTGATCCGGCTGGCGCGGCCCGGGACACTCGGGCACGCGCTGGAGGTAGCTGCGCCAGAGCAGCCAGGCGATGCCGGCCAGCACCAGCGAACAGGCGGCAAGGCGCACCGGGCTTGCGCTGGCCCAGGGCGAAAGCAGCCCGGCCACCAGGGTGTTCACCGAAAGTCCGAGCACCATCTGCATCGACGAAGCACCGCCGCGCTGCCGCGGATACATGTCGAGCAGGGCCATCATCAGGATCGGAAAGGTGATCGCCACGCCCATCGCGTTCAGGCTGATCGGCAGCACCGCCCACAGCGAATGGCTGTCGACCAGCAGGTGATAGACAAGGTTTGCGGTCACGGCGACGGCGCAGATCGCAAAGCCCAGCGCCGCGGTGGCGTCGGCGCGCATGCGCCCCGCAAGATGGCTGGAAAGGAAGGCGCCCGTGCTCATGCCGGCAATCATCGGCACGAAGAACCAGCCGAACTGCTGTGCGTTCAAGCGCAGGATATCCAGCACGAAGGCCGGCGCCGAGGCGATGTAGACGAAGATCGCAGCGAAGTTGAAGCCGCCAGCAAAGCCCAGGCGCAGGAACTGGCGGTTGCGCAGGATGGCGACGTTGGTCGCCGCCAGCGCCCGCGGCCGCAGTGTCACCCGCAATTCCGGCGGATGGGTTTCCGGCAGCAGGAAGGCAGTCGCCAGCGCCAGCAGCACGGCAAAGCCGGCCAGGGCCCAGAAAATCGCGTGCCAGGTGGAGAAGGCGATGATCCATCCGCCGATGATCGGCGCCAGTGCTGGCGCCACGCTGAACACCATCGAGACCAGGGCCATCAGGCGCTGCGCCGCCGGGCCTTCGACGCAATCGCGGATGATCGCCCGGCCGACGATCTGGCCGGCGCCGGCCGACATGCCCTGCACGGCGCGGAAGGCCAACAGCTCCCACAGCGAACCGCTCAGCGCGCAGCCAACCGAGGCCAGTGCGAACACCAGTGCGCCAGCGATGATCACCGGCTTGCGCCCGAGTGCGTCGGACAGCGGCCCGTGCAGCATCGCCATCAGCGCATAGGCGACCAGATAGGTGGTGATGCTCTGCTGCACCGCCATCGGACTGGCGGCGAAGTCGCGCTGCAGGTCTGGAAAGGCCGGGAACAGCGTGTCGATGGCGAACGGGCCGAACATCGACAGCGCGCCCAGCAGCAACGCCAGGCGGCGCACCGAAGGCGCAGAGGAAGGGCTCATCGAGCAAGCTTAGCCGATGCCTGGCCGGTCGCCGCAGCCGACTCGCCGGTCCGCCGCCGCTCTGCGCCGGATGGATCGGCGCGCCATGGCTTGCACTGCCGGCCTTGCGGCCCCACCTTGGGCCGATGAGACATTCCTCCCCTGGCGCCCCTGCGCGGGTCGGCGACTGGCGCTCGCTGATCCGCCTCGGCCCCTTTCTTGCGCCCTACAAGGGCCGGATCACGGTCGCACTGCTCTGCCTGATCGCCGCCAAGGCGGCCGGCCTGTCGGTGCCCCTGTTGCTGAAGTCGCTGGTCGACGGTCTCAACGTCGAGGCCAGCCTGCTGGTGGTCCCGGTAGCCCTGCTGCTGGCCTACGGCGCCGCCCGGCTCTCCGAGCGGGTGTTCACCGAGCTGCGCCAGCTGGTCTTTGCCCGGGTCATGGCACGCACCGCGCGCACGGTGATGCTGCAGGTGTTCCGCCATCTGCATGCCCTTAGCCTTAAGTTCCACCTTGAGCGGCGCACCGGCGGCGTGGCCCGCGATGTCGAGCGCGGCGGCGGCGCCATCGGCGACCTGCTCGACTGGGCGCTGTACAGCATCCTGCCGACCCTGCTTGAAGTGACCGCGGTGGCGGTGATCCTGCTGACCCTGTACGACGCCGGGTTTGCGCTGATCATGTTCGCCACCCTGGTCGGCTACATCGTCTGGACCATCCTGGTCACCGAATGGCGCACCCGCTTCTACCGCGCCTCGGTCGAGGCCGACACCCATGCCAGCGCCGCCGCGGTCGACTCGCTGATCAACTACGAGACGGTCAAGTACTTCAACAACGAGGAGCACGAGGCGCAGCGCTACGATGGCTCGCTGCGCCAGGTCGAGGACGCCCAGCTGCGCGCGCGCAGCAGCCTTGCCGTGCTCAACATCGGCCAGAACGCGATCATCACCCTGGGCGTCACCGCCCTGATGTGGCGCGCCGCCAGCGGGGTGGTCAGCGGCGAGCTGACCGTCGGCGACATGGTGCTGGTCAACGCCTACCTGCTGCAGCTGGCGGTGCCGCTCAACCTGCTCGGCATGATGTACCGGCAGGTCAAGCAGGCGCTGACCAACCTCGAGCGGCTGTTCGGTCTGCTCGGCGAAGCCCGCGAGATCGAGGACCGCCCGGACGCCCTGGTGCTGAAGGCGCACCGACCGGAAGTGCGCTTCGAGAACGTGCGCTTCGGCTACGACGCGCGCCGCGAGATCCTGCACGGCATCGACGTGGTCATCCCGCCGGGCGGAACCCTGGCCGTGGTCGGGCATTCCGGCTCCGGCAAGTCGACCCTCTCGCGCCTGCTTTACCGCTTCTATGACGTGCAGGACGGCGCCATCCGCATCGACGGCCAGGACCTCCGCGACCTGACCCAGGCCTCGCTGCGCCAGGCCATCGCCATCGTTCCGCAGGACACCGTGCTGTTCAACGACAGCATCCTCTACAACATCCAGTATGGCCGACCGTCCGCCAGCCGCGAGGAGGTCGAGGACGCCGCCCGCGCCGCGCATATCCACGACTTCATCGTCAGTCTGCCCGATGGCTACGACACCGCCGTCGGCGAGCGCGGCCTGAAGCTCTCCGGCGGCGAAAAGCAGCGCGTGGCGATCGCCCGTGCCCTGCTCAAGAACCCGGCCATCCTGATTTTCGACGAGGCCACCTCGGCGCTGGACTCCAAATCCGAGAAGGCCATCCAGGCCGAGCTCGAGCGCATCCAGCTCGGTCGCACCACCCTGGTCATCGCCCATCGGCTGTCGACAGTGATGAATGCCGACCAGATCCTGGTCATGGACGCAGGCCGGATCATCGAACGCGGCACGCACGCCGAGCTGATCGCCGCCGACGGACACTATGCAGCGATGTGGCGGCTGCAGCAGTCCGAGCGTACGGCACAGGCCACGGCCGATTCGCCGGTGGCCTGAAGCAGGTGCCAGGCCCCGCGTCGCTTTGATAGGCTCCCGGCCTTGCTTCTCGGCAGGGCCCGCCAACTGATGAGGAACAGCTCGGACGCACTGAAGCTATCCGGCGGCGCGCGCCGGCGCATTCCCCGCCGTGGCCCGCGGACAGGACACAATGGCGTCTGAAATGCGCTGCGAGGTCGATATCGATAGCGGCGACGTGCGCCGGGACGGCCGCCTCGAACGCCTGCCCCCGCGACTGCTTTCCCTGGTCCGCTTTCTCATCGCTCACCCTCACGAGGTCATTTCACGGGACCAGCTGATCGAGTCTGTGTGGGGGCATCTGGAAGCCGCCAGCGATGACTCGGTCAATGTCGCCGTCTCCGACCTCAGACGCCTTCTGGGCGATACCTTGCGACCGCACCGGATCATCGAAACTGTCCCCCGCCGCGGCTACCGTTTCCTCGGCCAGGGGCTCGAGGTGGTCAACCTGTCCGCGGCCTTGGCCGCGCCTGCACAGGCGGATCCATCAGCGATTCGCGCTGACGATCCGGAACCAGTTGAATTGCCGGCTCATGGACCGGCGCCCGCCACAGGCGAAGGCAGGCGCGGGCATCGCCGCATCGCCTGGCTGGCATGGGCGCTGGCGGCCGCGGCCATTGTCGCGCTGGGCGGGTGGCTGTGGCCGGACCGCGAATCGGCCGGGCCAGCATCAGTCTCCTCGCCGGCGCCGTCTATCTCGGGCGCAATCGGACCGTCCTTGGCGGTGCTGCCCTTCCTTGATCTCAGCCCCGGCGGTCACCAGCGCTACTTTGCCGACGCTCTGGTCGATCGCATCATCCACATGCTGGCGCAGGTGCAAGGCCTGCAGGTCGCGGCGCGGACGTCCTCGTTTGCGTTTCGCGACGGCACCGCGACCGTGGCCGAGATTGGTGAGGCGCTGCAGGTTGGCACCGTGCTGGAAGGCAGCCTGGTGCAAGACGGAGAGCGCATGCGGGTAGTCGCCCAGCTGATCGATGTCGAGAGCGGGATGCATCTGTGGTCGAAGACCTACGACCGCGACGTCGGCGAGCTTTTCGTGCTGCAGGACGAGATCGCCGCCGCGGTATCGCGCACCCTGGTCGATACCCTGCTCCCCGAGCAGGCGCTGCGCCAGCCACGCAGCCGCGCCGCCTACGACCTCACCACGCGTGCCCGCTTCGCCCAGGATGAGGACACCCTGGCTGGCGCCGAGGCCGCGCAGGCCTTCTATCTGCAAGCGCTGGAGCACGACCCGGACTACGTGCCCGCCCTGGTCGGGCTGTTCGAGATCGGCGGGCTGCTGGTCGGCCACCGCGGCAGGGTGGACGAGGCCGATCTGGAGCGGGCGCTGGCGGCGCTGGATCGCGCCCGCTCGCTGGTACCGGATGATCCCGAGGTACTGCGCGCACTGGCGATGAACCAGCGCCGACTGGGCAACCGGGAGGAGTCGCTGTCACTCTTCGAGCGCGCACTGGACGGCAACCCCAACGATGCCGGCACCTGGGTCCAGCGCGGCGACCTGCTGCTCTTCCTCGGCCGTTTCGACGAAGCGCTGGAGTCCATCCGCCAGGCGCAGCGCCTCGATCCGTTGTCTCATCGAATCGGACGCCGGCTGGCCGACGCCTACTGGGCGGTCGGCCGTGCCGAGGAGGCGCTGGCGCAGCTCAGGGACACACTGCGCCAGCATCCCGAGGTGGCCGCGGCCTATGGCGCGATGTCCAGCTACCTGATCCGCCTGGGTCGCAGCGCGGAAGCCATGCGCTACCTCCAGGCCCAGCGGCGCCTGGATCCGGACAGCCCGATCCGCTGGATGCGCGAGTGCGAGATGTATCTGCAGCTGGGCGACGACGCGGCCGCCGAGACCTGCACCGATGCGCTGGCCGCCGCCCACGACAGCCGCCTGCATGAGCTCTACCTGCGCCAGGCCATTCTCGGCTTTCGCGGCGAATGGGAGGCACGCCACGCGCTGATGGATGAGTTGCTTGACGTCGCATGGCGCAACGACCGGATGATCCCGGCGCTGGTGGCGGACTCCTACGCCCGTCAGGACTGCGGACGCGCGCTGGAGATCCTGGAACAGCGCATGCCGGGACTGTTCGCTTCACCTCCCGAGATGGCACCGAGCATGTCGATGGCCAGCCGGGTCGCCGTGCGCTGCCTGCGTCGGGAAGGCCGCGGCGCCGAGGCCGAATCGCTGCTCGCCGCCTTTGCCGCCATGACCGAGCGCCTGCGACTGCAGCAGGGACCGGAACTGGTGATCGGTCTTGAGCAGGCCTGGGTGCTTGCCCTGCAGGGACGCAACGATGCCGCGCTCGAAGCGCTGACGGAACTCGTTGATAAGGACTGGCGATTCTACTGGTGGCAGCTTGATGCCTATCCCGAATTTGCCGGCATCGTCGAGTCGGAAGGATTCGAGCGCCTGCTCGATCGCCTGGAGGCCGGCGTGGCCGAGCAGCGCCGGAGATACGTCCAGCAGCGCGATGCGCCGCTGACCGAATGATCCGGGCCGGCCGGGTCGCCCCGACCGGCCCGGGCCAGTTCCCTCAGCCCTGGGGCCCGTGGCAACGCAGGCGGTCCGTGCGGGTGAGGCGAACGAGGTCCTGGCTGCCCTCGACACCGTTGACGGTGTAGCGGGCCTCGCCAGCATTGCAGTGGGCAAAGTCGATGCGCAGAGCGCCGACGACCTCGCGCTCGACGGTGGCAGGATCGAATCCGGGTCCGAACAGTCCGCCGCGGGTCACCGCCAGTTCGTCGACGATGATCGACAGCCCTTCGCGACGGCCGACGCCGTTGAACCAGCGCTGGGTGCCCTCCTCGTCGTAGGTGTACCAGGTGATCGCGGCATCCCCGCTATCCAGCGGGGTCAGCGAGAAGCCCTGGCCATCGCGCGCCGGGTCATACCAGAGACCGGAGAACTGGCGATCGGCGACCAGCGGCGCGGGCACCATTTCGATCAGCCCGCTGCTGAAGTCGGAGGACAGCGTCTCCACCGCCGGGAACGGCTCTGAAGGACTCAGCGCGTACACCGCGCTGCACAGCACACCCTCGGCGCCGCACAGGCCGAAGGGCTCGTCCTCGAACGCCAGACCCACATTGAAGGGAACCAGTCGACCCGCCGAGAAGCTGGTGCTCGGCGCCAGCGGACCGAGGCTGAAGCCCTCGTTCTCGTCGCCGCCGAAATAGCGATTGACGAGGTTGTAACCGGCCCAGAAGAAGGCGACCGTCGGCGCATCGCGCGGCGTGTTCACCAGGTCGACCGTCTGCCGCAGCGTATCGCCCTGGAAGCCCTCGGTGTCGACATGCGCGTAGCGCACTTCGTCGCCGGCCGGCAGGCTGAAGAAGCCGCCGGTGAAGGACCCCATCGAGTACAGGCGCCCGTCCTTGTCCAGGTCGTTGCCGGCGATCCAGCCACGCACCACGCCGCCGCCGTCAAAGCCGGTCTGGCGGAAGGTGAAGCGCAGGTCCTCGGTGGTCGGCACCGCGGCGCTGCTGAACAGGTTGAAGGCGATCTCGAAGTTTGGGAACGGATCGACCGGCACCAGGCTGGTGACCGCCGCACACGGCAGGCCGTCAGCATTGCCGCAGGGTCCAAAGCCCGCCTCGGACTGCGCTGCCTGCGCCGGCGCGAAGCGCGGCCCCATGATGTAGCTGGTGCTGGGCGCCAGCGGGCCGAGGAACATGCCCTCGTCGGCGTCGTCACCGAAGGCGCCGCCATCGAGGTTGTAGCTCAGGCCGAAGAACGCGTTGTTGTCGTCTTCAAGGCCGCCATCTTCCTTGCTGTAGACCTGGGTGAAGCTGCGCCCGTTGACGTTCTGCACGTGGATGCTGACGTACTCGACCTCATCGCCCTCGGGCAGGCCGAGGAAGCCCCGGATCAGCGGCGCGATCGAATAGAGCTTGCCGTCGCCGTCCAGATCCTCGCCCGTCACGAATCCGTCGACTTGGCCGCCGTCGGGGAACACCTGCGAGAACTGGAAGCTGACCTTCTCGGCAGCAGCCGGCGCGGCCATGCCCAGGGCGAGCAGGGCGAGGGAAACGGCGCGCCATGCGGGGCGCCGACGAATCGAATCGGTGGTGAGTTGCGTTGCCATGCGTGTTCTCCTCAGAGGGGTCTGACTGAAGCCCCGAGGCGTGCCTGCGGGACGAGAGCCACGCTAGGCGCTGGCTGGAAATGCGTCCTGAGCAAACACTAAAACCTTCGAAAAGGTCGTCAGGACAGGTACTTAAGCAATTGGTAAACCCAGGATCGCAGCGACGGGGCATGGCCCGACGCAGCGACCACCAGGCCGCGACACAGACCCGCCGGCGCATGCCGGAAAGCGCCGCCCCGGCGTGTCTGCTGGCCCTTGGCAGCCTGTCAGCACCCCGCTTATGTCACTGATCGGACGCGCTTTATCAGGCTTTAGGATTTGCTCAAGACGGCCCCGTGCGAGCCACCTACCGTGGCAGCCAACGCCCGACCGGAGTCATCGCCATGCGTCCTTGCCCGAGACCCGCCTCCGCCGTCCTGCCAGGCCTGCTGCTGATCCTTGCGCTGACGCTCACCCTCGGGGGAGTTCGGGTCACCGGTGCCCCGCTGGCAGGATTCCAGGGCCACCACAGCGGGAGCTGGTGGCATCCCGGGCGGGACGGCGAGGGCCAGTTCCTCAGCTTCGAGCAGGTCGGGGATCGGCGCGTCGCGGTGCTCGCCTGGTTCACCTATGACGACCACGGCGCGCCGCGCTGGCTGGTCGGCGCCGCCGACTACGCGCCAGGTGCGGCCAGCGTCGAGGTCCCGCTGTTCAGCGGCCGCGGCGGTCGCCTCGGCGTCGGCTTTCGCAGCAGCGCAGTACAGCTGCTGGAGGCGGGCCGCGCGACGCTCAGCCTTGAAGGCTGCGACCGCATGCGGCTGCGTCATGCTGATGCCGGCGGTTCCTTCAGCCTGGACCTCGTGCGCCTGCATGGCCCGCTGGACGGGGCGGACTGCCAAGCCGGCCAGCAGGACGCGGAGCCCGCGCGTCTTTCGGCCCCGCTGTCCGGCGCTTGGTGGGACGCCGCACGCAGCGGCGAAGGCGGCTTTGTCGCCTTCGAACGCGCCGGTGAGCGCCGCATCGCCTCGGTGTACTACTTCAGCTACGACGATGCCGGGGCGCCGGAATGGCGCGTCGGATCGAGCGAGGTCGGGGCCACCACCGACCGCTTGAGCGTCGAACTGCTCAGCGGCTACGGCGCGCGCTTCGGCGCCGACTTCCGCGCCGAAGACGTGGTCCTGCATCCGGCAGGCCGCCTGCTGATCGAGCAGGATGGCTGCGCTGCCATGCGCATGCGGTTTACCGGTGAAGTCAGCTTCGGGCTGACCTGGACACGCACGCTCGATGAACTGGACGGCCTGCCCTGCGAGCCCTTGCTGCCCGCGCCCACCGCGCTCGACCAGGCGCTCCAGCCGCTGCTCGCCGAGCATGGCCTCCGTGGCGACCCCAGCGCCGGGCGCAAGCTGCCGGGTATCGATGCCCCGCTTGCCCAGCTCGGCAAGCTGCTGTTCTTCTCCCGCGCGCTCAGCGCCGAAGGTGATGTGGCCTGCGCGTCCTGCCACCACCCCGCGCTCGGGGGTGCCGATGGCCTGGCTGTGTCGGTGGGCACGCCGGCCGAACAGCCCGAGCTGCTCGGCCCCGGACGACTCCCCGCCGACGGGGTCCTGCGCGTCGGCCGCAACGCCAACACCTTCTTCAACAGCGCGCTGTACGAGCGCGGGCTGTTCTGGGACTCGCGGGTGGAACGGCTGGTGGAGGGCGGCATCGCCACGCCAGAGTCGGCGCCCGGCACAGCCGACGCGGCGGCGGGTATCTCGCTGCTCGCGGCGCAGGCGCGCTTTCCAGTGCTGGCCCCAGCGGAGATGCTTGGGCCAGGCTTCCCCGGGCTGGAAGGCGACGCCGTTCGCAGGCACCTTGCGGCGCGCATTGGCGACTACGGAAGCGGTCGCTCCAGCCTGCCGCCGAGTGAGTGGCTGCCCCGCTTCCGCGCGGCCTTTGGCAGGCAGGCAGATGCCGAGACGCTGATCCGCTTCGAGACCATCGCCCAGGCGCTTGCCGAGTACCAGCGCTCGGCTGTGTTCGTCGAGACGCCCTGGGCGCGCTACGTGCGTGGCAACACGTCGGCGATCAGCGAGGACGCCAAGGCCGGTGCGCTCGCTTTCCTGCGGCGGATCGACCAGGGCGGCGCGCAATGCGCGCAGTGCCACCGTGGCGACCTGTTCAGCGACGAGCAGCACCACGTGCTCGGCTTTCCGCAGGTCGGCCCGGGCGTCGACAGCGCGCGCGGCGCCGACCTCGGCCGCGGCCGGATCAGCGATCGCGACATCGAGCGCTTCGCCTTCCGCACGCCCAGCCTGCTGAACGTGGCGCTGACCGCGCCCTACGGTCACGCCGGCGCTTACCGCACGCTGTCGCGGGTGATCGGCCACTACCGCTCGCCGGCCGGCGCGGTGAGCAACCTCATGGTCTCCCGGGGCTGGTGCCGCCTGCCGCCGTTCGATGCCGACCCTGACTGTGCCGCCGGCGAACCCGCAGCGCGCGAAAACAGCCGTGCAGCCCTCGACCAATTGCAGCGCGTGCGCGAGCAGGACCCAGACGGCGCCCTGCCCGCGCTGCCTGCGACGCTGCCTTTCACTGCCGAGCTGCAGCTCGCCGAATTCCTGCGCACGCTGACCGACCCCTGCCTGCTCGACCGCGCCTGTTTCGGGCGCTGGATTCCCACGCCCGAGCAAGCGCCGGATGCGCTGCAACTCAATGCTGTGGACGCAGACGGCCACGCGCTTTGAGCGGCCACACCGAACGGCGTCGCGCAGCGTTGCTGCGCCAGCGTCGGCGCGAAGTCAATCACTCACGACCAGAACGCGCCAGATGCTCAGGCCGAGCACCCCGGCGCGCGCTCGACGGATCGACACCCACTCGATGACCGCGCCCGCTGCGCCGAGGCCGGCGCGCTTTCGCCCATTCGACCCCCCGCAGCCTGCACCCGGCACGCCGGCTCTGGCCAGGCACATTGTGGCAAGCTTCGCGCTGCCGACCGGGTCGGTGAAGCGGCGCAGGCCGCCGCGGGGCCGATGGAGTCGAAGTTGCCGATGCTTCCCGTTCGCGCGTTGAGATCATTGCTGCGCAGGCCGGTGTATGCCCTCACCGTGGTGCTGACCCTCACCCTGGGGCTGGCCGCCGTCGGGATGAGCTTCAGCCTGGTCCACGGCGTGCTGCTCGCGCCCCTGCCCTACGCCGCGCCCGAGCGCCTGGTCGGGGTCCAGCTGGAACTGGCCGATGGGAGTCGAGCAGGACATTCGCCGGCCCTGATTGCGACGATGCGCCGCTTTGCCACCCAGCTCGATGAGGTCGCGCTGTACCGGGTCGGCAGCGCCAACGTCTGGAGCGCGGATGACAGCGCAGCCGCCGAGAACCTCAGCGCTTCATGGATCAGCCCGTCGCTGCCGGCACTGCTGCGCGCGCCGCCCCTGCTCGGCCGCGTGTTCAGCGAAGAGGAAGCGCTGCCAGGCACGCCAAATGCGGTGATCCTCAGCGAAGCGGAATGGCGCGCGCGCTACGGCGGCTCGCCCGAGGCGCTGGGCCAGACGCTGATGGTCAACGATGTGCCGCGCGAGATCATCGGCGTCATGCCTGCGCGGTTCGCCTTTCCCGCGGCCCACGTCCGGCTGTGGCTGCCTGCACGCTCCTACAACGAGGGCACGGCCGGTGACTTCTTCTACGCCGCCGTGGCACGGCTGGCGCCGGCCGCCGATGCGCAGGCGGCGGAGCGGGAACTGGCTGTGTTGCTGCCGCGCCTGGCCGAACTCTACCCGCAACTGCAGTCGGGCGGCTCGACCGCGGCCTGGCTCGCCGATGCCCAGCCAAGGCAGCGCCTGCAGCCGCTGCGCGAGATCCTCACCGGCAGCATCGCGCCCACCCTCTGGACCCTCACCGCGATTGCCGGCCTGGTCCTGCTGGTGGCCCTGGCCAATGTGCTCGGCCTGGTACTGATCCGCAGCGAGTCGGGTCGCCACGACGGCGCGATCCGCGAAGCGCTGGGCGCCGGCCGGCTGCGCGCCGCCGCGCCGATCATCGGCGAGTCGTTGCTGCTTGGCCTGGTTGCTGCGGCCATCGCCCTGCTGGTCTGCCTGCTGGCGACGCTGGGCGTGCGCGCGATGGCGCCGGCTGACCTTCCCCGATTCGACGAGCTATCCCTCGGGCCTTGGCCGATCGGCGTCATCGTGCTGCTCGCCCTGATCGGCATCGTTGCCATGGCCCTGGTCCCGATCTGGGCCGAGCGCCAGCGCGGACACGCCCGTCCGCTGAAGGGGAGCGCACGTGGCCACACCGCATCCGTCGCCAGCCAGCGCCTGCGCAGCGCAAGCTGCGTGCTGCAGGTCGCAATGACCCTGGTGGTCCTGGCTGGATCAGCCCTGCTGCTGCGTTCGGCCGCGCAGCTGCGCGAGGTGCAGCCGGGCTTTGTGGCCGAGCAGGTCAGCACCTTCGGCATCCTGCTTCCCTTCGCCCGCTACGGCGAGTCCGCGCGGGTCGCCTTCCACGAGGCGCTGACCCGCCGCGTGGCCAGCCTTCCGCAAGTGCAGGCCGCCGGACTGGTCGCGCGCCTGCCGCTCGGCATCGGGCAAACGCCGGAACAGACCTTCCGCATCGATGAGAGCGGCCGCGCACTGACACTGCCGGTGAACGTCGCCGGCAATGGCTACTTCGCCGCGCTGCGCATTCCCCTGCTCGCCGGCCGCGATTTCCACCCGCTCGACAGCCAGGGGCCGCACGAGATGATCGTCAGCCAGCGCGCAGCCACCCTGCTGTTCGGTGAAACTGCAGGCGATGCTGCGATCGGCCGGTCGCTCAGCCTCGATCCGGGCGGCCCGACCTACACGGTTGTCGGCGTGGTCGGCGATGTGCGCTACGAGACCCTCGCCGCCGCGCCGCCACCCATGGTCTATCGGCCCCAGGTCGCCGCCGCCCGGCCCGGCGTCGATCCCGGTCCGCTGCCCGGGATGCAGCTGGCAGTGCGCTCGCAGGTACCCGCCGAGGCGCTGACCGCCAGGGTGCGCGAGATCGTGCGCGAGCTCGACCCTGGGATTCCGGTGTTCCAGGTCAGCAACATGGAGGAAGTCAGGCAGCGTTCGATGGCGGCGCTGACCCTGATGATCCGCATCATGACCGCCGCCGCGGCGATCACCCTGTTGCTCGGCATGATCGGCCTCTACGGCGTGATGGCCTACCTGGTCGCACTGCGGACCCGCGAGTTCGGCCTGCGCCTGGCGCTGGGCGCGGATCCTCAGCGCATCGCGCGTGGCGTGCTGGGACGCGGCCTTGCGCTGAGCGTGCTGGGAATCGCGCTCGGCCTTGCGCTGTTCCTGACCGTAGCGCCGGCCCTGCGCGCCTGGATCTTCGGCGTCCCGGCCTGGGACCCGCTCTCCCTGCTTGCGTCCATGCTGGTCCTGCTCTGCACCACGACGCTGGCCTGCTGGCTTCCCGCACAGCGCGCGGCAGCCGTCGCACCCGCCACGGCGCTGCGTGCGGAATAGCCAGCAGCCTGTCGCTGCTTGCGCGACAGGTTTGCGTGGGAACAGCAGCGACGTTTTCATCCGCAACCGTGCTGCGTCGCAGCGTGCATCGGCGCCGTACCGGCCCGTATGGTCGCGTCCGAGGAAAACGCGAAAGGATTCGATGCCGCGTGGATGATCCCATCGGGATCGCCATTCGGCCGGCGCGCAGGGGGCGCTGTTCATCATCTGACAGCCTCGGGGAGGGGTCATGTCTTTTCACATTCGCCGCACGCTTGCGGTCGTTCTGCTTTGCCTGTTTCCGCTGATTGCCGGCGCCCAGTCGGGCTATACCGCGACCCGCCATCCGATCGTCCTGGTCCACGGCCTGCTCGGCTTCGACTCCCTGCTCGGGGTCTATGACTACTGGTACGGGATGCCGTCATCGCTGCGCAGCAGCGGGGCGCGGGTCTATGTCGCCAACGTCTCGGCCAGCCATTTCAGCGAGGTCCGCGGCGAGCAGCTGATCCGCGATCTCGACCGGCTGCGCGCGGTGTATGGCCATTCGCGTTTCAATCTGATCGGCCACAGCCACGGCGGGCCAACCATCCGCTACGTCGCCTCGGTGCGGCCGGACCTGGTCGCCTCGGTGTCCACCGTCGGCGCGCCGCATACCGGCAGCAAGGTCGCCGACGGACTTAACGCCGCGTTACCGCCAGGCTCGCCGCTGCGACCGCTGGTGGCGGGCTTTGTCGATGCGCTGTCGGTGTTCATCGAGGTGCTGTCCGGCGGCGCCGGCGATCCGCAGTACGCGCTGGGCGCGCTGGAGTCGCTGTCCTCGCAGGGCGCAGCGGCCTTCAATGCCCTGCATCCGCAGGGCAAGCCGAGCAGCAGCTGCGGCCAGGGCGCCGCCGTGGTCAACGGCATCCGCTACTACAGCTGGGGCGGCACCGGCGTGCTCACCCACCTCCTCGACGCCAGCGATCCGCTGATGGGCGCCGGCAGCCTGTTCTTCGGCTGGGAGGCCAACGACGGCCTGGTCGGGCGCTGCTCCTCGCACTGGGGCGTGGTGCTGCGTGACAACTACTTCTGGAACCACCTCGACGAGGTCAACCAGGTGTTCGGGCTGACCAGCTGGTTCGCGCCGAATCCGGTCAGCGTGGTGCGCGCGCATGCCAACCGGCTGAAGAACGCCGGACTGTGAGCAGCACGCCGTGAGCAAGCGGCGGCGCAGCGCAGCGGCGGGGCTGGTCCTCGCCGCCGCGCTGATTGCTGGCCTCGTCTGGCAGCTTCAGACGCCGGCCACGGAAGCCGGGCCGGTCACCCTCGGCGACCCCGAGGTTGCTGCCTTGGAGGCGCTGCACGAGCGCGACGGGGCCGCTCGGCTACGCAGCGGGCCGTCCGCCGCTGATCCGGTTTTGCCAAACCGATCACTTCAGCAGCGCTGGGCGGTCAGTTCCTTGCGCGGCAGCGAGCCTGATGGCGCGCTCAGCTTCGATGCGCTCGGGCGCCTGCAGGCGGACGCAGGCTTGCGCCAGCTGTTCGACTACGCGCTGACCCTGCTTGGCGAGTTCAGCCTCGACGAGATCCGCGCCCTGCTCGGCCACTGGATAGCGGAACGACATGGCGCCGCGGTCGCCGACGAGGCGCTGGCCTGGTTCTCGCGCTACCTCGCGCTCAAGCAGGCCGAAGCGACGCTTGGCGGCATCGAGGATGCTGCCGAGCGGCTGGCGCAGCTCGCCGCGCTGCGCCGCGAGCATCTGGGCGCGGCGGCCGAGGCCATGTTCGGTGGCGAGGAGGCCTACCTCGCGCACACTCTGGAACGCTTGGCCCTGCTGCGTGACCCGCAGCTCGACGAGGCAGCCCGCCTCGACGCGCTGGCGGCGCTGGACGCAGCCCGCGACCCCGCCGAGCGCGGCGCCGAGGCGCTGGCGCAGTCGCCTGCTTTGCTAGCCCAGCACGAATCCCAGATGCAGACTCTGCAGGCCGACCCAGCACGCCGTTTCGCCGAGCGAAGCGCCCTGTGGGGCGAGGAGGCCGCCCAGCGACTCGCCGCGCTGGACGCCGCCGAAGCCGACTGGAAACGGCGCCTTGCCGACTTTGAACAGGCCCGCGCCCGCCTGCTGGCCGACACCACGCTCGACCACGCCACACGCGAGCAAGCCCTCACCTTGTTGCTCCAGGGGCGCTTCAACGAGGCCGAGCAACGCCGCGTGGCGGCGCTGCAGCGCCTGGCCCTGCAAGGGGGCGGATAGTCATCCAGCGTCGGCCAGGAAGTGTCGGCGTGGATTGCAGCCACGCCGGACTACTCGCAGAAGCGGCAATGAGCGCGATTTTTGCCTTACGTCGAGGCCCCTCCACTGCGCCGGCTTTCTGTGGGAGCGGATCGTATCCGCGACCGCGGAGCCACGATCTGGCCGCAGTCAGTGGCAAGCCTGCAGCGCCGCGGTCGCGGATACGATCCGCTCCCACATCAAGCCAGGGCTTCGTTGTGGAGGCGCCGCAAAAAAGCACCAGTTATGCGGCCAGGAGGGCCGATCAACGGCCCCCCGGATCAAGTCCGGGGCAGGCTCTGTCTGTCGGCGGGCGGGCGGAGAGTGAGGCCCGCAGGGGCCAGTGCAGGAGCCAGTGCGCGTTTCCCATATGGGAGCGCCCTTGGGTGCGACCGCGGCGTCGCGGGTTCACAAAAGAGCGTGGCCAGAGCGGAGCGCTGCGGTCGCGGATACGATCGGCTCCCACAACAGCTCGCCGGCCTGCTACGCAGCCGGTGCGGTCCCGGGGCGACTCAGCCGAAATCGGCGTCCAGCACCACCCGGTAGCGCGCCTTGCCAGCCTTGAGGTGGTCGAGCGCTTCGTTGACCTTGGACATCGGGAAGTGTTCGGTCTTGGGCAGCACCTTGTGGCGTGCGGCAAAGGCGAGCATCTCGTCGATGGCCTTGCGCGAGCCGGTGGGTGAGCCGCTGATCGACTTCTGGCCCATGATCAACGAGAAGGCCTGCACCGGGATCGGTTCGAGCACGGCGCCGACCACGTGCAGGCGGCCGTTTGGCGCCAGCGCGGCGATGTAGGCGTCCCAGTCGAGCTTGGCGTTGGCGGTGACCAGGATCAGGTCAAGGCTGCCTGCCAGCTTGCCGATCGCCTTGCTGTCGCGCGAGTTCACGCAGTAGTGCGCGCCGAACCCCTTCGCCTCCTCGCCCTTGGCGTCGCTGCTGGTGAAGGCGGTGACCTCGCAGCCCCAGGCGCGGGCGAACTGCAGGGCGAGATGGCCGAGGCCACCAATCCCCACCACACCGACTTTCGCCGTGGGTGGGATGGCGAACTCGCGCAGCGGCGCGAACACGGTGATGCCACCGCAGAGCAGCGGACCTGCATCCGCCGGATCGAGCCCGTCCGGGATCGGCACGGCCCACAGGCCATCCACCCGCACACGCTCGGCGAACGCGCCGTGTCGCTTGACCAGGGTCGGCTGTGCCGAGGCACACAGGTTGTGCTTGCCGTCCAGACACTGACCGCAATGCTGGCAGCTATGCGCAGTCCAGCCCACGCCCACGCGCTGACCGACCTTGAGTCCGAGCACGCCGGCGCCGACCGCGGTCACCCGGCCGATCGCCTCGTGGCCCGGGACCAGGGGGAACTGGCTCATTCCCCACTCGTTGTCGCGCATCGACAGATCGGAGTGGCACAGCCCGCAGTGCTCGACCGCGACCTCCACCTGGTCATCCGGCAACTGGCCGAACTCGAACTCGAACGGCTGCAGGGACTCTCCAGCGGCCTTGGCGGCCCAGGCGCGTACCTTGCTCATCAGGGGGTTCTCCTAAGTTCGGTTGAACGGGGCGTCTTTGCAGGTCACGGCTGCCGCAGGGCAGCGCTGGGCCGTCGAGGCGCCGACTTCGAATACAGACCGGACGGAGAATAGCGCAGCGCCAGAGTCGGGCCGGTGAACGTCGATCCCGCTTAACAACCCGTATGACCCGGATCAGGCTTCCGGCATGGCCACCCGGCCGTCGCGCAACAGGACTTCCAGCGTCGAGGCCGGCTGCGGCCGCCCGAGCAGGTAGCCCTGCAGTTCATCGCAGCCGAGCGCGCGCAGCACCTGCAGCTGGGCAGGCGTCTCCACGCCCTCGGCGGAGACCTTCATGCCCAGCTGATGGCCGACGCTGATGATCGTCCGCACGATGGCTGCGTCGCTGCCCTCGTCGCTGAGGTCGGCGACGAAGCTGCGGTCGATCTTCAGCTTGTCGAAAGCGAATCGCTTGAGGTAGGACAGCGAAGAGTAGCCGGTACCGAAGTCATCCAGAGCCAGCGAAACGCCGCATTCGCGCAGCCGGTCCAGGCTGGACCTGACCCGATCAACGCTCTCCATCAAAGAGCTTTCGGTCAACTCGATCTGCAGCAGCTCGGCCGGCAGTTCGTACTCTGACAGCAGCGTTTCCACCGCCTGCGCAAAGTCCGCGCGCAGCAGCTGTTGGGCAGACACGTTGACCGCCACGCGCACGCAGGGAAGCCCTGTATCCCGCCAGCGGCGCAGCTGCGCGCAAGCCATTCGGAGTACGTGATGGCCGACCTCGGGCATCAGCCCCAGGGCCTCGGCAATCGGGATGAAGCGCGCCGGCGGCACCGGCCCCATCGGCGCGCGGCTCCAGCGCACCAGGGCCTCGAAGCCGAGCAGGCGACCGTCGTCGATCGCGATCTGCGGCTGGTAGTGCAGCTCCAGCTCGTCACGGTGCGCCGCGCCGCGCAGATGCACGCCCAGCGCCAGCCGATCCTCGAAGTCCTGCATCGATGACGGGACATACAGGCAAACGGCATCGCGACCGGCGTGCTTGGCCTGGGTCATGGCCGCCTCGGCACGGCGCAGTAGTTCACCGGCCGAGCGCCCGTGCTCGGGATAGCCGCTGATGCCGATGCTGGTGGTCAGGCGCAGCTCAAGCGGTGCGCCATCGATCGGACGCGACACCGCGCCGCGCAGTCGCTCGGCAAGGTCAATGATGCCCGCGCTGTCGAGGTCGGGAACCACGGCGACGAACTCGTCACCGGCAAAGCGGCTGAGCCGACCGAACCCGCCCAGCGCGTCGCGCAGCCGGGCTGCGATCTGCCGCAGCGCGAGGTCGCCGACGCGGTCGCCAAGCGTTTCGTTGACGCTGTGGAACCGGTCGAGATCGATGAACAGCAGCCACCAGCGGTGCTCCCGTTCGCCCTCGTTCTCGCTCGCACGCTGCGCGCCCTGATCCATGCCCAGTGAGGAATAGCGCGGCAGATCGGTGACCGCGTCGTGGCTCATGGCGCGGGCCAGATCGTCCTCGAACTGGCGGCGCTCGCTGATGTCGATGGTGACCCCGAGGATGTGGGTGACCGTGCCCTCGTCGTCGCGCACCGGGGTAAGCGAGAGTTCGTTCCAGAACAGTTCGCCGCTGCGCCGGTAGTTGCGCAGTACCACGGTGCAGGATTGGCCGGTGGCAATCGCCTCGCGCAGCCGGTCAAGCTCGGGCTGTTCGCGGTCGCGGCCCTGGAGGAAGCGGCAGTTGCGTCCGACGAAGGCCGAGCGCGGGTAGCCACTGATGCGCTCCATGGCGGAATTGACGTAGAGCAAAGGCTGGCCGGGAGCGCGCGCATCGCAGATCAGCACGCCGTTCGAGCTGGATTCGATCGCCCGCTCGAGCAGATGCAGGCGCGACTGCGCCAGCCGCTGCGAGGTCACGTCGCGGCCATAGCAATACATGCGCCGGTTGTCCGCCGACCAGGTTGCCGACCACTGCATGGACAGGATGCGCCCGTCTGCTGCGATATTGCGGTTGGGAAAATCGCGGATCACCTCGCCGCCGATCACCCGGGCCATCGCCTCGCGAGTGCGCTCCAGGTCCTCCGGATGCACCAGGACCGCGACGTTCTTGCCGACCAGGCTCTCCGGCGACATGCCCCAAAGCGTCTGCGCGGTCTGATTGACGGTGACGAAGTGGCCGCGCTCGTCAAACACGCAGATCACCTCGACCGCGGAGTCCATCAGCTGGCGCAGGTTCTCGACCAGTTCAGACTGCTCGATGGCCAGGGCAACCAGGCTGGCCAGCGACTCGGCGTCGGCCAGCTCGGCGCGGGTCGGCACCTGCGACCGGCGGTAGTAGATCGCGAAGGTGGCAACGACCTCGCCCTGCCCGTCGATGACCGGCGTCGACCAGCAAGCACGCAGCCCGTGGGCCAGGGCCAGCTCGGCGTAGTCGGCCCACAGCGGGTCAGTGGCGATGTCCCGCACTTCGACCGGCTGGCGGCGATGCGCTGCCGTGCCGCAGGACCCCGCGGCCTGGCCAATTTCCGCGCCATCGATCGCCGCGCGATAGGCCGCCGGCAAGCGCCCGCCAGCGCCGTCGTGCAGGCGACCTGAGCAGGCATCGACCAGCAGGATCGACGCGATGGCGCCGCGGTGCCGACTTTCGAACTCGCTGACCAGGGACTCCAGGGTTTCGGCCAGCGGCCGGCCGCTGGCGATTGCTGCCAGATGCCGGTTCTGCACCTGCTGCCGCCAGGCATCGACGCGGCGCTTGGTCTCGTCGCAGAGCAGACCGTGAAGGCGCCCATCGCCCTCGCCAGTCTCGGCGACAAAGCGCAGCTCGGCGCGCTCGCCATCGGGGTCCAGGCGGCTGACAGTCAGATCGAACGCCCGACCGTCCCGGCGCAGGTGCTCGAACGCCGCGCGCAACCGCGCCTGCTCGGTCTCGTCGTAGCTGGCAAGGAAGTCCTCCAGGGCCCAGGGGCCGTCACCGGCAAGACCATGCAGGTTTGCCATCGACGCGGAGAGAGTGATGCGCGGCGGCTGCCCGGCCACGCACCAAGGCTCCAGGCCGGCGATCCTGCGGGCCAGATCAAGCAGTGCAGGGGCCTGGCCAGGAGAGCTGTCAGGCGAGCCCGCAGGGCGGGGAGCAGGGCTCATCCAGGGAACTAGTATCCGCGAAGGGTCGCTCGACTCTAGCCGGTCGCGGCCTAAAGAGCCACCGCGGCCGGCAGCTTGGAAATCAGCAGCGCGGCTATACTCTCCGGCTGCTTCGCCCCCGGATTCCGCGCCGCATGACCGACCTGACCCGCCCCAGCTTCCACGGATTCGAGCAGATTCCGCTGCACGAGTACGCCGAGCGCGCCTATCTCGACTACTCCATGTATGTGGTGCTCGACCGCGCCCTGCCCTTCCTTGGCGACGGGCTGAAGCCGGTGCAGCGGCGGATCATCTACGCGATGAGCGAGCTGGGCCTTGCCTCCACCGCCAAGCCGAAGAAATCGGCGCGCACGGTGGGTGACGTGATCGGCAAGTTCCATCCGCACGGCGATTCGGCCTGCTATGAGGCCCTGGTGCTGATGGCCCAGCCGTTCTCCTACCGCTATCCGCTGATCGACGGCCAGGGCAACTTCGGCTCCTCGGACGACCCGAAGTCGTTCGCGGCGATGCGCTACACCGAATCAAAGCTGACCCCGATCGCCGAAGTCCTGCTTGGCGAGCTGGGCCAGGGCACGGTTGACTGGTCGGCGAATTTCGATGGCACGCTGGAGGAGCCCTCCTGGCTGCCGGCGCGCCTGCCGCATCTGCTGCTCAACGGAACGACCGGTATTGCTGTGGGCATGGCCACCGACATCCCGCCGCACAATCTCAATGAAGTGGTCAGCGCCTGCATCCGCCTGCTCGACGACCCGGACGCAAGCACGCGCGACCTTTGCGAGCACCTGCGCGGCCCGGACTACCCGACCGCTGCCGAGATCATCACCCCGTCCAGCGATCTGCTGAAGATCTACGAGACCGGTCACGGCAGCGTGCGGGCGAGGGCTGCGTGGAAGCGCGAAGGCCAGAACGTGGTGATCACCGACCTGCCCTACCAGGTCAGCCCGAGCAAGGTGATGGAGCAGATCGCCCAGCAGATGCGGGCCAAGAAGCTGCCCTGGCTTGAGGACCTGCGCGACGAGTCGGACCACGCCAATCCGACCCGCATCGTGCTGATCCCGCGCTCCAACCGGGTCGACATCGAGGCCCTGCTCGGCCACCTGTTCGTGACCACCGACCTGGAGAAGAGCTTCCGGGTCAACATCAATGTGATCGGCCTCGACGGCCGGCCGCAGGTCAAGCCGCTGCGCGCCCTGCTCGCCGAGTGGCTGCATTTCCGCACCGACACCGTGACCCGCAGGCTCAAGCACCGCCTGGACAAGGTCGAGCGCCGCCTGCACCTGCTCGAAGGCCTGCTGATCGCCTTCCTCAATCTGGATGAAGTGATCCGCATCATCCGCAGCGAGGATGAGCCCAAGCCGGCGCTGATGGCGCGTTTCGGGCTGTCGGTGGAACAGGCTGACTACATCCTGGACACCAAGCTGCGCCAGCTGGCCCGGCTCGAGGAGATGAAGATCCGCGGCGAGCAGGAAGAGCTTGCCAAGGAGCGCGAGCTGCTGATCGCCACCCTGGCCTCGCCGGCCAAGCTGAAAAAGAAGGTCAAGGACGAGCTGCTGGCCGACGCCAAGAAGTTCGGCGACGCACGGCGCTCGCCCCTGGTCCAGCGCGAAGCCGCACAGGCGATCTCCGAGGCCGAGCTGGTGCCCAGCGAGCCGGTGACCGTGGTGCTGTCCGAAAAGGGCTGGGCGCGCGCCGCCAAGGGGCATGAGATCGACCCCGCCTCGCTGAGCTACCGCGAGGGCGACAAGCTGCTCAGCTTTGCCCGCGCGCGCAGCAATCAGCAGGCCGCCTTCCTTGATTCGACCGGGCGCGCCTATTCGACCGCTGCGCATACCCTGCCCTCCGCACGCGGTGCGGGTGAGCCGCTGAGCGGACGCTTCGCACCCGCGGCTGGCGCATCCTTCGTTGCCGCCGTCGCCGGCGAGAACGACGCGCGCTTCGTACTGGCGACCAGCCACGGCTACGGTTTCGTCACCCGCTTCGAAAACTTCACCGGCCGCAACAAGGCCGGCAAGCAATTGCTGACCGTGCCCGACGGCGCCCTGGTCCTGCCGCCGAGCGTGGTCAACGATGCCGACAGCGACGTGCTGGTCAGCATCACCAGCGCCGGCCACCTGCTGGTGTTCCCGCTCAGCGAGCTGCCCGAGCTGGACAAGGGCAAGGGCAACAAGCTGATCCAGATCCCGCCGGCCAAGCTCAAGAGCGGCGACGAGACCGTCAGCCACGTTGCCGCGGTGCGCAGCGGCGGCGAGCTGACCCTGTTCTGCGGCCAGCGCAAGCTGACCCTCAGCTGGCGCGACCTGCAGGCCTACGGCGGCAACCGCGCCACCCGCGGCAACCAGCTGCCGCGCGGCTTCCAGCGCGTGGATACGGTGCAGGCAGCGTAGGACCAGCAGCGCTTCCGAACCTGCCGCCGGCGCCTGCCGCCAGCGCCGGCGAGCCTTGCCTGTGCAGCACAGGCCATGCGGCGACAACGCAGCAGGGCATCGCGACACGGCATGCGCCGATCGACTCCCTGGCGCTTCACCCGCCAGCGGATCATTGTGGCTACACTCGGGCAAGCGACGAAGGGGGACGGCGCATGACGATGGAGCCGCCGGCAAGTCCGGCAGCACTTGATGACTATCTTCAACAAGGCGAGGCCGCGGCCGAGCCGACCGACCTGCAGCTGCCCCTTGCGGATGAACTGCATGTTGAGTGCTGGGCGGCCTACGTCGACGAAGCACGGACGCGTGGCGCCGCGGCGACACTGAGTGCCCACCTGGCCCAGCTGCGCTTTCCCATCGAGCACGGCATCAGCGAACGCGCCGATTACCGCGCCGCCACGCGCAAGCTGGACGGGCGGTTTCCGCCGATCGCACCGGGCTTCGCCGACCCCGAGGGCATCCAACTTTCCCTGCAACCCACCGCAGCCGGGCAAGTGCCGGTCATCCGCGCCCGCCACCGCGCTGATTTCGAACACCTGGTGCGGGCGCTGGGCCATCGCAACGAACCCGTCTCGGTGCCGGCCAGCCTTGGGGCCTGCATCATCGGTGGCCTGGTCAACGTGGACCGGCTTGCCCGGCATCGCGATGCACATCACGCCCGAGGAGGCAGCGATCAGGAATGGCCGGCAGCGCAGCGCGCCTTCATCGCCGACAAGCGCAACTATCAGGATCGCGTCATTCTGCTCTCCGAGGGCCCCTATGCCGGCGTGCCGGCGGCCGAGATCGGCATGGCTGACGCGGCGTGGCAGGCGCGCTCGGCGGTCCT
This sequence comes from uncultured Lysobacter sp., assembly GCA_964350895.1. Classification (GTDB taxonomy): domain Bacteria; phylum Pseudomonadota; class Gammaproteobacteria; order Xanthomonadales; family Xanthomonadaceae; genus Pseudomarimonas. The sequence continues at coordinate 50,736 of CAYGMG010000001.1, forward strand.
GCGCGCTGCCCATGAATGCACCCACTACCTCACCGCTCGCGTGCTCGGCTCGATGCGCAATGCCCTGCTCGACGAGCTGGCCGCGGACTTCGCCGGCCTGCTCGCGGCCTTCGGCCACTACGACGAGGCCACGGCCCAGCGGATACTGGGCGTGCACGCCGCACTTCCAGGACCGTATGCCCGGCTGCGCCTGTATCTGGGCGATCCGCCGCTGCCTGAGTCCGCCGTGGAGCAGCTGGCGCACCTGGCCCGCGAAGCGACCCGGGTGCTGGCCCGCTTTGCACAAGCCGAGCACCCGCAGCACACGCCCATGGGCACCGAGCTTGCCGTGCTGGCCCTGTTCGCAACGCCCCTGCAACGCCTGCTTGACCCCAGCGGCGAGGCCGAACTGACCGATCGATACCAGCGTCTGCTCGCTGCGCAGGCGCCCGCCCCGGCAGCGTGCCGCCAATGAGTCGCCGCGGCGTGCTCGGCGGATCGCACTCGGCGCCGCGGCAGCGCGCCGAGTCACCCGAGCTGCGCAGCGCGCACCTGATGGATGCGGCCAGCACGCCATTCGCCAAGGACCTCAAGGCGCGGGCACGCGCGGCATTCGGCAGCCGCCGCGATCTCGAGATGATCGGCTGCAGCGAGGCGATACACAGCCTGCAGCGCAAGATCAGCAAGGTCGCGGGGTTTGACGAGCCGGTGCTGGTGACCGGTGAGTCGGGCGTCGGCAAGGAGCTGGTCGCACGGGCGATCTTCCTGCTCGGCCCGCGCGCCGAGGGGCCCTTCCAGACCGTCAACTGCCCGCAGTACCAGGACGGCAACCTGACCGTCAGCGAACTGTTCGGGCACGAGCGCGGCAGTTTCACCGGCGCGGTCAGCGATCGTCCTGGCTGTTTCGAGGCGGCCGAAGGCGGCGCGGTCTTCCTGGACGAGGTCGCCGACCTGCACATGAGTGCCCAGGTCATGCTGCTGCGGGCGCTGGCCGAGGGCGAGTTCAAGCGCATGGGCAGCAACCGCTCGCGACAGATGGACGTACGACTGATCGCGGCCACCAACCGATCACTCGACGGACTGATGGCGCGGGAGGAGTTTCGCAACGATCTGTTCTTCCGCCTGCGCTATTTCCAGATCGAGGTCCCCGCGCTGCGCCGCCGCGGCGATGACTGGCGCCTGCTGATCGCCCACCGGCTGGCTGAGCTTGCAGCGCGACACGGCGTCGAGAAGCACCTGAGCGAGGTCTCCTGGCGCCTGCTCGAACAGTACGACTGGCCTGGCAACTGCCGCGAGCTCAACAACGTCGTGGCGATGGGCTATGCGATGTCCGATGGCGACCTGATCGAGCCGGACGACTTCGAGGAGCTGCTCGGCGGCAGCGCGCAGACCACAGCGCCGGGTTCGCCCGATGGCGTGGCGCAGGCTCTGGTCGATGCGCTGCTCGCCCAGCGCATCGATTTCTGGCAAGGCGTCCACGCGCCGTTCCTTGATCGCGAGCTCAATCGCAGCGAGGTACGGGAGGTGGTGCGACTGGGCCTTGCCTGCTGCGGCAGGAACTACCGCGCATTATTGCTGCGCTTCGGCGCCGAGCATTCCGACTACCAGCGGTTCATGGACTTCCTCCGCCACCATCGGCTCAAGCCCGATGGCGAGGCCGAGGCCGAGGCGGACACCTGCGCCATCGATTGAGCCATGCAGCGCGGCCGGCGGTGGATCGCGCACGCCGACCGCGCCTGACCTACTTAACTCATGGATCAGCCTTTCCCGTCGGGCGATCAGCGAGCCATGGCTCCATCGAAATGGAGCCATGGCTCCATGCGCCACAGGGAAGCGCCACGCCGACACGGAGAATCAAACAGTTGCCAATGGGATGCGGCTGGCACGCCAATTGCTCATTCCCCTCGTGCGCCGGCATCTGCCAACGATGCGCACGCGACCCTATGCGACACCCACTCAAGGAGACAGCTCATGTCAGAAGTCACCCGCGGCGAGATCCTCGACATCATCGGCCAGTTCGCCTACAGCGACCCGGACTACCGCAAGGCCCTGCTCGCCGACCCCAAGGCCACCCTGGCCAAGCAGCTCAATCGCGACCTGCCCTCGAACCTCACCGTCAAGGTGGTCGAGGAAACCGCCGACACCATCTACCTGATTGCTCCCTACGCGCCGCCGGCAGCGGGCGATGAGCTGTCCGACGACGACCTCGAGCGCGTGGCCGGCGGCAAGGGCGGACAAAAGGGCGACCGCAGCGAGAACTCGAACCGCTATACCTGCAACGACTCGATCGGCATCGGCACCCGCGTGGAAGTCCACGTCGCCGGCTGACCCAGGACCGCCGCCCGCAGGCGACTGCGCGCGGCCAGGGGCGCGGTGCTCCGGCATCGCCCCCGCTTCCTTCCACTCGCGGCATGCCGCGAACGAGGCATCGGAGCAGGAACATGCTTGAGTTGAGCCGAGGCGAGATGATCGACATCGTCTGCAGCGCCGCCCAGCGCAGTCCGGCGTATCGCGGCAAGCTGCTGCGCGATCCCCGCGCCGTGCTCTCCGAGCAGCTCAACGCACCGCTCTCGCCGCGCCTGCAGGTCATCGTGCTCGAAGAGACCGCCGACACCTGCTACCTGATCCTGCCCTACGTCGAACCGCAGGACGGTGATGAGCTCTCGGATGCCGACCTGGAACGGGTCTGCGGCGGCAAGGGCAAGGGCGGCAGTGGGGAAAGCGGCAACACCTACATCTGCAACAACGCGACCGGTATCGCCACCCGGGTCGAGATCAATGTGCTCTAGCCCTTTCCGCAGCGCGCGACCGCGTCGGGCGACCCGCACTCCCGGCATCGCGGGCTCATGCACCCGGCACTAATCGCGCCCGCTGACGCGGGGCAGAGCACGCCGGCTCTGGGCGCGCTGGTGTCCCGGGCGCTGCGCTTTGACGAGCGCATGGCGCGGACTCTGGGCAGTGGCGCAAGCGTACCGCCAGCTGGCCCGCCGAGTGTCCTGCGCAGACGCTGGCAGGCACATGTCGCGGACGGCGATGAAGCCGTCTTTGTGCGTCGCCTGGATCGTGATGGGTGGACGCTTGGCCAGGTAGAGCGCGCCTTGGCCTGCACGACCACCGACAGCGCATTGCCGGCCTGGGCCATCTGGCTGCAGGCGCAGCTGGCCAGCCCACTGGAGCCGCAGGCCGGCCCCGGCAAGGCGCCGGCCATCGGCCTGTGGCGCGCCTGGACCACGCGCGCCTGCGCCGACTGCGTAGCTCATCGAAGCTTTCTGTTAAGCGACGGCCTGGCGGCCTGGCGGGAACAGCTCGCCCAGACGCTGGCCTGCCTGTCTGCCGGCGTGGTCGCGTCGGCACGGCGCGCCCCTTCGTCCCAGCTCGGCGACGGCAGCACCCTTACCTGGCCGCTGCTGCATGCCTACCCGCGCTGGGCGCGACAGCTTGCCCAGACGACCAGAAGCGCGCTCGACGCGATCATTTCGCTGCAGCAGCGGCTGGCGCGCGATAGCGGTGCGCGGGCGGCGCATTTCGGCGCCTGGGCTGGCAGCCCCCCGCAGCGCGTGGAGCCGGTCGGCGCCGATGTCCACCGCGCGGGCCAGCAGGTGCTGCGGCTGTGTTTTGCCGAAGGCCGGACGCTGTACTACAAGCCGCGGCCGATGGCCGCCGAGAGCGGCTTCCAGACGCTGCTGGCAGAACTGGGCGAGTACGGCCTGGAAGCCTGTCCGCCGGCGATCCGGGTGCTCGACTGCGGCGAGTACGGCTACGCAGAGGCCGTGACGCCAGCGGCAGACAGCGATGACCCCGCACTGCTTGCGCGACGCTTCCAGCAGAGCGGCGCGCTGATCGCCCTCACCTGGCTGCTCAACGCGCGCGACCTGCATCAGGACAACCTGATCGCCGGCGCCCACGGACCGGTGCTTGTCGACCTGGAAACCCTGCTCCAGCCGACTTGGCCAGCGGCCACCGGAACCTTCAACCTGGCCTCCGCAAGGCACCAGGACAGCTGCCTTGCCAGCGGCTTTTGCGAGTTCGCCCAGGCCCGCCCGGACGGTGGCCGTATCGACGCCTCGGCCCTGCGCGGCAGCGCGCTACCCAGTCGCCTGGTCTGGCGCGACCAGGGACAGGGTGTGCTGCACCCGGCCCGGGTCAGCGATGCCGCGGCCCGACTCGGCCATCGCTGGTATCGCAACGGACAGCCGGTCGCGCCCGCCGAGTATCTGGACGAACTGCTGCACGGCTTCCGCAGCACCCTGCTGGCCGTGCAGGACACAGCGCCGCAGCTGCTCGACCCCAAGGGCGCCATCGGCGCGCTGGCTCAGGCCCGGGTGCGCGTGGTGCTGCGTCCCAGCCAGCAGTACGCGGACCTGCAAGCACTGCTCGCGAGCCCCGCGCTGCAGCGCGACGGGGCGACCGCCGTGCTGGCCATTGACGGACTGAACCGGGGATTCAGCGCGCTCCGCGACCGCCCTGCATGGTGGCCGCTGACCGGCAGCGAACGGCAGCAGCTTGAAGACGGCGACATCCCGGTGTTCGAAGTCCGCGCGGATGCGCAGGGCTTCGATGCCCTGGGCGCGCCCGGACTGTTCGCCGCATCGGGCATGGAGACCGTCCGTCGGCGCATCGCGCAGCTCGATGTGGCGCGCATCGAGGCCGAATGCCGGCTGCTCAAGCAGGCGCTGTCCCCGGCGACGCCATGCCATCACGGCGCGCCGCCCGCGCAGGCCGCGCCGCCGCACCTTGCCAGCCTGCTCGATGGCTGCAGGACACTTCGCGAGCACATCCTTGCCCGCGCTGTGCGCGGCGACGATGGACTGATCGCCTGGCCCGGCGCCGACAGCGCAGCCATGCCGACCTCCCGCGGAAACGGCGGCGACTACTATCTGTATCGCGGCGCGCTGGGCATTGCCTGGTTCCTTGTGGCGCTGCAGCGCCACGCCCCTGATCCGCGCGGTCTATCGGCGGTGCGCGCCACCCTGGCCAATCTGCAACGCGTGCTCGACGCCCCTGAGGCGCCACGCCTGCTGGCCGCGGAAGGTCTGGGAGCACTGCATGGAATCGGCTCGCTGGTGCTTGGCCTGCTCGCCCTGCATCGGCTTGACCCAGCCTTGGATGCGCTCGCGCTGGCGGCGCGCGTCGCCGAGCAGATCAGGCCCGAGCGCATCGATAGCGAACCTCTGGCCGAACTGGCAGGCGGCCTGGCGGGCGGGCTGCTGGCGGTGTCGGCACTGGCCGAACTGGGCGCCTGCGCCGCCGGGCCAGAAACGGCTGAACGTATCGTTGCGGCGATACGCTCCCGCTCGGACAGCCAGGGCATCCCGCTCGGCTATGGCCAGGCGATTCGTTGCGGCGCCGCACACGGACTGAGCGGCATCGCCTTTGCGCTGGCCAAGGCCGGCGATCGCCTCGCCCGGCCAGATTGGCGCCTGCTGGCCGAGCGCCTGTGTCGCGAAGAGGATCGCGGCTTTGATCACGCGACAGGCAACTGGCGCCAGCAGCGTGACCGCGAGCAGCCCGCGGTGGACGCACTGAATGCCTACTGCAACGGCGCCACCGGCATCCTGCTGCTGCGCGCTGACGCCGGTCTGTGGCAGGGCAATGCGCTGGAGGAACGCGGATTGGCGGCCCTGGCCCAGGCACCGTGCGCTGCGGCCCTGCACGCCTGCTGCGGCTGGATCGGCCGCGCCGAGGCGCTGTGCGAACTGGGCAGGCTGCTCGACCGCCCAGCGCTGCAGGAGAGCGGCCGCGGCATGGCCGCCGCGACCCTGGCCGGCATCGGCAAGACTGACGCCCCACTTGCCGATGGCTCGCCAGGCCTGTTCCGCGGCGACGCCGGCATCGGCCTTGGGCTGCTGCGCGTGCTGCACGACCCCGACCTGCCCTCGGCCCTGCTCCTTGGCCCCGCAAAGGCAGCTCCACGATGAACACAGAGAGCGCGGTGCGTGACCGCCAGCTGCTCAGCCAGGCCGACGCCGAAGCGGTCGTCGCGCGCCTCTATGCGCTGCGTCCGGCATGGCAGCAGCGCCATCCCGACGCGCCCTTTCACACCCTTGGCGCACCCAGCTATCTGGACGCTGATCCGCGCGACGACACGGCCTACCGCGCCCGCGCACAACGCGACAATCCACTGCTGCAGGCGCATTTCGGCGAGCTGCTGGAAACCCTGCGCCAGGCACTCTCCGCAGCGCTCGGCGGGCCTGCGGAATATGACCCGCAGCTGGGCCTGCCGGGCTTCCACATCTTCGAATCGCATCCTGCGTTCTGTCGCGCCGTGGCCAGCATCCACGTCGACCGCCAGTACCAGCGCATCGTCTGGCCGCAGGGCACCTGCCTGGACGAAGCCCGGCAGCACTCGGCAACGCTTTGCCTGCGGCTGCCCAGCGGCGGCGGCGGGCTGCGCGTGTGGCCGGTTGACAGCCTGCGGCTTGCCCGGATGAGCCAGGCCGAACGCAAGACCCTGCGGCGCGAGCACGGCCAGCCGACCCTGCATCCCTACCGGGTCGGCCAGCTGAGCCTGCACAGCGGGCACCTGTTCCACCAGATTGCGCCGGCCGCGGAAGCGCTGCCGGGCGAGGCACGCATCACCCTCCAGGCCCACGCCATCCCGCGCGACGGCCGCTGGCTCATCTATTGGTGAAAACGATGGAACTAGAAGTGAAGGTGCTGGCAGGCGACGAGGCAAGAATGCTCGGCGGCATGACGTTCCCCGCCTATCGGCATCTGCTCGACCTGGCGCCGCAGCCGCGCCATGCCGACGGCGCCGACACCCGGACCATCCAGCCACTCGCCCTGCTTGCCCTGTCCGGGCGGCAACCCCTGGGCCTGCTGCTGGCCGAGCTGCCGCTGTCGGGCAGAGCGCCTGCCGAGCTGCTGTCCCTGTTCGTGCAGCCCGCGCAGCGCAACCAAGGCGTGGCAACCGCCCTGCTCGGCGCGCTGGAAGCCGAGCTGGCACGGATCGGGGCCGAGCGATTGGCCGTGGTCTACATGAGTGGCAAACCAAGTATCCCGGCGCTGGAGCGTGTCCTGCACAAGCGCGGCTTCGATGCCCCGGCGCCGAGGATGGTCAGCATCCGCTTCGATGCCGAGCGGATGAACCAGGCCGAATGGCTGCACAAGTACCGTCCGCGCAGCGGATACCAGGTGTTCAGCTGGATGGACCTTGGCGAGGCCGAGCGGGAAGTGCTCAAGGCCGGCCACGCCAGCAAGCCCTGGATCGCGGCGGACCTGTTGCCCTGGGAACACGACCGTCATGGATTCGAACCGGCTACCAGTGTCGGCCTGCGCTATCACGGCGAGGTGGTCGGTTGGGTGATCAACCATCGGCTGGATGCCGATACCGTCCGCTACACCTGCAGTTTCGTTCGCGAGGACCTGGCAAGGCTCGGGCGGATCCTGCCGCTGTACCGCGAATCCTTCTCCCGCATGCGTCGCTTCGGCTTCCGCAACGGCCTGTTCGCCACGCCCCTGCACCACCCATCGATGGCCCGCTTCGCACTGAAGTGGTTCGGCCCCTACGCCAGCTTTGTCGGTGAAACCCGCGGCAGTGAGAAGGTCCTCGACCATGCGGCATGAGCGGTGTATCGCCCGCGCCGCGCTTGGCCTTGGCCGACTCCTGCTGCTCTGCTCGGCCGCGGGTGCGGCCGCCGCCGAGCCAGGCAGCGGCCCGCGCCAGGCGCTGACCGTGCTTGACGCCGTGCAGCTGGCGCTTGCCCACAACCCCACCGTGGAACTGGCGCGCGCCGAGCTGACCCTGGCCGGCGGCGAACGGCTGCAGGCGCAGGGCGCCTTCGATCCGACCCTGTCGATCGATGTCTCGATGCAGTATCTGCAACAGGAGCTGTCGGACACCCGCAAGCAACAGCTGCGTGACCAGCGCAGCGATATCCAGACCCTGATCGACGAGGTCCGCGCCGAACGCGGAGACACCCAGACCAATCTTCAGGCCGTGATCGCCGCCCAGGCCAATCCCGAAGGCATCCAGCTGCCTGACCCCGATGCCCAGGCCCAGCTCGACCTCTACAACACTCTGATCGCCGGTGCAGCAACGCCGGCGATCCGCGCCGAGCTGGAGGCGATCCGCGCCGCCGAACTGGCCAGCCTGCGCGGCGAACTGGAGGCGCGCATTGCGGTGCTCGATCAGACCGACACCGAGGAAAGCGAACGGCTTCGCCTACTGGGCGACGCGCCCGAGGTGGAGCTGTCGCATGACGTGGTGGTCGGCGCGAGCTATCGGCAGGCCTACCGCAATGGCTGGGTGCTGAGCGGGTTCTCCAACCTGACCATCGACGGTGGCAACTACAAGGGCAAGCGCAAGCCGACCGCCCTCGGCGGTCTGGGGCGTCTTGACCTGTATCGATCGCGGGTCGGCGTGCGCCTTCTGGTGCCGCTCGGACGCGGCCAGCAGACCGCGGCCGCCGCCGAGGGATTCGCCCAGCGCCGCGAGCAGGCGGCAGCCGCCTTGCTCGCGCAGCAGGTGCGACGCAGCCTGTTCGAGGTCGTCAGCAGCTACTGGGACACCTCGGCAGCACAGGCCACCCGCGACGTGCTGGCCGAGTCGCTGCGCCGTCAGCAGCGCCTGGCCCAGCTCAGCGAGGCACTGATCGCCGCCGACCAGCTGCCGCGCAGCGAGCGCGCCAGGATCCGTGCCCGCGATGCCGATGCCGCGGCCCAGCTGGCCCAGGCTGAACAGGGACTTTCCTCGGCACGCCTGGCGCTGAGCCGTGCCGTGGGCGCCCCGGATGGTGCACTGTCCTTTCAACCGGTGGCCGCTGATGCGCTGCCCGAACTGCGCCTGCCCGAAGCCCTGTCGCCCGGTGAGCGCCAGCAGCTGGTGGCCAGCAGCCGGGTACGCCGGCACGACTACCAGGCCGCCCTGCTCAGCGCGCTCGGCCAGGCCCTGCTGTCCGGCGCTGCACGCGAGGACACGCGTTCCCTGCATGACCTCGAGATCGAGCTGGCATTTACCGGCGTGGATGAGGGACCGCGCATCGATCAGCAGCTGCAGGGCGCCCTGCTCGGCAGCTGGACCGGGCCAAGCACCAAGCTCGGCTATCGCTACGAACGACCTCTGCGCAATGACGCCGCCGAAGGTGCACTGCAGCGCCAGCTGGCGGTAGAGGAACTGGCCACGCTGCAGGCCACCACCCTGCAGCGCGAGATCGCGCGCAGCGTGGTGAGCACCCTCGACTCGCTGCTGGCCAGCCAGCAGGAGCTGGCCCAGCAGCGGCTGGCGGTGGACGCCTACCGCCAGGCAGTCGCAGCCGAGCGCGAGCGTCTGGAGCTTGGCAGCGCGACCCTGATCGACTTGATCCAGACCGAGGAGAGGCTCACCGCCAGCCTGCTCGGCGCGATCGGCGCGCAGGCCCGCGCAGCGCAGCTGCTGGTTGCCCTGCGCTTCCAGGCTGGCCTGCTGGCGCCCACCGAAGGCGAGCGGATGGGCCTTGCGCAGCGCTCCCTGGTCGAGCTGCAGCGCAGCGAACTGCTGGGAGGGGGATGATCGGTGGCGCTCGGGCGGGCTCGCACAGTTGGCAAGGGACGCTGCGTGCAGCGCGTCCTGCTGTGCTTGCTCTGCCTGTTCAGTCTTGCCGGCGCAGGCGAGACCACCAACACCGACAGCGCACTCGCCGGCCTGCCACTGCTCGCCGAAAAGAACGCTCCGCGCTGGCAAGCGATCAGCCTATCGCTGCGCGATGCCGAGGGTGCGCTGCGCGAGGCCCGTGGCGCCTTCGATCCGGCGCTGCAGTTCAACGGCAGCCTCGACATCGCCCGTGGCGAACTGCTGCCGGTCAGCATTCGCCAGCAGTTCCAGAGCCGCTTCCTGCTCGAGCAGCTGGACGAAAGCTTCAGCCGCACCGCCGACAACCTGCAGGCCCAGCTGGACAGCGACCCCGGGCCGGTGGTCTTCGAATGCGCCGAGACCATCATCGTGATCAATGGACAGGAGGTCTGCGACACGCCGCAGGCCGCCCGCCAGCGCCGGGCCCTGCTCAGCCTGCTGACCTCGCTCACCGGCAGCGCTCCGGACCAAGCCCAGCTGATCGCACTGCAGCAGATCCGCGATGAGGCGCTGCGCAACAACCGCACCGTCATCGCCGAGACCATCGCCCAGCTGCGCCGGGTCGCGGCGTCGTCGCGAAACAGCCGTGCACGGCTGGGCGACATCCCGGGCAGCGAGCGGCGGGTCACCGCCAGCGTCGACCTGGGCTACCGACTGCGCGGCCGTTCCGGCATCAGCTTTACGCCCCAGCTGCTGCTTGAGGGGGTCGATGACACCTTCGAGAGCAAGCCGCGCAACCCGTCTGACGGCGGCAAGGGACTGCAGCGGGTCTACCGCAGCGCACTCGGCGCCAGCCTGAGCATCCCGCTCGGTCGCGGCGGTCGGGCCCTGAGTGCCAGCGAGGAGGATGGCGCGCGGCTGCGGCGCGAGGCAGCCCGTGCCACCGCGCAGGGCAGCCTGCAGCGCCTGCATCGTGACCTGCTCACCAGCTATGTTGCGCTCGCCGCCGCGCGCGCCCGCGAGGCCCAGGCGGCTGCACGCATCGAGCGCAGCGCAGCGCTGTCCGCTACGGTGACGGCGCTGATCGATGCCGGCGAGCTGGCCGCAGCACAGGGTGCGCAGACTACCGCCCTGCTGGCACAGAACCGCGCCGTGCAGGGCATCGCCTTGCGCCTGCGCCTTGCCGCAGAACGCCAGCTGGCCGAGCTGCTGGGCACCGACCTCGAGGGCGCCACCGGCCTGCACGCAGGCATGGATTCGCTGGAGGCGATGGCCAGCCTGCCACGCTGTGCCGGCGGGCCGGCACGCTGGCGCGCCGCGGCGCTCGCACAGCGACCGGACCTCGACGCGGCACGCTGGCGACTGCGCGCAGCCGAGCGCCTCTCCGCGGCCGCAGACGACCTGTTGCTGCCGCGCGTCGATCTCGGGATCACCCTTGCCTACGGCGGGCGCGAGGAGCGTTTCAACGTTGGCGAAGGCTATGCCCATGCACTGTTCGACTCGCTGGCCGGGCCCTCGATCCAGGTCACCCTGAGCGGCGAGCTCGCCGTGCGCAACGAGGCCGCGCGCGGACAGCAGGTCCAGGCCCTCGCGCTGATCGAACAGGCCCGGCAGCAGCTGGCCGACGCCGAGCGCAGCATCCAGCGCGGGCTGAGCGCCCTGCACCTGCAGCTGCGCACAGGTGCCAGCACCCTGGCGCTGCGCGAGCGCGCCGCCCTGGCCTATCGTCAGGCCCATCAGACGCAGACCGAACTGGTTCGCCGCGGCGAATCGGGCCTGCTGGAAACGCTGGCCAGCGAAGCCCAGCTCGACCAGGCCGAACTGGCCCTGATCGACGCCAGTGAGTCCCAGGCGCGCCTGCTGATCGAGCTGCGTTTCCAGCTCGGCCGACTGGTCCTGCCATCGCGCGGCCCTGCGGGGCTTGCCTGGCTGCGCCAGCAAACCTGCGCTTCGGACGCGTCAGCATGAACCGCGCGTCCGCCACGCCCGCCACCTGTCCGCCGCGCCGCGCCCTGACGCGGCGTCCTGCGACTTCCTGACCGCACCGAGGCCCGATATGTCCAATACCTCCCTGTTCCGCAAGGCTGCGCTGGAGAAACTGGCCTCTCCTGAACAGCTCGATACGCTGATGCAGACCACCACGCCGCGCGCCTGGGCGGCGCTGGCCGCGTTCGCGGCGGTGATCGTCATGGTCCTGCTGTGGAGCGTTTTCGGACAGATCGGCACCCAGATCAAGGGTCAGGGCATCCTGCTTCGCGGCGATGCCGTGCTGGCGGTCACTGCCGCCTCGCAGGGCCAGCTGGCGCGGGTCGCAGTGCGCGCCGGCGATGTGGTCGAGGAAGGTCAGGTGCTGGCCGAGGTCGCCCAGCCCGAACTGAGCCTGATGATCTCCCAGCAAGCCCAGCGCCTTGCCGAGCTGCTCGCCCAGGACGAGGAATCGCTGCCGCTGGAACAGCGCAACCTGGAGCAGTCGATGGCCGCACTGGCGCGCGAGCAGGCCAGCGTGGCCCGCTCGATCGAGGACTACCGTCGTCAGGTGGCCGCGATCCGCGAGCGGGTCGAGGTGCAGACCCAGCTGGTCGAGCGCGGCCTGATCACCCGCAGCACCCTGCTGCAGACCCAGGCCAGCCTGTCCGAGCTGGAGCAGGCAGCAGCGCGTGCCGGCGTGCGCCTGGCGCAGATCAGTTCAGAGAGAACGGCGCTGGAACGCCAGGTTCAAGGGGCGCGTGATTTGCGCCAGACGCGGATCGACGAGGCGCGGCGCGAGCTGGCCCAGCTGGAGGCCCGCCGTGGCACCACCTCGGTCATCCGCAGCCCGTATGCCGGCCGCGTGCTGGAGGTGTCAGTCGATCCCGGCAACCTGGTGGCGCCGGGCATTCAGGTGCTGACCCTGGAGTCGCAGGACAAGCCACTGGAGGTCGTGCTCTATGTGCCCGCCCAGCAGGGCAAGCGGATCGAACCCGGCATGCCGGTCAGGGTCTCGCCGTCCACGGTCAGGCCCGAGGAGTACGGCTTCATCAATGCCACGGTGCGCAGCGTGTCGGATTTCCCGGTCTCTCCCGAGGGACTGCAACGCGTCCTGCGCAACGACAGTCTGGTGGGCGCTCTCAGCGGTGAAGGGCCACCGATCGAAGTGGTCGCCACTCTCGACCGCGATCCCAGCACGCCCTCCGGCTTCAGCTGGTCCTCCTCGTCCGGTCCGCCGACCCAGGTCTACAGCGGCACCCTTGCCAGCGGCGGCATCGTGGTCGAACGCCGGCGTCCGATCTCCTACGTGCTGCCCTTCGTCAAGCGCACGGTAGGCGCCCAGTGAGCGCGGTCGCGGCCGAGCCGGCCACGGCTGCCAAGCCCGCCTATCCACCGCCGCCGGAGCGCCGGGTACGCACGCCGACGGTGATCCAGATGGAGGCGGTCGAATGCGGCGCCGCCGCGCTCGCCATCGTGCTCGGCTACTTCGGCAAGTTCGTGCCGCTGGAGGAACTGCGTGTGGAGTGCGGCGTATCGCGCGACGGCAGCAAGGCCTCCAACGTGCTCAAGGCCGCGCGCAAGATGGGGCTCGAAGCCAAGGGCTACAAGTACGGGCTCGAGGACCTGTACAAGCTCGAGTACCCGGCCATCCTGTTCTGGAACTTCAACCACTTCCTGGTCCTCGAGGGCTTCCGCAAGGGCAAGGTCCACGTCAACGACCCGGCCCAGGGGCCGCGGGTGATCAGCATGGAGGAGCTCGACGCCTCGTTCTCCGGTGTGGTGCTGACCTTCAAGCGCGGCGAGGCCTTCCAGCGCGGCGGCTCGCCACCCAGCGTGCGCGACGCCCTGCAGCGTCGTCTGCAGGGCGCGCAGACGCCCTTGCTGTTCGCCGTGCTCTGCGGGCTGTGTCTGGTCGTGCCGGGCCTGATCGTGCCGACCTTCGGCCGGGTATTCATCGATGAGTTCCTGATCGGCGGCCGCGCCGATCTGATCGGCCCCCTGGTCCTTGCGATGGCCGCCACCGCGGTGTTCACCGCCGGCCTGACCTTCATGCAGGAAAGCGCCCTGCTGCGCATGGAGGCCAAGCTGGCACTGAGCAGTTCGAGCCGCTTCTTCAACCACATACTGCGCCTGCCGGTGACCTACTTCGCCCAGCGTTTCGCCGGTGAGATCGGCTCTCGGGTGATGCTCAACGACAACGTCGCCAACCTGATCTCCGGTCGCCTTGCGACCATCCTCATCGACTGCGTGCTGATCGTCTTCTATGCGCTGATGATGCTGTTCTACAGCGTGCCGCTGACCGTTCTGTGCATGCTGCTGGCCTTGCTCAACATCGTGGCGGTGCGCCTGGTGGCGCGCTCGCGGGTCGATGCCAGCCGCAGGCTGGCGCAGGAATCCGGCAAGCTGACCGGCACCGCCATGGGCGGCCTGCGGATGATCGAGACGATCAAGGCCACCGGCGCCGAGACCGAATTCTTCACCCGCTGGTCCGGCTACCAGGCCAAGGCGCTGAAGAGCGAGCAGGACCTTGGCGAACTGAACGGCTACATGGCCGCCGTCCCGCCCTTGGTCAACGCCCTGATCACCACCTCGATCCTGGTGTTCGGCGGTTTGCTGGTCATGCAGGGCGCGCTCACCGTCGGCATGCTGATCGCCTACCAGGTGCTGATGGCGAGCTTCGTTCGCCCGCTGAACAACTTCGTGCGCTTCGGCGGCTCGATCCAGGAGCTGGAAGCGGACATGAACCGGCTCGACGACGTGCTCGCCAACGAGCAGGACGCCTGCTACGGAAATGACCGCGAGGTCGATCCGCGGGTCGAGGGCGTGCTCAAGCTGTCCGGGGAGATCTCGCTGCGCGACATCCACTTCGGCTACAACCCGCTGGAGCCGGCGCTGATCTCCGACTTCAACCTGCACATCAAGCCCGGACAGCGGGTCGCCCTGGTCGGCGGATCGGGCTCGGGAAAGTCGACCGTGGCCAAGCTGATCACCGGCCTGTACAAGCCGTGGCGGGGCGAGGTCCTGTTCCAGGGCATCGACCGCGAGAAGATCCCGCACTCGCTGATCTCCAACTCGCTCGGCGTGGTCGACCAGGACATCTTCCTGTTCCGCGGCACGGTGCGCGACAACCTGACCATGTGGGATGCCACGGTGGCCGACGCGGCGATCACCACGGCCTGCGAGGACGCGGCCATCGCCGACGTGATCGAAGTGCGCGATGGCGCCTATCACTCCGAGGTCGACGAGGGCGGCGGCAATTTCTCCGGCGGACAGGCGCAGCGGCTGGAGATCGCCCGCGCCCTGGTAGGCAGCCCGAGCATGCTGATCCTCGACGAGGCCACCAGCGCGCTCGACCCGACCACCGAGGCGCTGATCGACGATGCCATTCGCCGCCGCGGATGCACCTGCGTGATCGTGGCCCACCGACTGGCGACCATCCGCGACTGCGATGAAATCATCGTCCTGCAGCGCGGCAAGATCGTTCAGCGCGGCACCCACGAGCAGATGAAGAACGCCGAAGGCCCCTACGCCGAACTGATCAAGGATTGATGCGATGGCCGCCGATACCCAACCCGCCTTCGACGGACTGCTCGCCCATGCGCGGGCACACGGCGAGCGGCTCGAGCTCTCCGGCCTGACGCCTTTGCTGCTCGATGATGCCGACGCGCTCTGGGTCATCGAACAAGGGCGCATCGAAGTGTTCACCGTGGCGATCGAGGACGGCCAGGCAGCCGGCCATCGCACGCACTTCGTCAGCATCCACCAGCACGAGCTGATGTTTGGCATGCAGATCGGCGCGATGGGCATGGGCAACGGCTTTCTCGCCGTCGGCAAGCTCGGCAGCGTTGCCTGGCGGCTGTCGTGGTCCGCGCTGCGTGAGGCCGCACAGGATCCCGCGCTGGCCCCGGTGCTGGCGCGCGCCGTCGATACCTGGGTGCTCCGGCTCTCCGAGAGCCTCAGCCGTGATATCCAGCCCAAGCCTGTGGCCCGCCTCAACCTCAAGCCTGGCGAAGCCTTCGATCTGCCGAATGGCGACAAGGCGCGCGCCGCCCAGGGCGTGGTGTGGATCAGCCCCGAGCGCGGCGAGCTGCTGTTTCTCGGCCTTGAGGACGTCGACCTTGCCACCCGTGAGGCGCTGTTTCCGCTGGCCAGCAGCAGCTGGGTCGAGGCGGCCAACCGCGGAGGCAACGATACCCGGCTGCATGCTGCCAAGGGTGTGGAGCGGGTCGCCGAGGATGGCTACTGGGAAGGCCTGACCCTCTTTCACGAGGCCCTGGTGAACTGCGAGTTCATCAACAAGCGGCTGGCCATGGTCGACGAGTTCAACCGGCTGAACGAAAAGGCCGAGCACGCCGAGCGCGCGCGCCATGAGGCCTACCAGGACATCTATTCGGTACTCGCCCGCGACCGCGGCAAGTCGCGCGACGTGGAGATCGCCGAGGGCGAACACCCGTTTGCCGCGGCAGCGCGCCTGGTGGCGGCATCCAGCGGTATCGAGGTATCGATTCCGAAGGGGCTGGAAAAGCTGGGCACGGTCCAGGACCGCCTGCACGCGATCAGCCGCGAGTCGCGTTTCCGGGTACGCCCGGTAGCGCTGCGCGACGAATGGTGGCGGCAGGACCACGGCCCCTTCATCGCCGAGCGCGAAGCGGACAAGGAGCCGGTGGCCATCCTGCCGACGGGCGCCGGACGCTATGAATATGTGGTCCCGGCCAGCGGCGCCCGCGGTCAGGTCGACGAGTCCTTTGCCAGCGCGCTGAATCCGTTCGGTGCGGTGTTCTACCGGCCCTTTCCCTCCGGCCCGATGGGCGCGCTCGGCCTGCTGCGTTTCGGTATCCGCGGGCTCGGACGCGACGTCATGACCCTGGTCGGCATGGGGCTCGCGGTCGGCCTGCTCGGCGCGCTGACGCCGCTGTTCACCGGGCAGATCTTCGACCAGGCGATTCCCGAAGCCGAGCGCGGCATGCTGGCCCAGTTCGGCATTGCCCTGCTGATCGCCGCCCTGGTCTCGACGGTGTTCAACTTCACTCAACAGATCGCTGCGCTGCGCATCCAGGGCAAGATGGACTACGCCATCCAGGCGGCGGTCTGGGACCGTTTGCTCAACCTGCCGGCGACTTTCTTCAGCGACTACTCGGCCGGCGACCTCGCCGACCGCGCTGCAGGCGTCAATGCGATCCGTGGCCTGCTTGCCGGCGCGGGCGTGTCGGCCATCCTCGGCAGTCTTTCCTCGCTGTTCTTCGTCGGCCTGATGTTCTACTACAGCCCGAGACTGGCCCTGGTAGCGATGGCCCTGACCGCGGTCTTCGTTGGCGTGAGCTTCGCCGGCAACCTGATGCAGATCCGCCTGCAGCGGGAGAACCTGCAGTACAACGGCAAGCTGGCGGGGCTGGTGCTGCAGTTGCTCTCGGGCGTGTCCAAGCTGCGCACCTCAGGCTCCGAGTCGCATGCCTTCCGGGTCTGGTCACGACTGTTCGCCGACAGCCGCCGCCTGAGCCTGCGCATCGGCGGCATCCAGAACGGGGTCACCGTCTTCAACTCGGTGTTTCCGGTGCTCTCCTCGATTGCCCTGTTCACCGCCGTGGCGGGCATCGCCGGCGGGCCCGCCGGCGGGATGAGCACGGGCGAGTTCATCGCCTTCAACGCCGCCTACGGGGCCTTCCTGAATGCCATGGTCGCGCTCTCCGACGCATCGCTTGGCCTGCTCCGCGCGATTCCCCTGTATGAGCGTCTGCAGCCGATCATCGCCAGCGAGCCGGAAACCGACGGCAGCCGCGAATCACCGGGCGAGCTGAGCGGCGCGATCGAGCTGTCCCACGTGCACTTCCGCTACACCGCGGACGGCCCGTGGATCATCCGCGACCTCTCGCTGAAGATTCGTGCCGGTGAGTTCATCGCCTTTGTCGGCGGATCCGGCTCGGGAAAATCCACGGTGATGCGCCTGATCGTCGGCTTCGAGAGGCCGGAGAAAGGCAGCATCTACTGCGACGGCAAGGACCTCGCTTCGCTGGACCTGCGTGAGGTGCGGCAACAGATGGGCGTGGTGCTCCAGGACAGCCAGGTCCTGCCCACCGACATCTTCCGCAACATCGTCGGCACATCCTCGCGGACCGTCGAGGAGGCCTGGGAAGCGGCACGCAAGGTGGGTCTGGACGAGGACGTCAAGGCGATGCCGATGGGCATGCACACCTATGTCATGGAGGGCGGCGGCGGCTTCTCCGGCGGACAGAAGCAGCGCCTGCTCCTGGCCCGCGCGGTCGTCCACAACCCGCGGATCATCCTGCTCGACGAGGCGACCAGCGCGCTGGACAACCGCACCCAGGCGCAGGTGACCGCCAGCACCGAGCGCATGCAGGCGACCCGCATCGTCATCGCCCACCGGCTGTCTACGATCATTCGCGCCGACCGGATATGCATGCTGCACCAGGGACAGATCGCCGAAATGGGCAGCTACGAGGAGCTGATGGCGCTCGACGGGCTGTTTGCCCAACTCGCCAAACGTCAGCTGGCATGAGTGCGATGCCGGCCGACGAGGCACCGCAGCAACGCATGCTCGCAAGGCTGCTTGCCGCGCGCGAGCGCTACGGACGCGAAGCGATGCGGCGGATCGAGCACGCCTTCTTGCACTACGCCCGACTGCGCCCACCTCTGCGCGCCGATCACCCATTGCGGCGCCCTACCTGGCTGCTGCCCGGCGTACCCGACCACGGTCCGTTTCCAACACCCGGCCTGCTGCCCGCGCTGGCCACGCTGGAGTCGGCCGCAGCGGACATCCGCTGCGAGGCGCTTGCTGCGCTGCAGGACACCGCGCAAACCGTAAGCTATGAGGACGGCACGCCGCACAGCGGGCGCTGGTCGGCCTTGCACCTGCGCTATGGCGGACGCAGCGTGGAAAGCGGTCTGCGCGCCATGCCCAGGACCTCAGCCTTGCTGGCTGGACTGCCGCACATCGGCGAGATGGCGATGCTCTCGGTCCTTGCCGCCGGCAGCCACATCCAGCCGCACTGTGGCCTGCACAACTACCGCTGGACTGCCCACCTCGGCCTGCGCGTGCCGGAAGGCTGCTGGTTCCGCGTGAGCGAGGAAACCCGCGCCTGGCAATCGGGCCGCTGCCTGCTGTTCGACGACAGCTACGAACACGAAGCCCGCAACACCGGCAGTGAGGATCGGCTGCTGCTGCTGGTCGACTTCTGGCATCCCGCGCTGCGGCCCGAGGAGGTCGCGGTGCTCTCGGAGATCGCCGCTGATCTGGCCGCGCTGCGTCGACTTCCCGGCACCTCGGCGCTTGACGGCAAAACCGCTGCCGCCTGAGCCACTCTCACCCCGGCCGCAGGTGATCAGCCAGGCTCCACCGCCAGCAGTTCCACCTCGAAGACCAGAGAGGCATCGGGGCCGATGGCATGGCCGGCGCCGCGGGCGCCGTAGCCGTACAGCGGCGGCAGCCAGAGGATGCGCTTGCCGCCGACGCGCATGCCCTGCACGCCCTCGTCCCAGCCGCGGATCACCTGCTTGGCGCCGAGCAGGAAGCTGAAGGGGCGGTCGCGATCGCGCGAGCTGTCGAACTGCGCGCCGCGCGAGCCGGGCTCGCGGTCGTCGTACAACCAGCCGGTGTAGTGCACAGTGACCCGGGCACCCGTTTCAGCCAGCGCGCCGCTGCCGGTTTCAAGGTCTTCGATGCGCAGTTCGTCGATGCGCCCGTGACCGCTGGGCGGCGGCGGGCGACAGGCACCCAGGGCCAGCAGCAGGGCCAGCGCCATGATCAAGATCGGTGCTTTCGTCATCAGCGCTGCGCGCAATCCATGCATCGGGCGGACTCCTGTTTCCGGACCAGGTTGAAGGGCCGCACCGTGCACGGCGGCTGCATCGGTGCCAGGCCCGCGGCCCGACGTCTCAGGCAGCGGCCGCGAGTCCCGGACAGCGCGAGTCCGAACCTTCTCGCCAGCACCAGGCGTCGGCGCTGGCGAACAGCGCGCGCAGCAGATCGACATTCAGCGCATGGCCGGGCCGGTTGGCGATCAGCCGGCCTTCGATCAGGCCGCCGGCCAGATACAGGTCGCCGATGCAGTCGAGCAGCTTGTGGCGGACGAACTCGTCGGCAAAGCGCAACCCGTCAGGGTTCAGGACGCGGCCGTTGCCGACCACCACCGCATTGTCCAGCGAGCCACCCAGGGCGCGACCCGCGGCCTGCATGGCCGCGACCTCATGGGCAAAGCCGAAGGTGCGCGCCGGCGCGATCTCGCGGCGGAAGGCATGGTCAGAAAGACTGAACTCGATGTGTTGACGGCCGATCAGCGGCTCGTCGAAATCGATTCCCACGCTGTAGTGGCTGCCCTCGGCCGGCAGCAGCATCGCCCACTTCTGCTCATCGCCGATGCGCAGCGGGCGCAGGATCTTGAGCTGGCGCCGCAGCGCTGGCTGCGGCAGCACGCCGGCGCTGCGGATCAGGCGCACCCACTCGATCGCGCTGCCGTCAAGGATCGGTACCTCGGGACCATCGACCAGGATCCGCGCGTTGTCCACGCCGCAGGCAGCCAGGGTGGCCATCAGATGCTCGACGGTCGAAATGCTGGCGCCCGCCGCATTGGCGATCACCGTACACAGCCGCGTTTCGATCACCCGGTCCCAGCGCGCCGGGATCTCGTTTGCGCCGACTTCGAGATCGCTGCGCACGAAGACGATGCCGCTGCCGGCCGCTGCCGGCTGCAGCGTCAGGCTCACCGCCTCGCCGGCGTGCACGCCAACGCCGCGGATCAGCGCAGGGGAAGCCAGCGTGCGCTGCAGCGGTGGAGTCAGGGGGATGGCAGAAACGGTCATCGGCACGCTCGGCAGGGGGAAGCCGCGGCCATGCGGTCGCGATTGTTAAAAAAGTGTAATGCGCCCTTTCTAGAGTGTCCAATCAATAATCGGGATGCTTGGCATAGGCCCGGTCTATCGTTCAGCGATCCGCGGCCGTCTCGTCGACGTCGGGCGACTGCCACCGGGCCAAGCGGGAGGACTCAACGCACCGGCGGCGTGAATGCGGCGCGCGCTTGGGCCGCGGCCGGGCGCAGTGCGCATCCGGCGAGGTGATCATTGACCAGACCGGCGGCCTGCATGAAGGCGTACACCGTGGTCGGACCGACGAAGCGCCAGCCGCGCCGCTTGAGTTCCCGCGAGAGCCGCTCGGAGACCGCAGTCGAGGCCGGCAGGTGGTCGCCGCCGGGCGCTTGCGCTGCGGGTGCATAACGCCAGACCAGGGCGCCCAGCGACCCTTCCGCCTCACGCATGCGCAGCGCAAGCCTGGCGTTGTGCAGGACCGCCTCGATCTTGCCGCGATGGCGAACGATGCCGGCGTCCTGCAGCAGCCGGGCGACATCGCCTTCATCGAAACCGGCCATGCGCTGGATGTCGAAGCCAGCGAATGCAGCGCGGAAGTTGTCCCGCTTGGCCAGGATGGTGCGCCAGCTCAGGCCCGCCTGAAAACTCTCAAGGCACAGCTTCTCGAACAGCCGGCGCTCGTCGGCGACCGGAAAGCCCCATTCCTGATCGTGGTAGGCGAGGAACTCCGGCGCGCCGCCACACCAGCCGCAGCGCGGCTGGTTGTCGGGACCGATCCACAGGCTCATGACCGCCACCCGTGCAGCGCAACCAACTGTCTAGTGCACCTCAGGGCGCTGCAGCGCAGGCGCCTCGACAAAGGGCCGGATGCCGAACGCCGGATAGATCTCCGACGGGAAGTACAGCGCGCCATCCTTGACCACCAGCTGGATGGTCTTGATCGCCTTGATGTCCTGCGTCGGATCGCCCGGCACCAGGAAAAAGTCGGCCAGCTTGCCGCGCTCGATACTGCCCAGCGCCTGCTCCTGTCCAAGATAGACGGCCATGTCCAGGGTGCCGCGACGCAGCGCCTCGGCCGGACTCATGCCGAGCTGGGTAAACAGCTCCAGCTCGCGGTGGAAGCTGAAGGCGCCGCCAAGATCGGTGCCAGGGATCAGCAGGACGCCGCGCCGATGCATCTCGGTCAGCGTGCGCACGATCGCGTCGTAGCCGTCGCGGAAGGCCTTGTCATCGCCCTCCTCCTCCAACTTCAGCCAGGCTTGCCTGGCATCGCGCTGGACCCCGATCGGCATGTTGTCGAGATAGTCGGCGCGGCCGACCGGCACCTCGCCCTCGCGGCCCAGCATCGCCGCCTCATGGATGCCCAGCGTCGGTTCGACCGCGATCTTCGCCGCGACGATCGCATCCAGGGTGCGCTGCACCTTGGGCGCCTTGATGTCGAGACCGGCCAGCTTCTTGAGCCCGGTGATCCGCAGCAGGGTCCGGGTGTCGTCCTTGGGGCCGAGCACCCAGCCGAGCATGACCTGGTTGATGTGGGTCAGCTCGTCGTAGCCGGCGGCGATCATTGCGTCGGCGTTGGAGAACGCCGGCATGTGGCCGGCCACGCGCATGCCCAGCCGCTTGGCCTCGGCGATCAGCGCCGGCGACCAGGCCGGGTCGATGCTGTTGTACAGCTTGACCTGCCAGAAGCCGCGGGCGGCGTACCAACGCACCGCGTCCAGCCCCTCGGCCTGGCTGGACACCAGGCGCCCGTTGTTGGAATTGAACGGGCTGCGGCCCTCGATGAAGCCGCTGCGCACGATCCGCGTACCGATCAGCTCACCGCTCTCGATGCGTGCGATCAGGGCTGCGAGCACCTCGTTGTTGTTGCCCATGTCGCGCATCGAGGTCACCCCGGCCAGCACGTTGAGCAGGGCGCTGCTCTCACCGGTATGCGCGTGCATCTCGAACATGCCCGGCACCAGGGTGCCGCCGGCGCCGTCGATCAATGCCTCGCCGGGCGTGGCCGGCGCATCCAGCGGCTGCACGCCGGCGATCCGGTTGCCATGGACGACCACGCTGACCGGCTCGGACAGGCGAAGCTCGGCCGGCTGGAACACGCGCACATTGCGGATGCGCAGCGGTCCGTCGAAACGATGGGTGTGGTCCTGGCTGATCTTCTCCAGCCGGGTCGCCGCGAGCTGGGCGGCCAGTTCGCGCAGGCGCGCCTCCTCGGCTTCGAAGCCTTCACGCAGGGTGACCGAGCGCGGATTGATCGCGGCAACCAGCTGCCGGGATTCATCGAGCAGGAAATAGCTGGGTGCCAGGTCAAGCCCGCTCAGTGCGTAGACCCGCGCCTCCAGCGGACCGTCGCTGCCGCGCAACTGCAACGTCTGGCCGGGTTCCAGTCGCAGGCTGCCGGAAGGCAAGACGTCGAGCTGCATCCCGGGCGCTGCCAGCAGCGCCCGCGCATAGACGCCCAAGGCAAACGGGCTGGCCGACTGGGCGACATACAGTTCACGGCTGGCCACCGGCAGCGAGCGCTCGCCGGCCGCGTCGCGCCAGCTCGCCTCGCCGCCTTCGCGGGCGAAGCTTTCCTCGACCGGCGAGCCGAAGGTGGTGTTGCCTTCGATCTCCCAGCGTCGCGGCATGCCCCGCTCATCCAGCTGGATACGCTCGCTGATGGTCGGGCCGCGACCGTTGTTGCGCACCTGGTACTCGATGCCGACTTCGCTTGGGCGAACGCTGGCGTGCAGATGGCCGACCACATTGCCACCGGTGATGACCCGGAAGCGCTCGACCTGCTCGGCCCGGGTCGCGGCGCTGGCCAGCAGTGCTACGGCCAGGAAAAGACCGGCATTGATCAAGGTTCGCATGCACTTTCCCGAAATCGGATCGAGGCCGGACTGTGCGGCGATCAGCCCGGCCATGCAAGGCCAGCCGCAGCCGGCGCGACATGTCGACCGCGAAGCGCGCCGGATCGACGTCCCGAGTTCAGCGCTGCGTCCTCGAAGCCTGGCGCTGCGCCAAGGCCCACCGGCGTCGCCGCACCACCCAAGCGCAAGGGTCCGCCTTGCGAATCCAGCCGGCACGGACTGGCGCCGATCGCCCCCAAGCGGCATGTTCATGCCGTGGGCGTCGCGCTCGGATTGTCGACCGTCGCCAAAGCCGCACAATTCCTACCCCGTCACATGTCGCCGGCCGCAACAGGCGTTATGCTCTTCGGGTCTTACCGCCGGGAGGGCAGCATGGCTGCGAACACGCTGCCGCTGATCGATGTCGACCGCTTGCAGATCGGCATGTACGTGGTGCTGGATCTCGGCTGGAAGAACCACCCGTTCCTGCGCAGCCGCTTCACCATCCGCAGCGCGGAGCAGCTGGCCCAGCTGCGCAGTCTGGGCGTCGATCAGGTCCGCTGGTCGCCCGAACACTCTGAAACCGGCCCCGCTGCCGAGTCCTCCGAGCCGGCCGCCGAGCCGGCTCCGCCGCCGGTGGCAGCAGCGCCGGTCGCCAAGCTGATGGAGCCAATCAACCTCGACGAGTGGGAGAGCCTGTCCGAACACTGGCTGGAGGACGAGTACGCGGGCGTGGCCCAGCGCCATGGCGTCCTGCTTGCCGCCCTGCGTGAGGATCCCGCCGCGGCGCGCGACGCCGCGGAATCACTGGCGCAATCAGTGGCCAGCGCGCTCAGCGAGTGTGATCGTCCCGCGGTCCGCCTGCTCACCGACAAGGCCGCCGAGGAACAGGGCAGCCACGAAGTCGCGGTGGTCGCGCTGTCACTGCTGCTTGGCCGGGATGCCGGTTTCGATGACGAGGCACTGCGCCAGCTGAGCCTGGCCGCCCTGCTCCACGACATGGGCAAGCTGCACCTGCCCGAGGCCCTGCGTGCCTGCAGCGAGGCGCTGAGCGCCGGGCAGCTGGCAAGCTGGCGCAGCCACGTCGAGCAAGGCCTGGCGATGGCCGCCGAGATGGGTCTTGAGCCCGAGGTGGTGCGAAGCATTGCCGAGCACCACGAGCATGCCGACGGCTCGGGTTTCCCGAGCGGCCTGCGCGGCGATGCACTGTCCGAGTCGGGCAAGGTGCTGGCGATCGCCAACCGCTACATGGACCTGGTCTGCCCGCAGCACGCCGGCGACGGGCTGACGCCGCACCAGGCCATGCAGCAGATGTATGGCCGAGAGCGCGCTCACTTCGATGCCACCCTGCTCTCCCGCTTCGTCCGTTTGCTCGGCGTCTACCCGCCGGGCTCCCTGGTGGAACTCAATGATGAGCGGGTCGCCCTGGTCGTCGCATCAAGGCCGGGCGCCGCGCTCACGCCGCGGGTGCGGATCGTCGAGAGTCAGGACGCCGACACCCTCTCGCCGCCGCTGGACATCGAGCCCACCAGTTCGCTGAAGATCCGCCGCAGCCTGCCGCCCGACCAGCTCAATCCGCGCTGGGCCAGACGCTCCCGCGAGCTGGCCAGGGCGGCGTTCTTCTTCGAGCCCGCGCCGTCGCCCGAGTGGCGCTCCTGGGGCGACGAAGAGCGCGAAACCGAATCCAGCTTCTGAGCGTCCGCCATGGACCTGACCTTGGGCGCCCGAGATGCGATCGCCGCCAGCGTGCTTGATGCCTGGCTCGGCGCCGGACCCTACGATGGCCCGTGGGCAGTCGCCCAGCAGGCGCGATGGTTTCGCCGCGATGCGCTGTTCGATGCCGAGCTGGCGCGCCGATTCGGCGAGCTGCCGGATCAGGCCGCCAGCGGTGCGCTGGACGGATGGCTTGGACATCCGCCTGACTGGCTGGCCTTCCTGATCGTGGTCGACCAGCTGCCGCGCAACCTGCATCGCGACAGCGCCCGCGCCTTCGCTCTCGACCCGCTGGCCCAGCGCGTCGCCCTCCGCGGCCAGGCGCAGGGCTTCGACCAGGCCCTACCCGCCGCTGTCCGACTGTTCTGCTACCTGCCCTTCGAACACGCCGAGGATGCCGAGCTGCAGTCGCGCTCGCTGGCCGCCTTCGAGGCCCTGCACGCCGTGGCCGACGCCGAGCTACGCGCCGCCACCGTGGGCTGGCTCGACTATGCACGCAGGCACGCCGAGCCGATCGGCCTGTTCGGCCGTTTTCCGCATCGGAACGATGTGCTGGGACGGATCAGCAGCAAGGCCGAGCAGCAATTCCTGGCCGAGCACCCGGACGGCTTCTGAGGCGAGTCGCAGCGATACGCGCCCAGCTACCACAGCGGGCGGTACAAGCGTCCGCTGGCATGCCCCAGTCCAAGCAGCAGGACCAGGAGCAGGGAGATCACTCCGGCAATGCGTCCGAAGCTGCGCCGGTCAAACTCGAAGCGCGTCTCCATAGGATCGAACACCGGCTGCGAGCCTTGCATCCGCGCCACCCAGCGTTCGCCGCTGCGGAGCAGATCGAAACGCTTTCCGCTGATCTCGACCGTCACTCCCGCTGCCAGGTCGCGACGGGGCTGCCCGGGCGTGAGCTGGGCGAAATAGTGGGTGCTCCGCGACCTGCCCCCGCCGCGCTCCTCCTGCCACTTGTCGGCGACCCGGTATTCCAGCTGTTCGGCGCCGAGCAGGCCCACGTAGCGCTGCTCCGCAGCGCGGAAGTCGGCGCGCGTGCTCCACATCAGCCAGGGGCCGATCACCAAGAGCATCAGACAGAACAGCAACACCCTGCCTCCATGTTCGTGCTTGTCGAGCCGCATCCTTCCTCCTCGTATCGCCGCCGCGCGGGTGAACAGCGCAAGCCGGCAGTGCCTTTGTCAGGTCCGCAGCGCCGTCATCTTGCGCTCCTGCGACGCCCGAGGGCCACGGGCGTGACCGGTCGCTCCGCCGCGCCGTCGCCCCGCCCCGGCGCAGCCGCGGCGCGATACCGGCCTGTGCACGGCACGCCCACTGCCCGCGAGGTTATGCTCGGAGGTCACGCTCAACATGGTCCGACCACGATGATCAATGCGAAACCGCTGCTCTCCCTGGCAATCGCCCTGGCGCTCGGCGCGCCGCTCGGCCTGAGCGCCGAGACCACGGCTGGCGCCGACAGCTTCGAATCACGCGAGGTGAATCCGCTGCTCGCGCCGAGCACCCTGCCGCACGGCATGCCGCACTTCGACAAGATCCGCAACGAGCATTTCGCCCCGGCGCTTGAGCAGGGCATGCGCGAGCAGCTGGCCGAGATCGCCGCGATCGCCGACAGCCCGGAGCCGGCCAGCTTCGAGAACACCGTGGTCGCGATGGAGAAGAGCGGAGACCTGCTGCGCCGGGTCGGCGCCATCTTCGGCAACCTCAATGGCGCGCATACCAATCCCGAGCTGCAGAAGGTGGCCCGCGACTTCGCCCCGCGCTTCGCCGCGCACATGGATGCGATCACCCTCAACGACAAGCTGTTCCAGCGGATCAAGGGCCTCTACGAGCAGCGCGAGACGCTGGACATCGACGCCGAGTCCCGGCAGCTGATCGAGCGCTACCACACCGACTTCGTGCGCGCCGGCGCCCAGCTCGCCGAGGCCGACAAGGACACCCTGCGCGGCCTCAACGGCGAGCTGGCCAAGCTGCAGACCCAGTTCGGCCAGAACGTGCTGGCCGCCACCAATGCCTCGGCCGTCGCGGTCGACAGCAAGGAACGCCTGGCCGGGCTCTCGGCGGGTGCGACGGCGGCCGCCGCGGCAGCCGCCAAGGGCGCCGAGAAGATTGATGCAGGCTACCTGCTGACCCTGCAGAACACCTCCGGCCAGCCGCCGCTCGCCGCGCTCGAAGACCGTGCCCTGCGCGAGCAGCTGCAGAAGGCATCGGTCGCCCGAGGCAGCGACGGCGGCGAGTACGACAACCGTGACCTGGTGAAACAGCTGGTGAAGCTGCGCGCGCAGCGTGCCGCCCTGCTCGGCTATCCCAACCACGCCGCCTACCAGCTGGAAGAGCAGACCGCCGGCTCGGTGGCCACGGTCAACAAGCTGCTTTCCGACCTGGCACCGGCTGCCGTGGCCAACGCCCGTCGTGAAGCGGCCGACATCCAGGCGGTGATCGACGCCGAAGGCAAGGACTTCAAGCTCGCAGCCTGGGACTGGTCGTTCTATGCCGACAAGGTGCGCCAGCAGAAGTACCAGCTCGACGCCGCCGCCCTGCGCCCCTACTTCGAACTCGACAACGTGCTGATCCGCGGCGTCTTCCACGCCGCCACCGAGCTGTACGGATTGACCTTCAAGGAGCGCCGCGACCTGCCGGTGTATCACCCCGACGTGCGCGTGTTCGAGGTGTTTGATGCCGACGGCAGCCGACTGGCGATCTTCCTCGCCGATCTCTATGCCCGGCCGAGCAAGCGCGGCGGCGCCTGGGCCAACGCCTACGTGCCGCAGAGCCATCTGCTCGGCAGCAAGCCGGTGATCGGCAATCATCTGAACATCCCCAAGCCGACCGAGGGCGAGCCGACCCTGCTCACCTTCGACGAGGTCACCACCCTGTTCCACGAGTTCGGCCATGCCCTGCACGGCATGTTCTCCGACGTCCACTTCCCGCGCTTTGCCGGCACCCAGGTGCCGCGTGACTTCGTCGAGTACCCCTCCCAGGTCAACGAAATGTGGGCGACCTGGCCGTCGATCCTGGCCAACTATGCGGTGCACTACCAGACCGGCGAGCCGATCCCCAAGGCCCTGCTCGACAAGGTGCTGGCCGCCGAGCAGTTCAATCAGGGCTTTGCCACCACCGAGTACCTGGGCGCTTCGCTGATCGACCAGGCCTGGCACCAGATCAGCGCCGATGAAGTCCCCGAGGACGTGATCGCTTTCGAGGCCGCGGCGCTGAAGAAGCACGGTCTGGACTTCGCCCCGGTGCCGCCGCGCTATCGCACCACCTACTTCAACCACATCTTCGCCGGCGGCTATTCGGCCGGTTACTACTCCTACCTGTGGAGCGAAGTGCTGGATGCCGACAGCGTCGAGTGGTTCAAGGAGAACGGCGGTCTGAAGCGCGAGAACGGCGAGCACTTTCGCAAGACCCTGCTCTCACGCGGCGGCAGCAAGCCGGCGATGAGCCTGTTCCAGGACTTCCGCGGTCGCGCCCCGGATATCGCCCCCCTGCTCAAGCGTCGCGGACTGGCGCCGCCGGCGTCCTGAGCCATTCGCCACGGGGCGCCCAGGGCGCCCCGT
This sequence comes from uncultured Lysobacter sp., assembly GCA_964350895.1. Lineage (GTDB taxonomy): Bacteria > Pseudomonadota > Gammaproteobacteria > Xanthomonadales > Xanthomonadaceae > Pseudomarimonas. Next base: position 79,097 of record CAYGMG010000001.1, read on the forward strand.
GGCTTATCCCGCGGAGCGCGATGCGAGTATCAGCCAAGCCTGCACCGGCTGACCTGACTCCTTGCGCAAGCTGATCGACTCCGCGACCGGACGTTCAAAGGCGGCCGAGCCCAGGCACTTCGTGACGTAGTCGACGTGATGCGCGTAGCGGCCAGCGCAGGTCAGCCGATAACCAGGCTGCCTGCTGACCTCAACGGTGAAAGCGATCCGCCCGCCCGGTCGTAGCGCGCCCGCGGCGGCACGCAGTACGCCTTCAAGCTCGCCGAAATAATTCAGCACATCCGCCGCCACCAGCAGATCGAAACAGGCGACGCGAGAGCCCAGCCAGGCTGCAAGCTCGCCCTCCTCCAGCTGGTCATAGCAGCCCTTTGCCCGCGCCTTGCTGAGCATCGGAAGCGAGAGGTCGACTCCTACCAGATGCCGGGCCAGCGGCCGCAGCAGCGGCCCGGCAAGACCGGTTCCGCAGCCTGCATCCAGCACCTGCAGATCGGCGCCCGGCTTGATCCCGGCGCGATCAAGTGCATCCACCAGGCACTGCGGACCGCGATAGTCGAGCAAGGCCAGCTGCCGCTCGAAGTCCTGGGCAAACTGATCGAATGTGGCCCGTACCACCTCGTCCGGCATGCGCGCCGGCAGCACGTCACCGTGCAGGGCCTGCAGCATGAAACGAGCCGTGGTTCCGCTTGGATCCACCTCTGCCCAGCGCTGATAGGCGCGACGGGTCCGTGACATACGACGCCGCGACCACCAGTGGCGCTGTTCCTGCTGCAGGAGCAGGCGACACATGCTGTGGTGCGCCGCGAACAAGCCCGGCTGCAGGGCGATCGCCTGCTCGTAGCTGGCGATCGCCTCATCGATGCGCTTGGCGCAGGCTTCGGAATTTCCCTTGGCCATCCAGGCCAGCGGCTGCCGCGAGTCGATCGCCAGGGCCTTGCAGGCACTCGCACGGGCGTCCTCGAAGTGGCCCATGCGCCGCAGTGCGGCACTGAGGTTGGCGTAATGAAACCATTGCCCCGGCTGCTCGGCAATCAGCTCCTGGTACAGCGACGCCGCTTCCTCCAGCTGCTCGATATCGCTGAGCAGGTTGGCCAGATTCTGGCGAATGTCGCGATCGGCCGGCGCCAGCGCGTGCGCGCGCCGAAGCAGGCTCAGCCCGCGGACGCTGTCGCCTTCCATGTGCTCCAGCACACCGAGCAGCTGCAGGCAGGGCGCACTGTCCGGCCGCTGCGCGAGCACCTGAAGGTAAGCCTCGCGAGCCTGCTGCCTGCGGCCCTCCTTGTGGGCGGCCAGACCCCGCGCAAACGTCTCGTTCAGGGCTTCTCCGCTGGCTCGGGATGCGCGAAACTTCGACACGCCGTCAAGGACAGGCAGCGACTTCGAATCCGTCGAACAGCAAGCCGCCAGCGGGGCCCGGCACGCGGGTGATCATCGCCTGCAGCGGCAGCGTGGCAAGGCCATCGCTCACCGACCAGCTGAGGGTCAGCACCGACGAAGCGCCAAGCGGTCGCCCGCTGACCTCACAGGCCAGGCTTCCCGCTGCCGGGGTGCAGTCACTGCGCAGCCCCGGGGCCATGCCTGAAAGCGGCGCACCGCCATCCTCGGCATGACTGAAGCTGGCGGTCAGCGCATCGCCATCCGGATCCTGGGCGAGAAATTCAATCGGCGCGATGGCCCGTGACACATCGGCCACCTGGCTTGGACAGACCACGGCGCCGTCGGGCGAGCGGTTCTGCGGGCAGCTGCAGGCGTACTTGGCCTGCAAAGGACGCACCGGGGGCATCACGACGGCATAGCCTGATTCGGCAAGCTCGGCGGCAATGCGGGTATCGCTGGCCATGCCTGCACGCGCGTCGAACGTGCCTGGTCGCCACCCCGACCCCGTCGCCGCCGCAGCGCAGCGTTGTGTATCGACATCGTAGTGCAGGCGCCGATCCGGACTGCGCATGGCAGCCCCGGCGCAATGACGCAGGACATGCTCGCGGGCCAGGAGTCTACCCGGTGTCAGCGAGATCACCGCTGGCAGCGCGCCACCCTTGAGCGCCTCCGGCTGGAGCAAGAGCAGCGGGCCCGGCGCCTTGCCGAGCAGCGCCCCGGGCAGCAGAGCAAAGGCCGCTGTCAGAGCGGCCAGCCACAAGGCCCGATTTCCCCTGCGCATGGGACGCTGCCTGATCAGAACGGGGTGATCGACTTGTTGGTAGCGCGGCTGAAGGCAAAACACTGCTCAGCGCCGAGCACCCCGCCCTCGCCCACCGGTCGCTGACAGTAGGAGATCGCCTCAAAATCCAGCGTCACGGATTCAAAAGGCTGGTCGCCCTGTGTGCCGCCGACGCTGAACGAGCTCAGAAGCACATTGCTCATGCGAATCTTGAGGAAGGGCTCGGACGCCGGACACGAAGGGGTGCAGACCGGGTACTCGCGATACTCCACCACGCCCGCGACCGGCTGGCCGGTCGCCACATGGCGGAACAGGTCCTCGGACGCCTCATCCGCCTGCTTGGTCATAGTGAAGTTCTGCAGGGACGGCGCGCTGGCGCTGCGGGGCCCCATGCCCGAGAAGCCCGTGATCGAGGTGGCTGCCCCCCAGCTCCAGGACAACACATCGATGCAACCCGCGTTCTCCTTGGAGTCATTCCCGCCGACGATGTTCGGATTGCACAGAAACCCCGACTGCGCCGAAGCGGCACTGGCGTACAGTCCGAGCAGTCCAAGAAGATAGGCCCAGAAACGCTTGACCGGCTTTGCCATGACTCCCCCTAGATGTGCCCCGGGCGGGGGCGTGCGCCAGCTTACACCCAAGCGCGGACTCCGCGATGACGGGCCAGGCTTCTCGGGCTTTGCCGCCCGCTCAACGCATCCGCTGCGGCACGACGATGACGCTGCGCTCGCCGTCGGTGAGCTGGACTTCGCCTTCCTGGATCACGCAGTCAATCGTCATGTTGCGGGCGTGGAAGGGGGCCAGCGACTCCGTGGCGCCGGGCGGCAGGCACCACACATCGAGTTTGTCCAGCCGCGCAAGACCGTCGGCGTTCTTCTCCCACCACGGCATGAAGGATCGCGGCGCGTAGCCGATCACCGCCACCGAATCGCTGCGCCCAGCGGCGCGGCGCAGCCGCGCTTCGTCAGGCTGGCCGAGTTCGATCCAGCGTTCGATGCGCCCGTCCAGGCTGTGCTGCCACAGATCGGGCTCGTCCTCGCTGCTGACCCCGCGGCCAAAGCGCAGCGCCTCGTCGGCGTAGAGCGCAAAGGCCAGCAGGCGGGTCATCAGCCGCTCGACGGTTTCCGAGGGGTGTTGCGCCAGGGTCAGCGCATGACCGGCGTAATAGCCGCGGTCGATATCGCTGACCTGCAGCTGCACCTTGCATACCGATGCCTTGAGTGCCATGGCGATCAGGGCGCCTTCGCAGCGATGCGCTCGTGGACTTCACCGACCTGCATCAGCGCTGCGCTGGCATAGAGCGGCGTGTACTCGGCGACCATCTCACCGTTGACGATCACCGGATCGGTCTCGGTCCAGGCGCGGGCTTCGTCGACGCTGGCGGTGGCCATCAGGAACAGGCCGCGGCGCTGCGCATCATTGGCGCCGAACGGCCCGGCCACGGCCAGCTTCCCCTCCTTCGCCAACCGCCCCATGTTGGCGAAGTGGCCGGCGAACATCGCCTTGCGCGCCTCACCTTCGGGCATGGTCTTCGGCCCGGTCTTGAGGATCACCATCACGTAGGAACGCATGCCGTACTCATCGGCGCCGAGGCGCTGGGCGAGCGCGGGATCGGCAGGCACCCCAACGGCCGGCTCATCGGCCGCAGCCGGCAGGCCAACACACAGCAGGGCAGCAAGCAGGATCCTGAAACACGACATGGCAGTCTCCTGACACGAAAGGGGGGCACAGGGTAACCGCGAAGCGCGTCCTTCGACCACGCGGCGTCAGCTCTGGTATACCGCACTCGGCCACTTCACCGACCCAGCCCATGACTGACACCATCGACTGCCCCCAATGCGGCATCCGCCGCCGCGATCGGCTGACTCTGGGCTATCTTGCCGCGCGGACCCGACAGGAGCTGCTCGACCTCGATCGCGGCCTGCTGGCCACGTTCTGGCAGCTGCTGTGGCAGCCGCAACGGGTGACCCAGGCCTTCATCGTCGGCCAGCCGGCGCGCTATTACAGCCCGGCCCGCTACTTCGTCATCGTCATCGCGCTCAGCCTGCTGATCGGCGAGGCCAGCGCGCCGGTCCTCGACGAGGGCATGATCCGCGTCCTGCAGGGTGGGCTGCTTGCAGACCGCGCGAGCGCCGCGGCCTGGGTGTCGGACTGGAATGCCCTGCTCTATACGCCACTGATGTTCTGCCTAGCGCTGTGCCTGCGCTATTTTTTCCGCGCCCGCGCCCTGAACCTGGCCGAGCAGTTGGTGATCGCCACCTATGGCTGGTCCCAGCTGTTACTGGTCGGTCTGGCCGCGCTATGGCTCGGCCGCGGACTGCGTGAGCTTGGACTTCCATCGATCAACGCTGTCGTGACCCTGGCCTTGCCGCCCGTCTGGTGGCTGTTCTACTGCGCCCGGGTCCTGCGACTGAGCAGCCTGTTCGACTGGGTCCGGGCGATCACCGTCCCCGTGGCCGCGCTCGCCCTGTTCATGACCCTGCTGGCGACCGCCGCCGGTGTAGCCCGACATCTGATCGACTGAACGGCCAGGTCCAGCGCGAGCCCTCCGCGACCCGTTCCATCGAGCCGGCCGGCACTGCCGCACGACCGGCAGTCGGCAATCGATGCCCACGCCAGCCGTGGGGTCTACACTTCGATGATGCGCCTTGCGAGCCTACTGCTGCTTATCGTCGCGCCCGCCCCGCTGGCGGCACAGTCCTTCTGCACCGCGGTCGAGGCCGAGCCGCTGGTCGCGCCCACCGTGGTCGGCAACGGCACCCCCGGCAGCATCAGCAGCGCGGCACTGCAAGCGGCACTGGATGTTGGCGGCCCGATCCTGCTCGATCAGGGCCCGACGCCGACTACCGTCGTGCTGGCCCAGACCCTGGTTGCCAGTCGCCCGACCGTACTCGACGGCGGCAGCCTCGTCAGCCTCTCCGGCGGCGGCACGCGACGCATCCTGAGCGTGACTAATCCGGACCCGCGCCCGGACGCGCCGCTGTTCACCGTCACCCTGCAGAACATCACGTTGCGCGACGGTCGAACCAGTGGCGGGCGCGGTGGCGCCATCTACAAGGAACACGACTTCGAGTTCCCGCACAAGGTCAGCCTCAAGCTGGTCAACTGCCTGTTCGAGAACAACCACGCGCCGCTCGACGGCAGCTCGCAGGACGATGGCGGCGGCGCCTTCTACGGCGAGCTACTGCAGCGCATATACATCGCCGGCTGCACCTTCCGCAACAACTCCGGCAGCAACGGCGGCGCGGTTTACTCGCTCGGCAGCCGCGAGATCAATATCGTCGACAGCCACTTCGAGGGCAATGCGGCGATCGGCAGCGGCGGCAACCCGGGCAATGGCGGCAATGCCGGCGCGCTGGGCGTGGACGGCGGCGACCGCCGCGTCGACGTTTGCCGGACGCGCTTTGTCGACAACACCAGCAATGCCTTCGGCGGCGGCTTCTTCAGCGTCATGTACGACGCCACCAGCCGCAGCCGCTTCGAAAACGTCGAGTTCCGCGGCAATCGTCAGCTAAGCGGGAGCGAACACAGCGGCGGTGCCTACATCCAGGACGGCCCCTGGGCCATGGAGCGGGTCAGCTTCATCAACAACGAGGCGCGCGGCTTCGGCGGCCTGTTCGTCGCCGGCAATGCGCCGGGTCTGATCCGCAATGGCAGCTTCGTCGGCAATATCGCCCGCGAGGGCCTGGGCGGCGCCATGGCGCTCACCAGCAGCGCGCCGATCGAGATCATCAACACCACGATCGCTCACAACAGCGCCTTGTTCGCGGCGGGAATCAGCATCGGCAGCGGCAATCAGCTGCGGCTGGCAAACGTGCTGTTTGACTCCAACATCGGCACCAACGCCTTCAACGGCTGGTCGATGAACAACCCGGCCTCACTGGACGGCGGCGGCAACATGCAATGGCCGCAGCAGCGGGTGCTCGGTGGCCAGAACGGCGGCCAGGACGTGCGGGTCACGCCGACCGCGGTGTTTGCTGATGCCAATCTGCCCTTGCTGGCGGCCGACAACGGCGGCCAGGTGCCCACTCTGGCGCTGCCCGAGGACAGCCCGGCCCGCGACAGCGGCGTCGCCAGCGTCAGTGGTTCTAGCACTGTGGTACCCGCCATCGATGCTCGGGGGGCACCGCGCTTTGGCGCTGTCGACCGCGGCAGCTACGAGGTCCAGCCGACGACGCGAATCTTCAGCGACAGCTTCGAATCACACTGAGCTGCGCCACCCCGGAGCGTTCATCCAGCGGCGCGAAAGACGAGCAGACCCGATCACGACCGAGGCAGGTTTCCCGGCCCGGTGCCGGGCGGGGTTTCCCCTGCTGAGGCCGGCGACGGCGCGTGCGCGGACGCTGCCGGTCTGCCCAGCCTTGATCGTCGGTACAGCAGGATAAGCAGCACGATGAAGCCGATCAGCGCCGCCACGAACGCCAACAGCAGCAGACCGCCAAGCGCCATCAGACCCATCAGCATGTCGATGCCGAGCACGCCGTAGCTGCGTTCGACCGGCCTGGTTGCCCAGCCGGAAAGATCGATGAACTGGGACAGCAGCAAGGCCAGCAGCGACACGGCGAATACGGCCAACCCAGCCTTGGCGATCCACGGCAACTCCGCTGCTGCCATCGCCGAGCCGCCAAGCCGAAAGAACGGCAGCGCGGCGAGTGCGACGATCACCCCCAGCCAGAGCAAGAGCAGGTCATGGAACTGGGTAAACAGCCACATGGGCGCCAGCAGGGCACCCACCCAGGGCTTCTGATACGGCGCCAGCCGCTCGACCCAGAAGTCGCACAGGCCAACCCACGGACTGGCGGTCACCTGCGGCTGTGCGCAGCCCAGAGTGTGCAGGAGCTGCTCGGCGCTGACGCCACCTAGCAGTGGCGTGCCGAAGGCCAGACAGAAGACGATCAGCCCGGCGAGCAGCGCCCACAGCAACACGCCCAGCGCCGCCCAGAACAGTCCTTCGGCCATCAGCCGCTGGCTGAGGGATTGCTGCGCTTGCTGCAGTGCCTCGGCCTGCTCGCGCTCTCTCTGCCGCACCCACTGCGCCTGCTGCGCCGCGAACGACAGCGCGCGACCAGCCGGCTCGGCGACGCCGCTCACCTCCTGATCCCGATCCTTGGGACGCACACGGGGCGCCCGCGGACTTCGGTCATTCTTGATGCTCAGAGCCAGCAGGGCCGCCCAGACCAGCAGCAGCGCCCAGGCCTGTTCCAGCAGGACGAAGCCGGATTCCAGCGGCGGCATCGCCGCAAGCCACGGCGCCAGACGCCCTGCGAGCAGGCTGGCGAATCCGCCGCAGCCGCTGCCCGGGGAGCCCAATCGGCCTGCGCAGCCCAGTGCGCCCAGCCCGAACTCGGCGACGCTGGGACCGAACAGGACCATCAACGCCGAAAACCCCAGCATTCCGTAAGCCAGCACGCGGGTTCGCAGACTCACCGATCCGGTTGTGCCATCAGCAAGCCGCATGCAAGCGAACCGGGGAGCGCAGATAGCGCATTACAGCCGACATCCGCCCAGCGGTCCATCTGCTTGCACGCCGCTCAACGCACGGTTTGGGTGCAAGCGCATGTGGTGTCTGCGGAGGCACTGCGCGGCCTCGGCAGCCGGTCGCCCCGCGCGAGCTCTGGACCTATCCAGCGGCGACCAGCTCCAGGCGCTCACCGCTGACCCGAAACGACAGTCCGCGGCGGCCGGGGCGACCACCCTCCAACGCCCAGATCTCGAACGGCCTGCTGGCGTGCAGCCAAGCGCGCAGCCGCCGGCCGCCCTCGATCAGATGCAGCACCGCCCTGCCCCCGCCCAGATCCTCGATGCGGAACAGGATCAGCTTGCGCCGGCCGAGCTTGAGCAGGTTGCCGTAGCGTTCGATATAGCGTTCGATCTGCATGGTTCCTCCCTGAACACCACTACGCAGTGCAGGCCGCAGTAGACGCAACGGTAGCCGCAGCACCCGAACGAAAACGTTAAGTGCAGATGACCGTTGTCGACGGTTCAGGCTGGGCTGTTCAACCAGGCAAGGCAGCGCTCGCGTGTTCCGCCCGCGACGGGACTCAGGCGCCCGCCGCGCCGAGCTGGAATCCGATCAGCCAGCAGTACAGCAACCAGAGCTGCAGGGGACGCATCGCAGCGCTTCGAGCGCGCCCGGAAATCGACGCCGGCCGCGCCAGCAATCCGCTCATGGCTGCACCAGCGGCCGTCCGCGCGGCGGCCACGCCCAGCCGGCCAGTGCCAGCAGCAGCACCGGCAGGCTCAGCGGCAGCAGCAGCTTCCAGAGCAGCGACACGCCGTGATCCGGGGCGCCGATCAGGGCCGCAATCACCCCGATCAGGACCAGGGCCATGCCGGCGTAAAGCAGGAAGCCGGACAGTGCCGAGCTGCGCCGCGCCAGCGGCAGCAGGGCGCAGGCAAGCAGCAGCGACCACAGCGCCACGGCAAGCGGGAAAACCGCCGCCCACCCATCGTTGGCGCGAAACACCAGCAATCCGCAGATCAGCACGACCGGCAGGGCCAGGCGATAGCCGGTGGTCAGCAGCAGCATCCTGGTCAGCTGCCACCAGCTGCCGCCGGGCAGGCTGACGCCCGGCAGCAGGGCGGCCTCGGCGAGCCCGTCGCCGTCGTCGCGCCAAAGCTGTCGCAGGCGACTGATCAGGGTCAGCGGCACCGCCAGTGCCCAGACCCCGAGCAGGATGCTCAGACCGTGACTGGGACCACTGCGAGACGGGTCCTCGGAGAACGCCAGCGCTGCAAGGAATCCAATGGCGATAAGCATCCAGGCGCTGCCCGCCAGATAGTTGCGCCAGCCCAAGGGCGCCATCGGCCCGCAGAGCAGGACCGACAGCGCCAGCAGCGGTCGCTGCGGCCCTGCATCGGCGGGCAGGCGTGCGTGCTGGCGACTGACCCAGTGCGCGGTCGGATCGCTGCTCGCGCTGGGACTGCGGCCGCCGGCTGATCCGCGCTCGGCCATGGCGATGACCTGGGGCACATTCCAGCCACGGATCGCAGCCGCGTGCATCAGCCGCCGCCAGCGCCGCTGCCCGACCGCCAGCAGCACGACCACCACGGCCCACAGCCCGTAGAACAGGGCCTCGGGGCCGGGCAACACCTCACGCAGGTACGGCGCGGCAAACATCGGCACCACGCTGATCAGCACCAGCAGGATCACGCCCACCGTCGGCGTCACCATCAGATAGACCAAGGCCGAGGACAGTGCCAGCCACTGGGTCAGCAGCGCCCAGCCCGGGGACGCATCCAGGGCGAGAAACAGCAGGGCCGGCAGGCCGGTTCCGACAACCGCCAGCAGGACAGCCGCGGCTTCGACGCTGCGCCGCGCGCCGGGCAGCTGCAGGGACTCAGCATGCTGTTGCAGCTGCCACAGCCGGGACAGGAACAGCAGCCAGCCCATCCAGCCGGCAAATGCGAGAACAAAGGCCACCGCTACACCGGCCTTGTCAGGGTCGGCAAGGCGCAGCAGGACCGCCGACAGCGCCAGCAGAACGAGATAGAAGCACCAGAAGAACAGCGCGCCGCGCAGACGCAGCGTGGCGCGCAGGGTGCCGAGCAGGGCGCTCACTCCACCACCTCGACGAACAGGTCCTCAAGTCCGAGACGATCCAGCTGCACAGCGCCCTCGCGCAGCGGCGCCGGCCACTGCTCGCGGACGTCGAGGCTGAGCAGCACGCGCATCCCCTGATCGACCGAGCCGCGCCGACGCAGCTCGCCCGGCAAGCGCTCGGGCATCTGCAGCGCCAGCGCGGGTGGCAGCTGGACGCTCGCGTAGCGCTCCTTCATGCCGTCCAGTTCGCCCTCGACCAGAAACCGGCCACGGTCCAGGAAGGCGACGTGCGAAGCCACGCGCTCCAGGTCGGACAGGATGTGGGTCGAGAACAGCACCGTAGCCCCGCTGTCGCTGGCCAGCATGGCGATCTCGCGCAGCAGGTCGCGACGCGCCAGCGGATCCAGCGCCGCGGCGGGCTCGTCCAGCACCAGCAGCTCGGGGCGCGCGGCCAGGGCGCGAATCAGGGCCAGGCGCTGGCGCTCGCCGGGGCTGAGCTGATCCATGCGCTGCTTGCCGTCAAGCTCCCAGCGCCTCATCAGGCTGTCGGCAAGCGACGGGTCCCAGTGCGGGTAGAAGCGACTGACAAAAGCCAGCATGTCGGCCGCGCGCAGCCAGCCCAGCGCATTGGGCTGCTGCGGCACATAGGCAAGCCGCGCCTTGGCCGCATCGCCCAGTGCCTGACTGGGCTCGCCGAACACCCGGCACTCGCCACCATCCTGCTCGATCAGGCCAAGCAGGCAGCGCATCAGGGTCGACTTGCCGGCGCCGTTGCGGCCAATCAGGCCCAACACCTGGCCTGCAGGCAGCTGGAAATCGATACCGTCGAGCACGCACTTGCTGCCGAAGCGCTTGCTCAGTCGGCTGGCCGACAAGGGAGTGGCCTGGCTCATCTCATTTCTCCATCAGTTGGCGCAGGCGCGCGAGCACCTTGTCGCCGGGAAGTTCAAGCTCGTGCGCGCGCTGCGCGGCTTCGCGCAGCAGCGGCTCGAGCTGGGAAAGTCGTTCGGACAGCGGCTGCGCCCGGCGCACGCTGCCGGCCACGACCATGCCCTTGCCGCGCAGCCGCTCCAGCACGCCTTCGGTTTCCAGCTGGCTGTAGGCCTTGGACACGGTCATCGGATTGATCGCATGCGCGGCGGCCACCTCGCGCACGGAAGGCAGTGCCTGCCCCGCCTGCAGCTGCCCACCGGCCACCAGACGACGGACCTGGTCGGCGATCTGCCGATAGATCGGCTCTGGAAGGCTGGGTTGAATGCGAAGCAGCTGTGCGTCCATGTGTATCAGTAGACCAATACACTTGATCGATGTCAACGACTTCCTGTCACCGCGCCGGGGCGCACTCCGCAGCCCTGGTTCACAGTGCAGCCAGCCACCCTGCCGTGAACTGCCGCGAAAAGGCACACTGTCGCAAGCCGCCCAAGGAGAATCCGAAGCGATGGACACGCAACCCCATGTGGTGATTGTCGGCGGCGGCTTTGCCGGACTGTGGGCGACCCGGGGCCTTGCCCGCGCCCCGCTCCGCATCACCCTGATCGATCGCTGCAACCACCACCTGTTCCAGCCCCTGCTTTACCAGGTGGCCACCGCCGGGCTGTCGGCGCCCGACATCGCCGCTCCGCTGCGCCACATCCTGCGCCGCCAGCGCAACGTGACGGTGCTGCTCGACGAGGTCACCGACATCGAGCGCGCGCAGCGACGGATCGTGCTGCGCGACGGCGCGCCCCTCGACTACGACTACCTGCTGCTGGCCAGCGGCGCGACCCACGCCTACTTCGGCCACGACGACTGGGCGCCGTTCGCACCCGGCCTGAAGACCCTGGATGACGCCTTCGACCTGCGCCGCCGTCTGCTGCTGGCCTTCGAGCGCGCCGAAGCCGAGGACGATCCAGCGCGCCGCGCTGCCCTGCTGAGCTTTGTCATCGTCGGCGCCGGCCCTACCGGCGTGGAGCTGGCCGGCACCCTGGCCGAGATCGCCCGGCACACCCTGAACCAGGAGTTTCGTCGCATCGATCCGCGCTCGGCAAGGGTGATCCTCGCCGAAGCCGGCCCGCGCGTGCTGCCCTCCTTTCCGGAGTCGCTGTCCGAGGCGGCGCGCCGCCAGCTGACGCGCCTTGGCGTGGAAGTGCGTACCGGCGCAGCGGTCGCACGGATTGACGCCGACAGCGTACTGCTGGGTGAGGAGCGCATCGCCACCCACAGCGTGGTCTGGGCTGCCGGCGTCGCCGCCTCTGGCCTGGGACGCAAGCTCGACGCAGAGCTCGATCGTGCCGGCCGGGTCAAGGTCGCGGCCGATCTCAGCCTTGCGGGCGATCCGCATGTCTTCGTCGCCGGCGATCTGGCATCGGTCAGCCAGCAGGGCAAGCCGGTGCCTGGCGTCGCCCCGGCCGCCAAGCAAATGGGCCGACATGTGGCCCGCGCGATCGGCAAGCGTCTCGCCCAGCGCCCGGCTCCCGCCTTTCGCTATCGCGATTTCGGCAACCTCGCCACCATCGGCCGCATGGCTGCGGTAGTCGATCTGCACGGTCTGCGCGTGTCCGGCCTGCTGGCCTGGTGGTTCTGGCTGGCGGCCCACGTGTTCTTCCTGATCGGATTCCGCAACCGGCTGGTGGTGCTGATCAACTGGGCCTGGTCCTACTGGACCTACCAGCGCAACGCGCGAATCATCATCGGCCAGCGCGACGAAGGCTGAGCGCAGGCCAAGCTGCTACCCTGCGCGCCGCCCCGCGCCTGGCCTGACGATGAGCCGAATCCTTACTCCGCTGCTGGATCGCGACACCCTCACCGCCCTGCTCGCCGCGCGCGACCGCGGCGAGGTCGCGCTGTCCTGCTCGCTCGATCTCGGCCGCAGCGAGGACGCGGTGGCGCTGGGGGCTTCGGGCTTCGTCTGGCGCAGCATGCAGTACCCGTGGCCCGTCCTGCCGCGCGAGCGCACCCTGCTGTACTGGAACGGCGAGGCCTTCGCGCCGGTGCAGCGCTTTGCCGGCTCCCTGATCAAGCTGATTCCGACCGCCTGGCAGGCGCCGACTTTCGAGATCGACGGGATCAAGATGCTGCCGACCTCCAAGATCTCGCCCTGGGACGACGCCGGGGCCAAGGTCGCGCTGATCGCCCCGCGCGGCAAACGCATCCTCGATACCTGCGGCGGCCTGGGCTATTACGCCGCATGGTGCCTTGCCGGCGGCGCGGCGCGCGTGGACAGCTTCGAGAAAAACCTTGACGTGCTCTGGCTGCGCCAGCTCAACCCCTGGTCTCCCGATGTCGATGACCCGGCACACGCCGGCCGCTTCTCGCTCGACCATGCCGATATCTCAACACACATCGATTCACTACCCGATGACACCTACGACGCGGTGATGCACGACCCGCCGCGTTTCGGCATCGCCGGCGAGCTGTACTCGCAGGCTTTCTACAACCAGCTGGCGCGGGTTCTGCGCCGTGATGGCCGGCTGTTCCACTACACCGGCGCGCCAAACGCCAAGACCAGCGGTCGCGACGTCCCCGGTGAGGTGATCAAGCGCCTGCAGCACGCCGGCTTCCACGCCGAGCGCCAGCTCGACGGCGTGCTGGCGATCCGCGAGGGCGGTCACGCTGGCGCTGGCCGGCATGGTGAAAGTGGCAGGCCCAGACAGCGCCGCTAAGCCCGGCAAGGGACGCTGCGACCAGGCTGTCGGACGAACGGAGCCGGGCAGCCCTTGAGCTGCGAGCGCTGCGGGCGGAGAATCGAGACTCGCATCACGGAGGCCGACATGGGTCGCGCACTCTCGCTGATACTGGGGCTGATCTGCCTCGTGGGCGCGCTGTACACCGCCCACCGCTCGCTGGAGTTCCGCCAGTACGGGGAGGTTGTGCCGGGCGTGGTGGTCATGGAGCAGACGGCACCGGGACTGATGGCCGGCGGACTGAGCTACAGCCAGCGCCTGGTGGTCCGCTACACGCCGTTGGCAGGCGGCGAGCCGCTCGATCTGCAGACCGGTTGGACCTCGAACTGGTTTACCTCGCCTGACGCAGGTGAGCCGGTCGAGGTGCGCTACCTGCCCGAGCACCCTGCACAGGCGCGGCTGGACAATCTGTTCCTTGATATCGTCGCGCCGCTCGGCCTGCTGGTGCTCAGCCTGGCCGCCCTGGCCGGCAGTCTCGGCCCTGCCTCGCACGGCTCCAGCCGCGTGCTCTGGCGCGGACGACGCTAGCCCGCACAGGCAGGTCGTGAAGCACGAGTCGGTCACCACGGCACCGATTGGAGCACTCTCGAGCGCATCGGACTTGGCCTTGAGTCTTTGCTCTGGTGCAATGCCCGGCCTGATCGAGCTCCCAACCGCCCGGAATGCACTGCCGAATCGCTCTTCTCATCCTGCTGATCGTTGTTTCTCCGCTCGCCCGGGCGGCCCTGCACCAGTGCACCGACGCCACAGGCGCGACGCGCTACAGCGATCGGCCCTGCCCCGCTGCCGAGACTGTCGAGATCCGTGATATCGACAGCGCGAGCGCCGCGCCGGCGCTGTCGCGGCATGCCCAGGCCCTGCCCGGCATCGACCCCAGCTGGCTGGATACGCCTGCGCATCTGACGGTTTCCGCGCGCTGTTTCGACAGCGAGTGCCGCTGCGGCGAATGGCAGTTCAGCCACCACGCCAACAGGGAGTATCGCCTGATCAATGCCCTGCGCGACCTGCCGGACGCCTGGGAGAGCTATCGCCGTCAGGCCGACGAAGTGTCGCGCTCGCCCGCTGCGATTGCCGACCTGGGCCGCCAGGCCGCACTGCGCGAGGCGGCCTGCGCGATCCGCGTCGAGCAGACCCTGATCGTCGAGCTGTTTCCGCAGATCGTTCCCGGCCACCGCGAGTCGCGAACCTCGGCACTGGAAGCCCAGGAGCGCGCCCAGCGTCCCTGCCCTCGCCCGGCCGATGGGCTGAGCGCGCGGCATCCCGCCTGGCAGGCCTTCCGCGACTGCGAGCAGCGCGCCCGGCAGGCGCTGTCCAGCTCGACATCCCTGCTCAGCCGCACGTCCCACGTGGACCGCGCGCTGGATGAAAGCTTGGCGCCGCTGGCCAAGGCGCGTCCGCAGCCGCTGTTCTAAGCTGACTCCTGCCATGCGCAAGCGGCCGGTGTTGGGCACCGGCCGCTTGCGGGTCATGCAGGTTGTCGAAACGCGACCTGCGCTAGCGCGCCGAGACGCTCGGCACATCGGCGAGCAGGATCAGGTCGCGCAGTTCGCGGCCTGCCTCGCCGTGCTTGGCAAGTCCTGAGCGATCAAGCAGGTCGACCAGCTGCTGGTGGCTGAAGCCAGCCAGATCCTCGTTGCCGCGCAGTTTTTCGGCAAAACCGGCGACCGCGGCGGCGAAGCCCAGCCGCTCACCGGCCGCGGCCTTCACCTCACGCCGTTCCACCGAATGCACGATCAGCTGACTGCTCGACTCGCCCGGCTGCTTGTAGCGCAGGCGCAGGCTGGCCAGCTGGACGTCGGCGGCAACACCGTCGCGCAGCTCCAGCTCGTACAGGGCGGTGACATCGTGGCCGGCGCCGATCTCGCCGGCGTCGACGGCGTCATTGTTGAAGTCCTCGCGGCTCAGGATGCGATTCTCGTAGCCGACCAGCCGGTAGCGGGCCACAGCCTGGGCATTGAATTCCAGCTGGATCTTGACGTCGCGGGCGATGCTCAGCAGGGTGCCGCCGATCTCGCTGACCAGCACCCGCTGCGCCTCCATGGCGTCGTCGATGTAGGCGTGATGCCCATCGCCTACATCGGCAAGCTGCTCGGCGATCTGGTCGTTGTAGCCCTGCGCGCCGAAGCCCAGCGTGGTCAGGGCGATGCCCGCCTCGCGGCGCTCGGCAACCAGCGCCTTGAGCGCATCGACCGAAGTGGCGCCGACATTGAAGTCGCCGTCGGTGGCGAGGATGACCCGGTTGATGCCGCCCTCCACCATCGACTGCGCAGCGGTCTCGTAGGCCAGGGTGATACCGGCACTGCCATGGGTCGATCCGCCGGACTGCAGCTGATCGAGCGCTTCGAGAATGGTTTCGCCCTGATCGCCCGCCGTGCTCGGCAGGACCAGGCCCGCGCTGCCGGCATAGGCAACGATGGCCACCCGATCCTGCGCGCGCAGCTGCCGTACCAGCTGGCGGAAGCCCTGTTTGAGCAGGGGCAGCTTGTCGGCCGAGTGCATCGAGCCCGAGGTGTCGATCAGGAACACCAGATTGGCCGGCGGCAGATCGCGCTGATCGACCTCGTAGCCCTTGAGGCCGACCAGCATCAGGGTGCGCTGCGGGTTCCACGGCGCCGGCGCCAGCTCGGTGCTGACCGAGAACGGCGTGTCGCGACTGATCGGCGGCGTGTAGCCATGCTCGAAGTAGTTGAGGAACTCCTCGGTGCGAACCGCCTCGCGCGGCGGGATCATCCCCTCGCGCAGCATGCGCCGGGCCAGGGTATAGCTGCCGGTGTCGACATCGATCGAGAAGGTCGACACCGGCAGCTCCAGCGCCGTGGTCCAGGCATTCGCGCTGAACGCCGCATGGCGGGTGTCGAAAGCCATGTCGACCGCAGGCGGCGGCGCTGCCGGCGCGCTCATCAGCGGCGGTGCCAGATTGGCCAGCTGCGCATCCTTGCGAGCGGCATACTGCGCTTCGCTTGCAACGCGCGTCGGCTCGCTCAGCTCCTTTCGTTCGCGCAAGGAATCAAGGTCCGCGGACTTGCCCACCGCCTCCTGCTCACGCACCTCGGAGGCGCAGCCCGCCACCACGCCCGCCGCCAGGATCACCGCACCCCATGCCATGCTTTTCATGCCCATCTCCATCGTGGATTCGGAGATGGAAACGCCGGCGTGGGCGAAACGGGGTTAGCGCATCGACACCCTCTTGAATCAGATGCCGGCCCTGCCCCGTTCGCGGCGAACCTGACGGGCGCAGCTCAGGGCAGATCGGCCAGCAGTTCGAGCATCCGCGCGGTCACCGACTGGACCTCGAAGGCGTCGATCCCGCCGCCATCATCATTGGACAGGGCAATCAGCACCTTGGGTTCCTCGCCGGCCCGTTCCAGCATCCAGACATGGGTCAGCACGTGGAAGTTGTCGGCGCTGCCTGAGGCCAGGCTGCCGCCCTTGTACCAGACCCGATCCCAGCGATCTCGCACATAGGGCTGGGCAACACTGGCGCCGAAGGCGGCCTCGACCCGGGCCAGCGCCTCGCTGCCGCGCGGCAGCTGGCGCAGGTAGGCGAACAGGCGGCAGATGTCGTTGGGGGTGGCCTGCCAGGTGCGGGTCAGCAGCTGGCTGTGGAAGAAAGCTCCGCCAGACTGCGGACCCAGCGGCTCGATCTGATCGGCAAGGAACTGCGCCTGGAACGGCTCGCTGCCATTGACATAGGACAGCGCGGTGCTCAGGTCGAAGGAGCGGAAGATGTGGAACTGCTCGCTGATGTTCAGGAAGGGCAGCAGCAGCTCGGGCGCTTCGATGGCGGTCTGCTGCACCACCTCGCCGATGCCGCTGCGGCCAAGCAGCTCGTGCATCAGGTCGGTGGCGGTATTGTCGCTGTTGCCCATCATCAGGGTCGCCAGCTCGGCGACGGTGAAGGACGTGCCCAGCGGTTCGCTGTTGATCAGCCCGCCCGGCGCGAGCTCGCTGGCAACCAGCGGCAGCACATCGGCGGACGAGACCCTGCCCTGGGCGATTGCCCGGCCCAGCTCGGCGAGGATCCAGGACTTGAACACCGAGGCCGTGGCCCGTGGCTGGTCGGCGGCGCGCGCCTGGATCGGCATGCATTGGCCGCCGCCGTCGATCCGTCCGACCAGCAATGCCGGATTGGCGGACAGGGTCATGAACTTGTCCGCGGCTGCGCTCATCGACAGCGAAGCATCCTGGGCGAACATCAGGCTGCCGCCCACCGCATTCACGCCGAGCAGGGTGATCTTCTGCCCCGAGGTGAAGCGCACGCCGATGTTCATGAAGCCATACGGCGGCGGCGCGCCGGGGCTGTCGATGACCACGGTTGCGCGGATCGGGCTCAGGCTGACCACATCGAGGATCACCCCGCCCGGATAGCTGGCGCGGATGCTGTCGATGAACTGCCGGGTCTGTGCCAGCGGGATCGACTGCAGCCAGCTGTTGTCGAAATTGTCGAGGATCTCCTGGTCGCTGGTGGTCTGCCCGGGCTGCAGCTCCCCCATCAGCCAGGTCAGGCGACGGCTGGTCGGCCCGTCAGGCAGCTGGTAGACACCATTGACCCGGGGTATCGGCGAAACGATCTGCTCAGGCTCGAAGCCGTCGCCGAACAGGGCCTGAGCCGACGCCGCTGGCGCGCAGCACATGATCAGTCCCAGCAGTCCCCAGCAACGCATCTTCATGGCTACTCCCCCCGACTGCCGGAGGCGGCCGAACCCCACTGCGCTGCGGGTAGCGCACCTCTGGTCGATGACCTACGCCGCGGGCCTGACCCGCGCTTGCGGACTCCAGCATACGCAGGCCGATCCGTGACGCAAGTCGCGGTTTGCCAGAAACCGGCGCTCCGCCAGGCGAGCACCGTATCGCTACGACCTCAGCTCAATCGGGACGCAGCTCGCCGCCCCGCTCAAGCCGCCGCGGCCCGGTTCCGAAGCGCTTTGGCGAGCTGATCGCGGATCGGCAGATTGCGCAGACGCACGCCGCTGGCGGCGAAGATCGCATTGGTCAGGGCTGGCGCCGCGGTCGGTATACCCATCTCCCCGGCGCCTGCCGGGTCGGCCGTGCTGTCGATGATCTCGACCTCGACATCCGGCGCATCACGCGAGGCCAGCAGCGGATAGCGATCGAAATTGGTCTCCACGATGCGGCCCTCGGAGATCGAGGACTCCAGCGCGCGCGCGGTGCTGATCCCGTCGATGGTCCCGCCCATCATCTGCGCTTGCAGCCCCAGCGGATTGATCACCCGGCCGACGTCGACCGCGCAGACGCAGCGCCGGATGTGCCACGCGCCGTCCTCATCCACCTCGACTTCCATCGCATGCGCCGCGTAGCCGCCGAAGGTGAAGTGGCCGGCGATGCCAAGGCCACGGTGCTTGCCCGGGTCACGACCCCAGCCGATCTTCTCTGCCGCCCGGCGCAGCACCGCGGCCAGCCGCCCGGTATCGAAGGTCGGCCCGCCGTGCTGCGCGTAGGGCAGCTCGCGCGGCTCGCCCAGCAGGGCAAGGCGCAGGGCC
>CAYGMG010000002.1:0-83039 GCA_964350895.1 uncultured Lysobacter sp.
GCGGTCGCGGATACGATCCGCTCCCACAACAGCTCGCCGGATTGCCCCGCGAACGTCCGGTTTGCGCCCATTTCCTCCCTAGGGCACTCTCCGTCTGTATAGGAAGTCGGCACCACAGCGCATCGAACGCAAAGGCTTCGCACTGCGGCGCGTGCGGTCACGGGCTGAGAGTGCCCTCCGCAGTGAACTTGCTGGACGTGGTACTGGTGATGTTGTCGCCGCCACCGATGCTGGACTCGGTCGCCGTTGCGACATTGGTGTCACCGCCGAGTATTGCCGAGTAGCTGCCCTGGGCGTCGTTCTGCCAGCCGGAGACCGCCACCGAGCGGAAGCCAGTCGCGCGGTTCTGGAAGCCACCGATCACTACTGCCGTGGTGTCATCGGCGAGCCCGCCCGTGCCACTCACGATGACGCTTTGCGGGCCGGTGGCCTGGTTGCTGTCCCCACTCAGAACGCTGGCGCTCGGCGCGCTGATCCGATTATCGACGCCCCCCACGATGCCGCCCCAACTGCTGTAGCTGTTGCGTTCCCCCAGAACCAGGTTGTGCGAGCCGCTGCGCACGCTGGGATTCGGCGCCGATGCCGCTTCGTTGTAGCCAATGATCAGGTTGCCCCGGCCGTTAGGCGTGGCGCTGGTGATGCCGGCACCGCTGCGTATGTGCACGTTGACGCCGGTGAAGAACAGATCCGTGCCGCTCGTGGTGATCGCGTTCGTCTTGGTCTGCAGGCCGGTGACGCGAGAGTCCAAAGACACGATGCTGAGCGACTGTGCATCATTCGTGCCCTGCAGTTGCTGGATCTCGGCGTTTGCATCGGCCAAATCCCCTTGCAGTGCGCTGATGCTGCTCGCCTGCGCGGCGCTGCTGGCGATCAGGCCATCGACCTGGCTGCGCAGTTGCCCGTTCGCCGACTCCAGCGCGACCACCCGCTGCAACAGGGCGGCGACGCTGGCCTCCAGCGCAGCGCTGTCGAGGGATCGCACTGCAAGCGGCGCGGCGGCCACTCTCTGGCGCGGCTGCAGCGCCACCCCTTCCACCTCGATCTGCAGCCACAGTCCGCTCTGATATGCCTGATTGCCGAAGTCGAGATCGGCGCTGAACAGTCCACGATCCACCAGCACCGTGCGCACCAGCGCAGGGCCCAGTGCAGTGCCGCCGTCAGCGGCCGTGAACAGTTGAAAACGCATCGAGCGATCACCACTCACCGGTGCGTCGGACTGCAGCAGCTGTCCCTGATAGGTAAGCAGCGTGGACGCGTGCGCTGCGCTACACAGCAGAGCTGCCATCAGCCACAACGAGATCAATCGAAACATGTGAGAACTCTCCGAAGAACAAATGGGTCGCTGTGTCGAGCGGGGCGGCTCACTGGTGCCCGATGTGAGCCGGCACGCTGGCCGGTGATGAAGCAGACTCGAAGCCGTCGCGGAGCAAGCAATCGCTGTCCGCCGCGCAGCCATTGCTTCGCCGGGTCACCGACAGTGCCGGCCAGAATCCTCCCCGCAGGCTGTAGCGCGCGCCGGCGCAGGCGGCACCGCCATCGGCCGTGCACAAGGGGACGGCCTCGGGTTCGGGCTGGCCAAGGGTGCCTTCGACACGCAGGTCACCGGCGGACATGGAGCGTCCGCCACCCCCATCTATGGTCCACCCGCGAATCTGGTGGTCCGTTGCCGAGGCTGCCGCCGTGTGAAGGACTGCGCACAGCAGCATCAACATCATGGGGCGGCAGAGCGCCAACTTGGTGTTCACCCGACTATCCATCCTGTAGAGGGCCGTCATCGTCGACGGCCAAGGTCCGTTTCGTGCCGGGACTGACGCGCACAAAGCGCCGACCGCCACCTGCGTGTTGCTGGGTGAGTACGCAAAGAGCGCGCGGCCAGCGTCACCCGGCATCCAGCAGCGCTTCAAGCTGCTGCGCCAGTTCGCGGGCTTCGGGGATGCGCTTGAGCGCCTCGATTTCCGCTCGCTCGACGGCACGCTGGGCGTCCTGCCGGGCTTGATTCAATGGCGCGAGATCCGGCTGCTGCAGGCTTGCCTGCTCCAGCGCGACCTTGGCCGCGGCGGCTTCGCCAGCCAGTCGCTTCGCGACCGCCGAATCGCCGGTCTGGGCCTCGCGCGTTGCCTGGCTCATCAGGCCGTTGGCCTTCTCGACCAATGGCAAGAGCGCGGGATGCGCGTCGCGGGCCTGCACCCAGGCGGTCTGTGCCTGACCGGTGGACTCGAGCGCGGCCAGCACCTGCGGATCCTCGTAGACGCGGGCATCGCGCTTGAACGGGCGCAGCTGCTGTTCCAGGTCGAACTTCGCCTGGAGGGTGTCATCGGCACCTGCTGACTGCGCGGGCGTGGCGGCGCTGCCGCCGCTAGTCGCGGCGGACGGCGCTTCGCTCGAACAGCCAAGCAGCAGTGCGCAGCACAGCATCGTGCTCAGGAGGAAAGAGGTCTTCACGGTCGGAATCCTTCTTCTTTAAGGGTGAGTGAGCCAGTCCAGTCCGCTGGCCAGCAGTCCGTACATCAAGGCGGGCCCGGCGCGTACAGGCAATTCATGGCGGGCATCTTGGTCGTCTGTACCGGAGTACGGAGAACGCGGGAATTCAGCGTCATCCCCAGTCGCAAGGCCGGCCTGGCATTGGGCAGAGGCCAGTCAACCTGCCCGCGTGACGCTACCCCCTCGGCTTTCGCGTACTCCGAATCAAGTCCCCATGGAGTGCGCCATGCGCCGTGCCCTGCTGCTCTGTTGTCTGCTTCCTGCCGCCGCCCTTGCCTCGCCCGCCGAGCGCTGGCTGGCGGATCCCTGTGCCCTGGTCGAAACCGGCGCGCTGTCGCAGCTGTATCCCGGCATGCCCGGCAACACCACCCTGTCCCGCGAGGCACGCACCGGCCGACGCGAATCCGAATGCCTGCTGGTCGACAAGGCCGGCCAGCGCTCGCTGCGCCTGGTCCTGCATCCGGCCAAGGACGCCGCGCGTGTGCAGCGCCAGCTTGGCCGACTGGGCGAGGCGGGTGCCGATCTTGACCTGCGCGTCGCCGACCAGCCCGCCGCGCTGAGCGCGCAGGGGGACTCGCTGAGCTGGGCCGACGCGCACTGGATGCTGACCTTGGCCGGCTCGGAGCGCTTCGAGCGCAGCGCCGCGCTGGCCCTTGCCGAGCGCATCAGCCGGAGGATCGCGGAATGAACATGCCATTCCCCCGCCACAGCCTCGCCGCTGCGCTGACCTTGCTGATCGCCGCAGCGCCCGCGGCGGCGCTCGACATCGTGGTCAGCAGCGCGGCCGACGATGGCCCCGGCTCGCTGCGTGCGGCGATCGACAGCGCCAACGCCGGCGACCCCAACACGCCGGTTCGCATCCTGCTCCAGCTGCCGGAAGGCAGCCGTACGATCAGCGCCAGCCTGGATGCGCCGACGATCAGCCATCCCGATGTGTCGATCATCGGACCGGCTATCGGCTTTGACGGCGAGCGGGTGCGCATCGAGTCGGCGGTACCCAACAACGTCGCCCTGCTGCGGCTGGCCGAGTCGGTGCTGCGCTTCACCCTGCAGGATGTCGACCTGGCTCAGGGCGGCTCGGACAGCGGACCCGGTTGCCTGGACGGCATCGCCCTGCCCCTTAACGCAGAGATCACGCTGACGCGCGTGCGCATGTCGGACTGCCAGCAGCTGCGCAGCAGCGACAGCGCGTTTGGCGGCGCAGTCGCGCTCAACGGCACGGTGACCATCGAGGACAGCCAGTTCACCGAGAACCGGGTGTTCTCGCCGGACGGCGCGGTCGGCGGCGCGCTGTCACACGCGATCGGCACCCTCACCATCCGCCGCAGCCTGTTCCGCGGCAACCTCGCCAACTCCGCGCCCACCCCCTCGGGCAGCTTCGGTGGCGCGATCGGTCTGCTGCAATTCGGCAGCCCCAGCCGGCTGGTGCTCGACGAGGTGGCCTTCGAAGGCAACCGCGCTGATCTTGGCGGCGCCGTGCATACGCGGATTCCCGAGGCGGACATCACCCGCAGCAGCTTCCTGGGCAATGCCGCGGCGTTCGGTTCCGCGATCCATGCCTCTGCTCCCAACCTGCAGGCGGCGACCCGGCTCAGCCTGGGCAGCGTCAGCTTCATCGGCAACCAGGCGAGCCAAGCTGGCGCAGTCGACGTGCAGGGCACGACCGCCATCCTGCGCCAGCGCAATGTCACCTATCAGGCAAACGTCGCCGGCGATTCCAGCGTGGACCGTCCGGGCGCGCACCTCAGCGTGCGCGGGGCGCGCATCCAGGACACCCATAGCACCCTGTTCGCGCAGCTGGCCAGCGAGGTCAATGGTGGACCGACCGGCGCGGCGGCGGCCTGCGCTATCAGCCTGGCGCCCGGCCCGGTGGTGATCGGCGGGGCCAACCTGTTTGCCGACGGCAGCTGCACCGCCTTCGACGCCAGCGGCGCCAACCTGGTCAATGCTGATCTCATCGCGATCGGCTTCAGTGATCGCGGCATCGCCTTCGTCGAGCTGGGCGAGAACAGCGACGCGCTCGACGCCGGCGTAGCCCTGGCGCCGGACGACGGCGATTTCAGCCGCTGCACCGCCACCGACACCCTGCGCACGCCGCGGCCTTCGGATGGCGATCTGGATGGCACCGCGCGCTGCGACGTCGGCGCCTTCGAGCTCGACCTCAGCCGAGTTTTCGGCGATGGCTTCGAATGATCTTGTCATTGAACCCGTAAGGAGATCCACGATGAAGCAACTCCACTCCCTGCTCGCCGCCCTGTCCTGCGCGGCCTTGGCCCTGCCTGTCCATGCGCAACTGGACGCTGGCACCTACGAGGATCACCCGCTACCGGACGGCCGAACCTTTCAGTCGGATCGTGAGCTAAGCGACCTGGGTCGACTGCAGGCGCAGACCCTGGCGCTGGCCATCGAATGGCCGGAGCGGGTGGTCTTCCTCGACGGCGGTGCAGGTGCGGACACCCTGCACCCCACCGAGGCGAGCGAGGTCTTCGCATTGCCCGATGGCGCTCGCCACAGCGACATCGTGCACCGCTGTCGGGACGGCCGACGCTTGCGCGCTCGCGAGGGATGGCGCGGTGTCCCCTCCGCAGACCAAGGGGTGGACGTGTGGATTCACCGTGTGCCGCATCGCGGCCGGGCCCTGGGCGAGGCCGTATTCATCAGTCAGCTGGTGGGTGAGCACGCGTTGAGCATAGGCGCGCAACTGTGTTCCAAGGGCAGCTGCCCACCCGTGGACGCACACCGGCTGCTTGCCGCCCTGTGCGACGGGGACTGAGGCGACGGGCTCAGCCCTTGGCGTACTCTCGGTAGCCGACGATCTCCAGCCCGTAGCCGGCCAGGCCAACCTGCCGGCGCGGGGTGCCGAGCACGGTGAGCTTGCCAAGGCCCAAGTCGGCGAGGATCTGCCCGCCCGCGCCATTGCGGCGCCACTGCTGCAGGGCGCCCTCGCGGCCGGCCTTGGCCGGGGCTGGCTCCTCGCGGACCCGGGCGAGCAGCGCCTCCGGCTCGAACTGCTCGGCCAGCACCACCAGCACGCCACAGCCTTCGTTGGCGATGATCTCCAGCGCCTGCCCGAGCGGCAGCCCGAAGTCGGCACGCCGCCAGCGCAGCACGTCGGCCAGCGGATTCTTGACGTGGACCCGAACCAGGGTCGGTGAATCAGCCTGTGGTGTGCCGCGGACCAGGGCAAAGTGCAAGGCGCCGCCGAGGCGGTCCCGGTAGCTGTGCAGGGTGAACGGCCCGTGCTCGGTGTCGATCTCGCGCGAGTCGACCCGCTCGATGGTGTGCTCGGTTTCGAGCCGGTGGCGGATCAGGTCTTCGATCGAGCCGATCTTCAGGCCGTGCTCGCGGGCAAACACTTCAAGCTGGGGGCGGCGCGCCATGCTGCCATCCTCGTTGAGGATCTCGACCAGCACGCCGGCCGGCTCAAGCCCGGCAAGACGAGCGAGGTCACTGGCCGCCTCGGTGTGGCCGGCGCGGCTGAGCACGCCGCCGGGCTGGGCCATCAGCGGAAATATGTGGCCGGGCTGGTGCAGGTCCTCCGGCGCGGCATCAGGGCGCACCGCGGTGCGGATGGTGTGCGCCCGGTCATAGGCCGAGATGCCGGTAGTCACGCCCTCGGCGGCCTCGATCGACACGGTGAAATTGGTGTGGTGCTGCGAGCGGTTGTGCTGGACCATCGGCGCCAGCCCCAGCTGCTTGCCGCGCTCGCGGGTGATCGACAGGCAGACCAGGCCACGGGCGTGGGTGACCATGAAGTTGATGTCGGTGGGCTTGACCAGCTCGGCGGCCATGATCAGGTCGCCCTCGTTCTCGCGGTCCTCGTCATCGACGATCACCACCATGCGACCCTGGCGCAGCTCTTCCAGCAGCTCGTTGATCGGTGCAAAACTCATTGTTCCATCCTCGCTTGGAGCAGGCGTTCGGCATAGCGCGCGATCAGGTCGACTTCCAGGTTCACTGGGTCACCGACACCGGTTTCGCCGAATCGGGTGTGGCTCACGGTGTGCGGGATCAGTGCCACCTCGAAGCCCTCGACGTCGACCGCGTTGACCGTAAGGCTGACACCGTCGACGGCGATCGACCCCTTGTGCGCGATGTAGCGCAGCAGCTCGCCCGGCGCGGCAAAGCGCCAGCGCTGGGCGCGTCCATCGTCATGGATCGAGAGCACCCGGCCGAGGCCATCGACGTGCCCGGATACGATGTGCCCGCCAAACCGCGTCGTCGGCAGCATGGCTCGCTCCAGATTGACCGCCTGGCCCGGCTGCCAGCCACCCAGGCTGGTGCAGGCCAGGGTCTCGGTCGAGACGTCGGCCGCAAAACTGTCGGCGTCGTGGCGTATCACGGTCAGGCAGCAGCCGCTGACCGCGATGCTCTCGCCCAGCTCGACGGCGTCGAACGGCAGGCTGCCAACCTCGATATGCAGGCGGACGTCGCCGCCCAAGGCTTCCAGCGCGGCCACCCGGCCGACGCCCTGGATCAATCCGGTGAACATGGAGTTTCCTTGCTGGTCTGGTCCTGCGCCGCGGCTGGGCGCAGGCGCCAGCGGAGGTCATCGCCGCAGGGGCGAAGGTCGACGCTCTTGAAACGATAGCGTTGCAGCATGGCGGTGAGATCGATGTCATCGAACAGCGGCCGCGCCCCGCTTCCGAGCACACAGGGCGCCTGGTAGAGCAGCAGCTCGTCGACCATTCCTTCACCCAGCAGGGCGCCAGCAAGGCGCGCGCCGCATTCGGCCTGGACTTCGTTGATGCCGCGTTCACCGAGCACCCGCAGCAGGGCAGCCAGATCGATTCCCCGTCCGCGCGCCGGCACTTCGATTCGCTCGCAGCCGGGCACCTCGTCCAGCGCACCGGGCGGGCCGGCAAGCCAGATCGGGGCCAGACCGTCGGCGAGCATCCGCGCGCCGATCGGCACACCTGACCTGCCACATACCACCACCCGCACCGGTGCACGGCACTCAGCCGCCACCCGCGCAGTGAGCTGCGGGTCGTCAGCGCGCAGAGTGGCGCTGCCGGTCAGCACGGCGCCGCTGCGCGCGCGCCAGCGCTGCACGTCGGCGCGCGCGGCCTCGCCGGTAATCCACTTCGACTCACCGCTGGCAAGCGCGGTGCGCCCATCCAGCGAGCAGGCCAGCTTCAGTCGCAGCCAGGGCCGGCCGCGCTCGATGCGTGAGAAGAATCCGAGATTCAGCTCGCGCGCCGCAGCCTCCATCAGGCCATGTTCGACCTCGATGCCGGCGTCGCGCAGGCGCGCGCTGCCCTTGCCATCCACCTGCGGAAACGGATCATGCGCTGCCACCACCACCCGTTCCACTCCGGCAGTGATCAGCGCATCGGCACAGGGCGGGGTGCGGCCGTGGTGGGCGCAAGGTTCAAGGGTCACGTAGGCGGTGCCGCCGCGCGCCTGCTCACCGGCCTCGCGCAGTGCGAACACCTCGGCATGCGGGCCGCCGGCGCGCTGATGCCAGCCGCGGCCGACGATCTCGCCTTCGCGGGCAACAACGCAACCCACGCGGGGATTGGGATCGGTGGTCCACAGTCCCAGCTCGGCAAGCCGCAGCGCCTCGGCCATGCAGGCGTGATCGAAGCTGCTGAATCCGCTCATTGCCTGACCAGATCGCGGTGCATCACGGTGACCGGCGTTGTCTGCACCCTAGCGACGTGGTCCAGCTGCCAGCCCAGCGCGCGATAAAGCTCGGTGTGTTCCAGGGTAAACAGCCACAGCCGCGGGAAGCCGGCCTCGCGGGCCGCTGCCTCGGCCGCGCGAATCAAAGCGCGACCTAGCCCGCGACCGCGCGCGGCGGGCCGCACGTAAAGACTGGCAAGCCAAGGGCCGGCCACCTCGGAAAGCTCGTCGGCATCTTTCTCAACCACGCTGACCGAGCCCATCAGTACACCGACCTCCTCGGCAACCCAGGTGCCCGGGCAGCCAGGGGCCGCGGCGTGCCGCTGCAGTTCCTGCCGGCACAGGGCCAGCGACCAGGCCGCGCCGTACAGGCCACCCCATTCCTCGTAGTGCCAGTTGGCGAGCGACTCCACCCACTCCGGCCGCTTGGCCAGCGGGCGGATCCAGAGCGGCGCGCTCACTTGCGGGCCTTCTCGACCGCATCGAGCAGGGGCAGCTGCAAGCCTTCAAGCGAGGGCAGGTCGCGTTCGAGCCTCTCGATCTCTTCGCGGAACGCCTGAACATCCTCAAAGCTGCGGTACACCGAGGCGTAACGCACATAGGCCACCTGATCGAGTTTCTTGAGCTCGGCCATCACGCCCTCGCCGACCCGCAGCGAGGGCAGTTCGCGCTCACCCGCCAGACGCAGGGCGCGGATCACTTCGCGCACCGCGTGTTCGATCTTTTCTGCCGGCACCGCGCGCTTCTGCAGCGCGCGATCAAAACTGGTGCGCAGCTTGCGCTCGTCGAAGGGCTCGCGCCGGCCATCGCTCTTGACGATGCTCGGCAGCTTGATCTCGGCAGTCTCGAAGGTCGAGAAGCGCTCGCCGCAGGACTCGCACTCCCGGCGCCGCCGGATCGTCGACCCCTCATCCGCCACCCGCGAGTCGATCACCCGCGTGTTCTCGTGCTGGCAGAAGGGGCAGTGCATCAGGGGGCCGTGATTCGTGATTCGTGATTCGTGATCGGGGAAGAGCCGCCGAACCGGCCCGAAGAGATCCGCACTGTCGAATCACGAATCACAAATCACCAATCACGTTCAGTCAGCCATACACCGGGAACGCACGGCACTGCGCGGTCACCGCGTCGCGCACCCGCGCCAGCACGGCCGCATCGGAGGGCGCGTCGAGCACGTCGGCGATCCAGCCGGCCAGATCGCTGCAGGCTTTCTCGTCATAGCCGCGGGTGGTTACCGCGGGCGTACCGATGCGCAGACCGGAAGTAACGAAAGGCGAGCGTGGATCGCCCGGCACCGCGTTCTTGTTGACCGTGATATGCGCTTCGCCGAGCGCAGCCTCGGCATCCTTGCCGGTCACATCGCGACCGATCAGGTCGATCAGCATCAGATGATTCTCGGTGCCGCCGGAGACGATCTTGTAGCCGCGCTGCATCAGCGTCGCGGCCATCGCCTGGGCGTTTTTCACTACCTGCTGCTGGTAGGTCTTGAACGAGGGCTCCAACGCCTCCTTGAAGGCCACCGCCTTGGCCGCGATGACGTGCATCAGCGGGCCGCCCTGGGTACCGGGGAAGACCAGCGACTGGAACTTCTTCTCCAGCGCCTCATTGGCGCGGGCAAGGATGATTCCGCCGCGCGGCCCGCGCAGCGTCTTGTGGGTGGTCGAGGTGACCACATCGGCGTGCGGCACCGGATTCGGATAGACGCCGGCAGCAACCAGCCCGGCAACATGGGCCATGTCGACGAAGAAGTAGGCATCGACCGACTTCGCAATCGCCGCCATCCGCTCCCAGTCGATGATCTGCGAGTAGGCCGAGAAGCCGCCGATCAGCATCTTCGGCCGATGCTCCTGGGCCAGGCGCTCGACCTCGGCATAGTCGATCAGACCATTCTCATCGACCCCGTACTGCACGGCGTTGAACAGCTTGCCGCTGAAGTTGACCTTGGCGCCGTGGGTCAGGTGCCCGCCGTGCGCAAGGCTCATGCCGAGAATGGTGTCGCCGGGGCTGAGCAGTGCCAGATACACCGCGGCATTGGCCTGTGAGCCGGAATGCGGCTGCACGTTGGCGTAGTCGGCGCCGAACAGCTGCTTGACCCGCTCGATCGCCAGCCGTTCGGCGACGTCGACGTGCTCACAGCCGCCGTAGTAGCGCTTGCCCGGGTAACCTTCCGCGTACTTGTTGGTCAGCACGCTGCCCTGTGCCTCCATCACCCGCTCGCTGGCGTAGTTTTCCGAGGCGATCAGTTCGACATGATCCTCCTGACGCTGCAGCTCGGCGGCCATCGCCGCGGCCAGCTCGGGATCGTATTCGGCAATCTTCGTGACAGGGCTTACCATCGGGCCATCACCAGGTCGGGAATCAGCAGGATAGGGTACCCGATCGCCCCCCGGCCTTGCGCAAATGGCCCCTCCTCCCGGTCAGGCCGGACCCTTGCCGGATGCGCCCCCGCACGGCCCTGAGCCACGTTCGGCGGGCCCTGTACGGCTGCGCCGGGGTCGATGCCAGCGATGAAAACAAGCGCTTCGCCGCTGGCAAATGGCCGCTGTGCGGCCTTTCGTAGATAATGTGCGCCCTTCTTCGGCTGCCCTTTCTGCGGCGGCCCTCCGACAAGGTCGACGCGAAAGCCATGCAGTACATCTACACCATGAACGGGGTGAGCAAGGTCGTACCCCCGAAGCGCCAGATCATCAAGGACATCTCACTTTCCTTTTTCCCTGGCGCGAAGATCGGCCTGCTCGGACTGAACGGCTCAGGCAAGTCGACCGTGCTGCGGATCATGGCCGGCGTGGACAAGGATTTTGTCGGCGAGGCGCGTCCCCAGGCGGGGATCAAGGTCGGCTATCTGGAACAGGAGCCGCGCCTCAACCCCGAGCAGAGCGTTCGCGAAGCGGTCGAGGAAGGCGTGGGTGAAGTGCTGCAGGCCCAGGCGATGCTGGAAAAGGTCTACGCCGCCTATGCCGAGGACGGCGCCGATTTCGATGCTCTGGCCAAGGAGCAGGAGCGCCTGGAGGCGATTCTCGCCGCCGGCGACGCACACACCCTGGAAAACCAGCTGGAAGTGGCCGCCGATGCGCTGCGCCTGCCGCCCTGGGAGGCCATCATCGGCAACCTGTCCGGCGGCGAGAAGCGCCGCGTAGCGCTGTGCCGCCTGCTGCTGCAAAAGCCCGACATGCTGCTGCTGGACGAGCCGACCAACCATCTGGATGCAGAGTCGGTGGAATGGCTGGAGCAGTTCCTGGCCCGCTACTCCGGCACCGTGGTGGCGGTCACCCATGATCGCTACTTCCTCGACAACGCCGCCGAGTGGATCCTCGAACTGGACCGCGGCCGCGGCATCCCGTGGAAGGGCAACTACACCGACTGGCTGGTGCAGAAGGACGAGCGCCTGAAGCAGGAAGAGGGCCAGGAAAAGGCCCGTCAGAAGGCGATCCAGAAAGAGCTGGAGTGGGCCCGTCAGAACGCCAAGGGCGGACGCAGCAAGGGCAAGGCGCGCCTGGGGCGGCTGGAAGAGCTGCAGTCGGTCGACTACCAGCGGCGCATGGAAACCAACGAGATCTTCATCCCGCCGGGCGAGCGCCTGGGCAACAACGTGGTCGAGTTCAAGAACGTCAGCAAGAGCTACGGTGACCGCCTGCTGATCGACGATCTGAGCTTCATCGTTCCGCCCGGCGCGATCATCGGCATCATCGGTCCCAACGGCGCCGGCAAGTCGACCCTGTTCCGCATGCTGATGGGTCTTGAGAAGCCCGACAGCGGCGAGATCGTGGTCGGTCCGACGGTCAAGCTGGCCTATGTCGACCAGAGCCGCGACAAGCTGGAAGGCGACCACAACGTCTTCCAGGAAGTCTCCGGCGGCAGCGACATCCTCAACATCAACGGCGTCGAGATCCAGTCACGCGCCTACATCGGCCGCTTCAACTTCAAGGGCCAGGACCAGCAGAAGCTGGTCGGCACCCTGTCCGGCGGTGAGCGCGGCCGGCTGCACCTGGCCAAGACCCTGCTGCAGGGCGGCAACGTGCTGCTGCTCGACGAACCGTCCAACGACCTCGACGTGGAAACCCTGCGCGCGCTGGAAGATGCGCTGCTGGAGTTCCCCGGCAACACCTTCGTGATCTCGCATGACCGCTGGTTCCTCGACCGCATCGCGACCCACATCCTCGCCTTCGAGGGTGACTCGCACGTCGAGTTCTTCCAGGGCAACTACCGCGAATACGAGGAAGACAAGAAGCGCCGCCTGGGTAGCGAGGCCGCCGGCCCGCATCGCCTGCGCTTCAAGGCGCTGAAGTAGCCAGGCCCGAGTTGCCGCGGTCGCGCAGGCGCGCTGCGGCAGCGCTCAGCTGATCGGCTGACGGGCACGCCAGGCCGCGCGCAGCGCCGCCCATGGGTAGTGCGCGATGAGCCCGAGTGCGATCGACAGGCTGACCCACCACGGCGACCGGGCGCGGTCGAACTTGCTGTAGTAGCGCCACATCCCGCGGTGTTTTTGCCACTCCACCCAGAACGGCCGACGCCGGCTGCTGGTGCCCTTGAGATGCTGCACGCGAACGCGCGGAGCAATGCCGACCCAGGCGCCGTGCTCCCGCACCCGCCGGCACAGGTCCAGATCCTCGCAGTGCAGGCGGTAGCCTTCATCGAAGCCGCCAAGCTCAACAAACAGCTCGCGCGGCAGCAGCATGAGCGCGCCGGACACGCCTTCCAACGCTTCGAACTCGGGCGCGGCGGCGCCATCCGACCCCCAGTCAGGAGTGGGCAGGTCGAGGCGCCCGCCGAGCAGCTGGCGCGGCCGCGGCGCAAGCCGCCGTGAAGCAGGCTGCGGGCTGCCATCGGACTCCAGCAGCTGGGCGCCCAGCAGGCCCTCGCCCGCCCTGCTGTGTGCCACCCGCAGCAAATCCGCGACCGCCGTCGGACCAAGCAGACAGTCCGGATTGAGGAACAGCAGCCATTCGCAGCGAGTCAGGGCTGCGCCCTGGTTGCAGGCCACGGCAAAGCCCGGATTGCCCTGATTGCGCAGCCAGCGGATCCCGCCCGCGTCCTCAAGCAACGTCGCATGATCGACCAGCGAGCCGTTGTCGACAACCACGATGTCGAGAGTCAGCCCGACCTGCTGCTGCAGCGCCCGGATGCAGCGAGCAAAACCAAACTCGCTGTTATGGGTGACGATGACCACATGACAGCGCGCGGCGTCGGCGCTCAAGCTTCCTCGCCCAGCCACCCTGCTGACTCTTCGCGGGCAAGTTCCCAGGCCGCCGGCCAGCTGCGCAGGCCTTGGCACAGCGCGGTAGCCTCCTGGCGGAACGCCGCCACGCAGCCTTCCTTGCTGGCATCCGAGGCCCAACCCGCCAGACGGGGAGTGCCGCGCTCTACCAGGGCCTTGGCATTGACCTCGACCAGGGACGCCATGTCCTTGCGCCAGGCCTGCGGCAGGCTCTTGTCCGAGGTGGCGACGGCCTGCATCTTCTCGATCAGCAGGGAGCGGCGGTAGGCCAGGTACTCGCCGAGGTAGGACAGGACGCCTGCTTCGCTGCCTGCAGCCAGATCCTCCAGCTTGGCGGTGAATACGCCCAGCCGCTGATCCGGGCCGGCGCCGTAAAGGTCACCTTGCACGTGCCGAGCCAGCTCGCCAAGACAATGGTTGATATCCGGCGTCTCCGGCTTGCCGAGCAGTTCCTGGCGACCGCGCGCAGCTTCCTGTTTGTGGCCGATGGCGAAGGGCATGTCCACCTGCACGACATCCGCGTAGGCCACCGTGCACAGGGCGCTGAACAGGGCGTCTTCGCCGCGACCGAAGGCACTGGTCGGCGGCAGCATGCGCGAATTGTCCACCGCAAACGGCGTAAACGACCCGCCGTCCGAGATCTGGTAACGGCTGCTCCCCCACCAGACCGGCGGGTCAGCCGACAGCGCGCGCCAGCTGTCATCGGACTGGCACAGCGCGGCGCGTGCCTGCTGGTCGAGCAGAAAGACCCAGCCGATGCCCGACGCGCCGCTCTGTCCGCGGTGGCCGTTGACCGTGCTCAGCACGCGCCTGCCAGGATCGAGCCAGGGCAGCTTGCTCGGCGCCATGCCCACCAGAGCGCGGCGCTCCAGGCGCATGCCGGGATGCTTGCGCAGCAGCGATCCAAGCGACTGGCCGCAAATGTCCAGATGCTCTTGCAGCACGTCACCCTCGGGGTCCACACCCGATGCCAGGGCGGCCTCTACCGAGCCGAAGGTGCGCACTGCCCAGCCAAGCGGCGCGCACGCCGCGCCAGCGACATGTTCGGGATGGCGGCGCAGTGGAAACAGGAAGTCATCGTCGAGCAGCATGTAGCGCCGGCCCGCAGCGAGCAGGGAGATCAGGTTCTTGCCGATGCCGCCGCCGCGCCGTCCGGCATAGCCCTCGCTGCGCCGAAGCAGTGCGCCGGCTGCGGGTCCGACCCGGGAATCGATTTGCTGGATGATTCGATCCCACTGCTCGCGGCCTACGTAGCGCGCGGAGACGGTTACCTGCTCACCGAAATGGGCGAGCTGCTGCCGGTGCGTCGCCGCGGCATCCTGATCGGTCGAGTCGTCGACCACGATCACCTCCGTGGGCAGACCGAAGCGGCGGTCATGCTCGATCAGGCTTTCCAGCAGGGCATGCAGCTGTTCCGGTCGATTGCAGGCGCGGATGAACAGGCCGCCGAGCGGCGCCTGCTGCAGGGCCGGCTGCTCGTCGAAGCGCCTCAGCCAGGCATCGTCGGAGACCAGCAAGCCGCGCGATGCCAGGCCTTCGAGCACCCGGCGCACCGGTGCCTCCTGCCCCTTGAGGCCGGGCATCTGCTCGGCAACCCGGCGCACATGCAGGTCCATCGGCTGGAATTCGCGGCACACGTCCAGCGCCTGCAGCACCTGCAGGGTCATGACGTGGGACTGCTTGCGTTCGGGGTCGAAGAACACGACTTCGTCGGGCCCCAGCCGGCCGGCACTTCCCTCGATCGAAGCGAACAGCGGCTGACCGGGATCGACAGGCCGGGTAGAGGCCTGCGCGGGAACGACTGGTGTATTCATCGTGACTCCTTGTCTGCTTCGTCCGGGTTGCCGCCGAGCTGCTCGCGCAGCGCAGCAATCTCCTGCTCCAGCTCCTGTATGCGCATGCCAGCCTGCATGTTCTTGCGCACTTCGTGGTCGTAGTGGCGATACACGCTCTCGGCCTGGTCGCCAAACAGGTCAAGCGACGGCAACGCTTTCAGCGCACCGGCGTCTCGCGAGCAGGCAGCGATCCAGTACACGGGCTCGTAGCCCAGACCGGCGCTTTGCGCCCCGTGCGTCGTCGCCGACCAGTGGCCGTCGCGCTCCGCGTCCCAGATCACCGACTGGAACAGCAGCTTGTGTCCGAGCATGCGCAGAGCGGCGAACCGTCGGCCCAGCATTTCCTGGAATTCCTCGCGGTACAGCTCGCGGACGTGGAACTCGTTGGCATGTCCGGTGAGGTCTGAATAGACCCGCTTGTCCGGGGTGGAGATCAGCAGGATGCCGTCGGGCGCCAGACGCTCCGCGAATCCGTCAAGCATGGATTCCTGGCTCTCGACATGCTCCAGGGTCTCGAAGCTGACGATCAGATCGAAAGGGCCCTGGGCCTGGTCGGCCAAGGCGGTGACGTCAGCCTCGGAAAAAGCCAGATTCGAGAGCTCGCCGTAGCGCTCCCGGGCATGCGCGACTGCCTTGGCAGACAGGTCCACGCCCTGCACGAAGGCCGCACGCGAGGCCAGCAAGGCGCTGCCGTAGCCCTCGCCGCAGGCTGCATCGAGCACCCGCTTGCCGGCGGCAAGCGAGGCAGCGAAGGCATAGCGATGAACGTGCTCGTACCAGATCTCGCGCACGCATTCGGGGGTAAATCGCTCCCCGGTGAATTCCAGCTGTGGCTCTGACATTCCGATGACAACACCAGCAAGTGGCGGCGTTTACCCAGCCGCGAGTGCTTGAGCGAGGCGCTCCCGATAGGGCTTGAGCGGATCGCGAACGATGAATTCTGCAACCCGCGCATTGTAGTGCGGGTAGCGGGCGAGCAGGCGCCTGAGGTTCTCGCCGCCCGACTTCAGGCCGACCTGCGAAAACGAAGCGCCGCCCTGATGGGCAACGTAGGCGGTCGCGCACAGCGCATTGCGCCAGCCATGGGCAGCGGCGCGCAGGCAGAAATCGTTCTCCTCCCCGTAGCCTCGGCCGAAGGTCGCCCCGTCGAATCCGCCCAGGCTGCGCCAGGCCGCGCGCCGTATGTACATCGCGAAGCCGACTCCGGTCGGCAGATCGGGCAGTGGCAGGTCGGACAGCGAGGCCGTGGCCTTCGCGATGCGCTCGCGCAGCGCTGCGTCAGGCATGGCAGCTGCCCTGCACAGCTCCGGAAACGAACAGATCTCGGCGTTGTTCGACCAAGGGGTCAGAGTAGCGATCCTGGGGTCGGAGGCTGCTGCCTCGCTCAGGCGATCCAGCCAGCCCGCGCTGACCTCGGTATCCGAGTTGAGCAGGACCACGTCGCTGTCTCCGGTTTCCGACAGCGCGGCATTGATGTTGGCAACGAAACCCAGGTTGTGGCTGCGACGGACCACGCTTACCCGGGCGTGGCAGCCACTGGCGAAGCGCGCGCACAGGTCCACTACGGCGTGCTCGGTCGACGCATCATCAGCAATGAGCACCTGATCGGCTTCCGTCAGGGTGCGCTGCAGGGAGTCAAGGCAGGCCGCCAACGCGTCGGCGGCGTTGTAGACCGGCACCACCACAAACGGGCGAGTCGCCGCGCTCACGACCATCGATGGGGCAAGCGGACGAAGCCGATCTCGCGGGTCCGGCCGATCACCGTAAAAGTCGACTCCACGGTGTCGAACACCCGCATGCCCTCGCTGTCCAGGCTGTGCAGGCGCACGCTGTAGTCACCCGGCAGCAAAGGCAGGGCGGACATTTCGACCGCGAAGCCGAAGTGCTGCTCGGCCAGTCTCTCGGGCCTGACGTCATCGATCTCGCTGGTCGTCCCGTAAACCGGGGTGCCATCTGCGCGGATGATCCCTACACTCAGCTTGGGTGGAAGGCCATCGGGAGAGTAGACCTCGACCTCGACCAGCAGGGACTGGCCCATCTCGACCGTGCAGGATGCCTCGCTCTCGGCGCCGTTCAGACGCAAGCCGGTGACTCGATACTCGCCGCCCGAGTAGCCTGTCTCGATGTCATGACGCGCGCCGTCGACCGACTTCCGCTCATGGTAGGAGAGGTAGGCCTGGGTGACATCGAACACGTCGCCATAGCTTTCCACCCGGCCGTCCTTGATCCACATCGCGTGCTTGCAGAGCTTTTGCACGTGGTACATGGAGTGACTGACCAGCAGCAAGGTGCCGCCGCGGGAAAGGAAATCCTCCATCCAGCGAATGCACTTCTTCTGGAAGCTCTCGTCGCCGACGGCCAGGGCCTCGTCGGTGATCAGCAGCTCCGGGCGCACCGCGGCGATGATCGAAAAACCCAGTCGCACGACCATGCCGGACGAGTAGTTCTTGACCGGCTCGTCGATGTGCTGGCCGAGTTCGGCAAAGGCGAGGATGTCCTCTTCCCGCTCGGCGATTTCGCCCTGCGACCAGCCCATCAGCCCGGCTGCAAGGCCGATGTTCTGCCGGCCCGACAGCTCGCGGTCGAAGCCGGCACCGAGCTCGATCAGGGCGCCGACCCGGCAGCGGATATCGACCGACCCGCGGGTCGGACACAGCACCCCGGTGAGCAGCTTGAGCAGGGTCGACTTGCCTGCGCCGTTCTCACCGATGATGCCAAGCGACTCGCCGGGCGCGACCGACAGGGAAATGTCCGACAGAACGCTCGCCTTGGGCACGTCCTTGCCGAGCAGCAGCCTGAACATGTCGCTGAAGTTGCCCCTTCCCTGATCATGGATCGGGAAGGCCTTGTGCAAACCCTCGGCGACGATCAGCGGGCCGCTCACAGGTAATCCACGATGACGGGGCGCAAGCGCCGATACATCCAGCCGGTCAGGACCAGCAGGACTGCAGAGCCGGCCAGCGACTCAGCCAGAAAGTGCCAGCTGAGCGGACCGAACATTGCGTCGCGCCCGAAACTGATCGCCTGCCCTGCAGGATTCAGCCAGGCCAGCGCGCGCACGGCTTCCGGCTGCATGGCCGAGGTGTAGAGGATCGGCGATGCGAACAGACCCACCGTCAGCAGCAGAGGCAGCAGCTGCTGGAAATCGCGAACGAAGAGGATCAGCAGGGCCGCGAACATGGCCAGGGCCAGTCCCGCGGGCATCAGGGCAAGCCAGCCGAGCAGGTAGGCACCAAGGCCGCTCCACTCGAGCGAGGGCCCGAACAGCAGCAGGGCGACCAGCACCACCAGCAGGCCGATTCCGTGTACCGCAAACGAAGTGAGCACCCGGGACAGGATCAGCAGGAAGGGCGACATGCGCGACTTGTTGCACAGGCCCGAGTTGTCGATCAGCGCCGTGGCGCCCCGGCTGGCGCCTTCGGAAAACGCGATCCACGGCCACATGCCCAGGGCCAGGAAGGCAACATAGCCGTAGCTGTCCAGTCCCGGCACGCGGGCCTTGAAAATGCCGGCGAACACCCATGCATAGACGGCGAGCTGGGCTAGGGGGACGACTACCAGATGCAGCAAGCCGTTGCCGCGGAGAATTCTCCGTGAGGCGAAATCTATCCGCACCAGAACGGCCAGCTGACGCAGCGCAAGCGCCAGGCGTTCTCTCCACTGTATGCCCAAGTGATTCCCCCGGACCGCGCCTGCCCGCACGGGATCGCTACTCGTCGCTGCCTTCGACCCAATCGACCTTGTCCGCGGCGGCCTGCTCGGTAGTCTCGGCCGCCGGATCCTCGGCCTGACCGAGACGATCATGCTCGGCGAGAATCTCGGCCCCGGGACCACCCGGAAGATAGCGCGTGCGCAGGGATGCGACCAGCTCGGGGTCGGCCTTCAGCGGCGCCGCTGCCTTGAGATTGTCGAGGAACTCAGCGCGCTTGCGGCCGAGACGCTCGCGCTTGAGCTCGGCGACGATCTCGCCCTTGACGTCGGCGTACTCGCGACGGGCCGACGGATAGTTCTCGACCAGCTGGATCAGGTGAAATCCATACTTGGTCTTGACCGGGCCGACCACCTCGCCCTTGTTCTCTATGCCGAACGCGGCCTCGGCAAACCCGGTATCCAGCTT
This sequence comes from uncultured Lysobacter sp., assembly GCA_964350895.1. GTDB lineage: Bacteria > Pseudomonadota > Gammaproteobacteria > Xanthomonadales > Xanthomonadaceae > Pseudomarimonas. The sequence goes on from CAYGMG010000002.1 coordinate 19,271, forward strand.
GTTCCGCGGCACCTTGTTCAGCAGGCCGCCGTGCAAGTCGATGCTGGTCTCTTCCGAGTTCTCCCGGACGAAGGTCTCGAAGTCGTCATCCCCTGCGCGATATTCGGCGAGCAGGGCTTCGGCCTTGGCGCGGGCGCCTTCGATACCGTGATTGCGGGTGAACACAACCAGATGCCGGAGATCGCGCGACTCGATCGTCGTGTACAGGCTTGGGCTGGACAGATAGCGCTCATAGGCGAGCTGCTCGAAGTCGGCATCGGGAACCGTTGCCTGGATCCGCCGGACCTGCTGCTTGGCAAGCAGCTCGGCCCTTTCAAGGCGCAGAACTTCCCGCACCATGGGCTCGTCGTCGATGCCGAGCTGCTCGGCATCGTGAGCAAGCTGGAGCTGCACCAGCAGACCCTGCAGCATCAACTCGATCCGCTCGGGGTCATTCATGTAGCCCGCCCGACGGTTAGCCGGGATGCGGCTGATGAAGGCATCGATCAAGGCGAAGTCCACGACCGCATCGCCACGCTCGACTACCGCGCCTTCGCGGGGCAGGAGCGGTGCTTCGGCTTCCTGGGCGCCAGAGTAGGAAGGGAGCGCGAGCGTCGTCAGCAGCAGCGTGAGCGCAGGGATTCTTGAGTGGCCAAACATTGAGCCGGGTCCTGTAGTCAGTAGAGCGTCGCTGGGACCACAAGCGGACGGCTTGGTTCCCATTGCAGCCAAGGCCGGACGCCCATCAGCCCGGCGGAACCAGGAGTCGACTCGACCGGGAACAAAAACAAAGCGGCCAGCGTGTGATCGCTGGCCGCAGCGGGTGGAAGCGCTCAGGAATCGCCTTGGCGCTTCCGCCTCCCCCACGCAAGGCCGATCGTTGATCGGCCTTGCCGGGGAGCGCGTCGGAACGGCTTAGTTGACCTTGGTGTGCCGGCCTTGCACGCCGCACTCGGTTGCGCTGACCGACACGTTCTCGCAGGTGTCCTCGCCCTGCTGCAGACCATCGGTTACATCAGCCGCAATGACCGTCATGTAATAGGTCGTGCCGGCTTCCAGATAGCACACAGCCGGGCTGTTCAGGAATGCCGGGTTGCTGCTCCAGGTGAGCGAGCCGGAGGCACTCTGCCTGCGGCAGGCACTCTTGGCGAAACGATCGATCCCGTTCGTCACTGGCCGCACATCGCCGGGGCAGGGGCTGAAGGAAATCGCCATCGACTTGGCCGGGCGTCCGACGAAGCCGTCCTGTGGCCGTCCCTGCGAGTGGTCCCAGAACATCGTGACATCGGTGTTCGCCGGCGAGACGAAGGACACCACCGTGTAGCCGCCCTTCTTGGCGTTGATTGGCGTCGGGAAGGATACGCTGTTCGGGAAGCTAGCCACCGGATCCCCGTCCGGCGAAGACCAGAAGGTCCCCCATGCAACATCTTCTCGGGTCCAGCCCGGGGGCTGGATCAGCGGATCGGCCGGCAGATTGCAGTTGCTGATGATCTGGCTCTCGCCCACGTTCACGCTGATCGTAGAGACCGTGCTGGAGCCCGCGGAGTTGAAACACTGCAGCGCAAAGGTGTAATCACCCGGCAGGGTCACGGTGACATTTTCACCGGTCTCGTTGCTGAGGTTGCGGACGCCGCCCCAGGTAACGGTCGCACCAGATGGCGCCGTCTGGCTGATTGCAGCGCAGGCAAGGGCGTTGCTGCTGGCCCAGGTAAAGCGCACGAACTCACCGGCACGCACGTCGGAATCGCCATCGTTCCGCGCAAAGGAGCCGATGGTCGGCGCGCCCGGCGCGCCGCCGGCCCCGTTTCCAGCAAGCGGAGTGCACACGCCTTCGGTCAGCGCACATTCGACGGTCAGGTTGCCATCGGTATCGAAGGCAACGCTCGACCCGGTGGCCAAGGGAATCTCTTTGTTGGTCTGGCTGCCGTTGGAGACAGTGATTTTCTGCTGCGCGTGCGCAGCTCCGGAAGCGAGGAGCGCGGTCACGCTCAGCCCCAGCAGGCGAGCACCAAACGAGTCGTGGTTCATTGATTATTCCCAGTGAATCTATTGAAACATTCTGACCGCCGTGATCGCAGCGGTCAAACGAAATCCTGAACCCCATTTGACCCCGAATCGCCTGCGGCGGGTGTGTCCTGATCGACCATTGGCCCCCTCGGAAGCGCCGCTCATTCTCTCGGAGTGGGGCGGTTCACATTGGGCCTGACGACTTCAGCGGTACGGCGCGTTGGCACGGGCTGCGCACGTGGCTGGTCAGAGGGTTCTTCGCGGGTAGCGGCAGCGGCCGCTTCAACCCAAATCGAAGACAAAAAAAGACCCCCTCCGAAGAGGGGGTCTCGTTGACACGGACTACGAACCTAAAGACTTCTTAGGAAGCGTCGAAACCGGTCGGGGTGATGGTGGTACCCGTCACCGTCACGCTACGCGAGTCACGGCTTGCGCGGTGCTTGTGGATGGTCGAGTAGTTCGCCAGCACGCCCGGGGCAGCAGCTGAGTTGACGAAGTTGGCCGCCCAGAAACCGGTGACCGGCAGACCGAACAGCTGGTTGCGCGGCTCGGCACCCGTGATGTCGCCAGCGCCGCTGGCACCCAGGTCAAGCAGGTAGTTGTCGGCGTCGCCGAGGTCCATACGCAGCCAGCCCTCGTTGAACACGTTGCCGTCGAGGTCAGCGGTCAGGTTGATGTTGCGGGCCACGGTGCGCGCACCGAGGACCAGCGACTCACCCGCGGTGACGGCAGCCTGCTGGTTCCAGGTCACGACGTTCACTTCGTAGCACAGCGACAGGCCCGGGATGAAGATATCCGGCGGCGGCGGCGAGAAGTCGACGTCACCCACGGCCTCTTCCGGCTCGCCTTCTTCACGATCGAAGTAGGCAATACCGATCGGCTCGCAGGAGCCATCCGGATCGAAGACCAGGGTGTCGACGGCGTCGCCACCGGGGCTGACCTGACCCGAACCGTCGGTGTCGTCCACGTTGTCGGTGAACGGCAGACGCTCGGCCGGGGTCGCGCCTTCGATGTGCAGACGCTTGGTCGGGAAGGTGACAACCCACTCCGACGCACCGTTGAAGCCCGGGTCGGTGTTGTACTCGTTGTAGATCGCGTCGTGCATGAAGACCGAGGAGACCGCATCCGGACGACCACTGGCGAAGTCGAGGGTGACCAGGTCGCCGTTGTCGAAGATGATGGCGTCAGCCTCACCCAGCGACGTGGCAGCCTGCGCCAGCGACGGCAGGGTGGAACCCGGCGCGGTGTGCAGGGTGGTCGTGGCCAGACGGTAGAAGCCGTCGATGGCGTCAGCGTTGTACGACAGCGCCGAACCATTGGCAACGTCGGCGATCACGGCGGCGCCGAACAGGCCACCAACCGGGGTGGTCACACCGATGTCCGCAACGTTCAGACGGCTCTCGCGACCGGTACCGGCGGCCCAGTTACCACCCGGACGCCAGGCGTTGACCAGGGTCGGGCAGCTCAGCGGGGTGCCAGCAACGTGGGTGGCGGCGTCCGAGTACGAGGAGGCAGCGTTGAAGGCGGCACCATTGGTGTCCTCCACCACGCCCATCTCGATCATCTCGATGTGACCCTCGCGGGTACGGTCGAGGGTGTTCGGGCCGTCGTCGTCGTTGGTGCCGGTGTAGGCGAAGTTACGGAAGGCAACGCCGGAAGCCGGGATGGTCGGCACGGTGCAGCTGGTGTCGGCGGTGGACAGGATGCCGGCGCCGGTCTCGTCAGACGAGGTGACCGCGGCGGTCCACACGTCGAACGGCGACAGGTACAGGTTGAAGTCGAGGACTTCTCGGCTGTTCAGCGCTTCGAGGAAACGGACCTTGACGGCCTTGGTCTCGTCGGTGGTGTTGACGACCGACAGCAGGGTCGCGTTACCAGCGTTGACGGTGTAGTACGGGTAGATCAGAACCTGACCCAGACCGTCCGGGTTGATGTTGACGGCGGTTGCCACATTGGCGAGGCCAGCGACACCGGCAATACCGGCGACGACGGCCGTCGTCAGCGAATTCTTCTTCATTTGAGCACTCCTAACAGGTGTTTACAGGGCTTTGCTTAGCCGACCCTGATCCGGACGTCGGTTTTCCCCGACTTGGCATGCTTACAGGTACGGACAAGCTCGACTAGGGTAACGCAATATTTACAGGCTCCGCAAGCAAGCTGGGCTGCCTGCCACGGCCTCGGGAGAGTAACCCATCCACGGACGCCGTGACCAGCTCTCCGCGAAATCCTTTTCAAGCCGAAGTGATGGTTCTGACAGGCGGCCCGAAAGCCCCTCGGATGCGGGCGGGAAAGCGCCGACCTTGGCGGCCTGGCGCGGGCTTTCGGCCGATCAGCCGCCGCAGCGGGCCTTTCGGAAAGCGCCCGCCCCAAGGAGACTCCGAACAAGTTCAGCGCACCGCGCCGGAGGTTGTGCAGCCGGCCAGCAAGGCGCGCGTCGCAGGGCGTGGTGGTACCACGACCAAGACGCGCAACGCAGCTGGATGGCTGCACAATCCCGGCCCGAGGGGTTGCTACGGAGTGCGCCCGCACCCGCACTGGCCGCCTTGAACGTCGCACCACCACGGCCTACGGCGTGCGACTTGGTGCGAACGCACAGCGTAGCAACGCCGGGCACTGGACTCGTTCAGAGGCTCCCTAACGGCCTGCGGCAACGCTGCGCGAAACGAAATGCCATTGCCCGTCGACCAGGATCCAGCGCTCGGTCAGCGCAGTGGAAGCGCCCATCCGCCGGACACCCGGGGTGCTGGCGGGCGCGGTGAACTCGACCCTGACGGTCACCCTGCACAGCCCCGGCGCACCTTCGGCCTCGCAGTCGGCACTGAGGACCTCGGCCGACTTCCAGCGAATCGGCCGCGCGCCCATCTGGGCCGCGTAGGCCTCGGCGGTCGACTCCGAGCGCATGCCGGGAGACAGATAGGTGAAAGCCTTGGTGAAGTCGCCAGCCAGGAGGGCATCCCAGCGCTGCTGGGCGCGCTGCTCGGGCGGAACGACTGCCTCCGGCTTGCCGGCACCGGCGCATGCCACAAGCAGGGAAAGCAGCAGGGCGAATAGGGACAGCCTAAGAACGGCAGCAAACTTGTGCATCATCCAATCCTTTTCAAACACTGGAAATCATCGGCAGCGGCCAGCAGGGTTGGCAGAACTCCCGGAGCGAAACTTCGCGCCATCTACTCCGCCGGCTGAGGCTTGGCCAGCGGGGTCAAGGCCCTGAACTGGCGTTTGTACTCGTCAGTGATCGCGCGGGTGTCCTGCGGACCGCTGATGACCTTGGGGGTGATCAGCACCAGCAGCTCCTGGCGGTTGACGCTGCGGTTCTTGCTGCCGAACAGGCCGCCGATCACGGGCAGGCGGGACAGGCCCGGAAATCCGGATGATCCGTCGGAGTCGGTCTGCTTGATCAGCCCGCCAAGGAGGACGGTCTCGCCGCTCTGCACGGCGATCTCGGTCTGGATCGTGGACTGCGAGATGGGCGGATTGCCGCCGTCGGCCGAGGCGCCAGCCGTGCTGTCTTCCTGATCGATCTCAAGGAACACCAGGCCGCCGGGGTTGACCCGCGGAGTGACATTCAGGGTGATACCGGTCTGGATGTACTGGGTGCTGGCAATCGGCGTATTGGTGCCGCCAGTGCCCAGATTGATCGAGGTAGTTGTGACCGGGATCTGGGTACCCGAGTTGATCGAGGCCGACTTGTTGTTCAGAACGACCAGCGAGGGCGCTGATAGCACGCGCACGTCGGTCACACGGTCAACGATGTTCACCAGCGCGCCGACGTTGGGCCCGAGCAGGGTCCATGAAGTGTTTCCGCCGCTGATCGAGCCGGCAAGATCCCCCCAGATGTTGCGATTGCGAGCCAACTCGCGAGCGCCGGCCCCGAAGGTGTCATCGGTGATCGCGTTCTCGAAGAACCAGCGCACGCCGTACTGCAGTTCGTCGCTGAGCACAACGGAGATGATCTGCGCCTCGATGGCGACCTGCAGCGGGATCGCGTCCATCCGCTCGATGACCCGGCGAATCGACTCCCACTGCGCGGAGGTGGCGCGGACCAGCAGGGCATTGCCCTCCTCGACCGCGGAGATGCGCACATCTTCCGAGCCGCCGATGCTCAGGCTGCCGGCGGAAGCACGCGGTGCGTCGGAATTGCCGCCATCGCCGGCGGTCTCCTGCTTGGCGCCGTCGTTGCCGCGGATGCCGCCGCGCTGGTTCTGCGCGCTGCCGGCGGTACCGATGCGCACCGGCTGCAGGCCGGGGGCCACGCCGCCCGAGCTGCGGCTGCTGCTGCCACCGCCGCCACCGAACACATCGTTCAGCGTGTCGGCAAGGTCTACCGCCTTGACGTTCTTTACGTCGTAAACGTAGAGCCGCTGGCCCGCCTCTCCGGAACCGAGGTCGAATCGCTCCAGCCATTCCTGGATGGTCGCCAGGTACTTCGGCTGCGGGGTGATCACCATGACCCCGTTCACGCCTTCCAAAGGGATAAAGCGAAACATGCCCGAGATCGGCGTCTGCCCGCCTTCACCGAAGATCTTCTCCATCTCCGCAACCACCGCCGCGGCCTCGGTCTGCTGCAGGGAGTACATGCCCACTGACATGCCGGCCAGCCAGTCGACGTCGAAGATCTCGACCGTCTGCAGGTAGTTCTCCAGCTCGGCGCGGGTACCGCCGAGGATGATCATGTTGCGCGCCGGATCGATATTGATGATCGCCTCGGGCTTGGCGTATGGCTTGAGCACCTTTTCCATCTCCAGTGCGGAGATGAACTGCAGGGGCACCGCACGGACCTCGTAGCCACGTGCCGAACTGACCGGCCCGGTGCGCGGGGTCAGGTTGCCGGGCAGAGCCTGGGCAATCGGCAGGATGGTGTAGCGGCCGTCCTGCCAGACCAGGGTGGCGTTGTTCCAGCGCAGCAGCATTTCCAGGATCGACAGCGCCTGGTCACCACGCAGCGGCTTGGCGGTGGAGAAGGTCACCGTGCCGGAAACGCCCGGTGCGATCACATAGTTCTGCTGGAGGATCTCGCCAAGGATGGTCTTGATCACCGCATGCAGCGACTCGCCCTCGAAGTTGAAGGTCACCTCACCGATGTCGCCGGCGGCCGGTGGCGCCTTGGCTGCGGCGCCCTGGTTGATGAAGCTGCCGCTGCCGGGCTGCTGGCTGTCGATGGGGCCATCCATGCGCGGCGCCTCGGGCGCCCCTTCGGCGCCGATGGTTTCGCCATCCCGGGCAGCGACATCGCTGCGGCTGCGCGCCTCGGCGCGGGCAATGTAGCTCTCGCCGGTAAACGGATCGGGCTGCCGCTGCGGCACGGACTGGCAAGCAGCAAGCACGATCACCAGCGCGGCCACGATTGCATTGCGATGTATCACCTTGCTCTCCTTCATTGACCGCGCTCGGCATTGGCCCGCTCGGCGTCTTCGCGCATTTGCCGGCGGCGCTCTTCGATGCGCCGGCGGATCTGTTCGGCACGCGCTTCCGGACTGTCGTCTTCCTTGATCACTTGTGCCTCGGGGTTCTGCTCGCCGCCCTCGCGCTGGGCGGCCTGCAGCGCTGCCGAAGACGCGCTCGTGCCGCCGCTCGCGGGCTGGGCCATCGGGGTCGGCGGTTCGCCGCCCTGCCCGTCGAAGACCCGAAGGTCCAGGGTCGAACGTCCGCCGGAAGCGCCCTCGAAGACCACGCTGCGCGGATTCAGTTCCGCGAGCTTCCAGCCGGCATGGTCGCCTTCCAGCGAGGCGCCGAGGGTGACCGTCTGCGAACGGTTTGTGTTCGGATCGGTAACGATGGCGATCCGCTTGTCGCCGGTGATCACGATGCTGGTCACTACCACCGTCAGGTCGCTGACCACGACGCCTGCGGCGTCGTCGGCGGCGGCATCCTCGGCAGGCTCGGGCCGGCGATCCTCGCTGAACAGCGGGCGCTCCACGATCGAGGCGTACTGGTCGAAACCGGCCACGCCGCCGACGCCGCTCTGCAGGCTGAGCTCGGGTACCAGACTGACATCAGGCGCGGAGTCCGGATGCAGCGAGTAGCGACCGCCAAGGCCGCTTTCCACGATGCCCAGAACGGCCACCGACCAGGCGCAGAACACGCCCAGACCGGCACGAACTAGCGGATGGCTGGCAGGACTCATGCTTCCTCCTTGGCTGTCCGGACGCGCAGGAAGCCATAGACATCGAAATTGGCATCGATCAGGCCATCGGCCTGGCCCTGCTGACTGCGCTGACGGCGCGAGTAGACACCCGACCGGTTGATCACCGCGAACTCGCTGATGAACAGCGGCGGACTGCCCGCTTCAAGGCCGTGGATCACCGGCGCCAGATGCTCCAGCGAGCAGCGGATGCGCACCTTGATGGTGACCCGCTCGAAGGGCTCTTCAACATTGGCACGGAACGGCGAACGACTGACCAGTGTGCAGGCCTGCCCGGCCTGCTGCTGGTCGACCAGGGCCTGAAGCCGCTGGATGATCGCCGACGCCGCCAGATCGAAATTGCCTTCGGGGAGGAACTCCGGATTGCCGGCTTCGAAGCGTCGCACTTCCTCCAGCCGGCGCTGCAGTTCGTCGCGCAATTGGGCGGTGCTGCGCAGCTGCAGCTCCTGATCGCGCGCCTCGATCAACGCCGCACGCGCATCCAGGAAGGGCGCAGTGAACCACCAGTGGATACCGGCGAAATAGACCAGCAGAAGAATGGCCAGCAGCACCGCCACCGCGCCAGCCCGGCCCGCCCTGCGATCGCGCTGCGCGGGGCTCACGGTGAACCTCCCGTTTCAGCGGCGACCTTGACCGTCAGCGTCGCGCGATCCTTGCCCGTTCGCGAATCCGGCTGCACCGCGCCGAGCAAGGTCGGATCGGAGAACCGCGCCGAGGACTGGAACAGCTCGATCAGCTTGGCTGCGGACGCACTCTGCACAGTCAGACTGAGGTCGGGACCGGCAATGGTCAGTCGTTCGAGAAAGGTGTCGTCCGGCAGGATGTCGGTCAGGTCGCGCAGCAGGGAGATGGTAGTTGGTCGCTGTGCCTTGTGTTCGGAAAGAAAGTTGGCCGCCGTGGCTGCTTCTTCCAAGGTCTTGCGCAACTGCGCCGTGCGCCGGGCCTCTACGCGCCGCTCTTCGACCTGGGCCTCCAGCGAGACCACGGCCGCGCGGCGGTTTTCAACCAGCTGGCCCATGGCGGCCAACAGCAAGCCAATGGCCAGGGCCAGCATGGCCAGATTGATCAGCAGCGGTCGGTGATCGTGCGGTCGGCGACGGGCGATTGGCAGCAGGTTGAAGCCTGCGCGTCCGTTGGCTGCGAGCACGTCGACGGCATCCAGGCGTCCAGCCATGTCGCCCAGCGCGGCAAGTTCCGCGTCGAGCCGTTCGCGGGTCACCACAGCCAGCTCCACCGACACCTGGCGGGCACCCTTCTCGGCCGGCAGCAGGCGGCAGTCGAACTCGACCTGCTCGGGCTTGAACGGGGTCTGCCGGTCGATCTCGAAGCCGACCAGGGAACGGATGTTGCCAGCCGCTGCCGCCGGGAAGGACAGCCTGCGCACCAGCACCGCATCGGCGGGCAGCAGCAGGGTGCGTGGATTGCGCGAGGTGGCTTCGCCGACCAGGGTGGCCAGCTGCACTTCGCCGATATCATCGGCGGCGAGGCTGCCGACCTGCTCGACCACGCCGCCTTCGGCCGCTTGTACCTGGACCAGGCCGTCGGCTTGCCGGCGCAGCAGCAGATGGGTCTGCTGGACCCGCAGGTACTCCTGCCAGCGCTGCGGCAAAAGGCCGCGCAGTTCACCGAACCACCAGGCGAAGAACTCCGGCAGGCGCGACTGCTGGTAGCGCGCGCTCAAGCGGCCCAGCAGCGGCGTCAATGCGTCGGCAAAGGGAAGCGTGGTCAAGTCGTGGTCTCTACGGTAGGGCGCCGTCCTGCCAGCGCAGGACAGAGAATGCTAGCCCGGACACCGGCACGCCGCCGAGCCTGACCGCGGTATCCAGCTCGGTCCAGGCCCCGTTCTGGAGGCGCGCACGCGACCTAATACTATACGTGCCGCTGCCTGCAGTGACCACGAGCGGCGTCCCGTCAGCCAGGACGGCCGGCTCACCGCCGAGCAGCGGGTCGTAGCCGAAACGCGCCTGCAGGGCTTGCTCGGCGAGCATCGGATCCATGCCCGGCAAGGCTTGCAGGACCTGAGCGGCAGCGAAAGCGGGGTTGGGCATGGCAAGGCCGGAGTAAAGCGTCAGGTACGGTGCGACCCGCTCATAGAGCGCATAGTTCATTCCGAGCACCTGCTGCAGCTCGCCGATCATCTCGAACGGCGCATTGCGCGGCCCGTAGTCCAGGCCTTCGGCCTCGTAGGCGTCGGCCTCGGCGCCGTTGAGGCTTTCCAGATCGTCCGGGTCGCGCCAGTCGATGATCGCCGCGGCCAGGGCGTTGGCCTCGTCCATGGGCAGATCGAAGCCCTCGAAGAAGCGACCCAGGACGATGGCGTCGGCGGCATTGAGGTCGATCTTGCCGGTTTCGTCAGTGATCTCGACCTCGATCTCGGCATTGCCGAATTCGAATCGATAGGGCCGCCCATCCGGCACCCAGCGCTGCATGGGGTCCGGTATCGCCAGCGAGAACACCGCCCGGTGCACGCCGGCCTCGGCGGCGTAGCGCGCCTGGGTGGTGTCGTACAGGTGCCGGGCCTGCAGTCGCTCGCTGCGCGCCAGCAAGGCGAAGGCGCCGAGGATGATCGCCAGCAGGGCGAGCAGCCACATGACGATCAGGAAGGCGGCGCCACGCTGCTGCCGGGTCATTGGCTGTCCCTGGGCCGCGCCGGCGGCCTGGCGGGCTCGAAGCGCATCGAGCCTGCCAGCCCCGTCCCGCCACCCAGGCCTGCCGACGCAGCCAACCCGGCGACTTCAAACTCGACCCAGTCGCGCCGATCCGCTGAATCGAACTCTAGATCCAGGCGCAGGAGCAAGGGAAGCAACGCTGGCTCGTCCCACTCGCTCATCCAGTCGGACAACTCACCCTCGACCTCGAGTCGACGGAAGGAAAACTCGCCGTCGCGGATGCCATCGATCAGCACCACCGGCTCCTGCTCAGGGTCGAAGCCTTCAGCGGGATCGAAGCCATTGAGCTGGGCGTGGCGGAACTCCAGCTGGTAGCCGCCGGCGACCCGGGCCAGGACCAGCTCCTGCACGTGCGGCCCGCCGCGCGACAGATAACCCGGCATCGGCGCGACGAAGCGGATGCCCTGCGCGTCGCCCTCGAAGCGTTTCTCTTCGCCGCTGTCATCGAGGCGTTCGTAGGGCGTCGGCAGCATCTGGCTCAGCTGCCGGCGCAGAAAGCCCTGCGCGGTGCGCATTTCCTCGGTGCGCTCGATCAGCGACTCGCCGCTGCGGCTGGCCTGCACGGCGACCCGGATGCTGCCGTAGGCAAGCGCAATGACCAGGGCCAGCAGGCCGACGCTGAGCAGGATCTCGATCAGGGTGAATCCGCGCTGGCCTGCCACCCTGCGCATCACGGACGGCTCGGCAGCATGGCGCGAAGACTGGCGTAGCGGGCCTGCGCCTGGCGGTCGCCGCGATCCCATTCGATGGTCAGGTCGATGCGCAGCAGGCGCACGGCGCTCAGCTGCGGATCGAAACCGAGCGGCAGTTCGTCGTCGCTGAACAGATATTCGCTGACCTCGGCGGACCAGCGATAGCCATCGCGGAACTCGCCGTCATAGCTGCCCTCCTCCAGCCGTTCGCCGATTCCCAGCGTGTCCAGGACCGAGCGCGCATGAAGGGCGGCACGGGTGTGCTCAGCGGCCTGGCGGCTTTGCTGCATGGCGCCGGTGGCGGCCTGCATCGCAAGCCCGAGGCCCAGCGCGAGGATCGCGAACGCGGCGACCACTTCGAGCAAGGTGAACCCGGATTGCGATGCGGCACGGCGAGTAGCGTGTCGTGCGATCGTGGCCGGTGAGCGCTGTTGGATAATCATTCTGGGCCTTGGGACCCGAATCCGGCCCCCGAGTTCAGCGGTTGGCATCGGGATTCATCCGCACTTCGCCGGTCAGCCAGCCGACCTCGATGCGCCACAGCGCTTCGCCACGGCTGAGTTCGATATTGCCGCCGGTGGAGGAGCCGTCGGGGAAGAAGCGGATCTGCCCCTTGCCATCGTCGAGCTGCTCCTGGGCCGCGGTCAGCATCGACAGCTCCATGTCCTGAGGCAGTTCGACCCAGTCGCGACCAGGCATCTGGTAGGCGCGGCGCTCGACGTCGAGCACCAGCACCTGAGACTCACGCTGGACCACGGCCATGGCCCGCGTGGAGCGCAAGGCGGCAACCAGATCCTTGGACGCGGCGCGCACCTTGGCCGAGCCGAGGCCACCGCTGATCACCGCGGCGATGACCGCGGTCAGCACCGCGATCAGGGCCACCACGACGATGATCTCGATCAGGGTGAAGCCGCGCGCAGCCCCGCGCCGGGAGCGTACTCGCGCGGCCACCGGAGTCAGTCGCTGTTGCTGATGTCGCGGTTCCAGCTGTCGCCGCCAGGACGTCCATCAGCGCCCAGGCTGATCAGGTCGAACTTGGTGTTCTGGCCCGGGACCCGGTAGTCGAAGGGCTTGCCCCAGGGATCCTTCAGCTCGGCCTCCTTGGCATAGGGGCCAAGCCAGCTGTCGGCACCGCCTGGCTGGCTGACCAGGTCCTGCAGCTGGTTGGGCGGACCGCCGTTGTCCAGTTCGTAGCTCTCGATCTTGGCCGCCAGCGTCTGCACCTGCGACTTCGCCAGCTGCCACTTGGCGCGATCCTGGCCGCCGAAAATACGGTTGGCGACGATGCCGCCGATGATCGCGATGATCCCGACCACGATCAGGATTTCGATCAGGGTAAAGCCGGCCTGGCGCAGGCCGCGGCGAGAAGGATTCTTAGCATGTCGGTTCATATATTTATCCAACCACGGAGCTGAGATCAAGAATCGGGAGCAGGATGGCCAGCACGATCATCGCGATGACTCCGGCCATGACGATGGTGAGCAGGGGGACCAGCGCTGCCAGCAGCCGGTCCAGCGTGTTGCGCACCTCGATGTCGAAGGTATCCGCCACCTTGAGCAGCATGGTGTCCAGCTCGCCGGACTCCTCTCCGACCTGCACCATCTGTAGCGCCAGACGCGGAAAGCGCTTGCTGCGGCCCAAGGATAACGCAAGGCCCGAGCCGGTCTTGACCGCCTCGGCAGCCTCATCGACCGCATCGACCAGGGCAAGGTTCCCCATCACGTTGCGGGAGATGCCAAGCGAAGGCAGCAGGGGCACACCGTTGTGCAGCAGGGTGCCCAAGGTGCGCGCCAGGCGCGCGGTCTCGATCTTGGCGATCAGATCGCCGATCCGGCCGCGCTGCAGCAGCCAGGTATCGAAGCGCGCGCGACGCGGCGGGTCGGTCAGCTGGCGACGCACCAGCACCGTGATCGCGAAGATCACGGCCAGGATGATCCACCAGCCGGCGTTGAGCGCGTCGCCCACCCACAGCACGATCCGGGTCAGCAGGGGCAGCTCGGCGCCCATGTCCTGGAACAGCGGCATGAACTGCGGCACCACGTAGCCGAGCAGCAGGGCCAACGAGCCAAGCACCATGAATACCAGGATCACCGGATAGATCAGCGCATTGATCACGCTTTCCTTGAGTGCCTTGCTGCGCTCGAGGTAGTCGGCAAGGCGGCGCAGCGTGTCGTGCAGGGAGCCACCGACTTCGCCGGCGCGGACCATGTTGATGTACAGCTTGGAGAACATGCCGTGCTGCTGCTCAAGGCCTGCCGACAGCGGCGCACCGCCGCGCACGGTCTCGCGGATGCGCTCGATCACCTTGCGCGCGGCTTCCGACTCGGGCAGATCGAGCAGGATCTGCAGCGCACGATCCAGCGGCTGACCGGCGCCGAGCAGGGTCGCCAGCTGCTGGGTGAACTGCAGGACCTGGTCCGCGCTCAAGGCATCGCGCGGCTTGAACAGGCCGAGCAAGCCGACAGTACTCGCGGCATCGGCAGGCTTGGCTTCGATCGGCAGGTTGCCGGCATCCTGGAGCTTGGCGATCACCTCATCGGCGCTGAGCGCTTCCATCACACCATCGATGGGCTCACCGGCCGCGCTGTATGCCTTGTAGCGGAAGAGGGGCATCTAGGAGCCGTGATGGGTGATTTGTGATTCGTGATTCGTGCAGCCTGTCGCGTCCAAAGGGCGCGGCATCCTTGCTCGGTCCAGCAAAAAAACGAACCCGTTCGGTCTGAACACGCTGTCGCGAATCACCAATGACGAATCTCCCATCACGGCTCTATCCTTCCTGCGTAACACGCAACACCTCCTCAAGGGTGGTCACGCCGGACAGGGCCTTGACCAGGCCATCCTCGTACATGGTGCGCATGCCCTGGGCCTTGGCCTCGGCCTCGATCACCCCGGTGTCGGCGTGCTTCATCACCAGACGGCGGATCGGATCGCTCATGGTCAGGAACTCCATGATCGTGGTGCGACCGTGATAGCCGGTGGAAGTCAGTGCTGACGCACCGGGCCGATACAGGGTCACCGGCTCTTCGCTGGTGAAGCGACGCAGGCCGAACTCTTCGATGACCTCGGGCAGGGCCGGGTAGGCCTGGCGATGGGTCGGCTCCAGACGGCGCACCAGGCGCTGGGCGAGGATGCCATTGATGGTCGAGGTCAGCAGGTAGTCCTCGACGCCCATGTCGAGCAGGCGGGTGATGCCGCCGGACGCGCTGTTGGTATGCAGGGTGGAGAGCACCAGATGGCCGGTCAGCGCCGACTGGATGGCGATCCGGCAGGTCTCAAGGTCGCGCATCTCGCCGATCATGATCACGTCCGGATCCTGGCGGACGATGGAGCGCAGGGCCTGGGCGAAGTCCAGCCCGATCTGCGGCTTGGCCTGGATCTGGTTGATGCCCTCGATCTGGTATTCGACCGGGTCCTCGACGGTGATGATCTTGACGTCCGGGGTGTTGATCTTGGACAGCGCGGTGTACAGCGTGGTGGTCTTGCCCGAGCCGGTCGGCCCGGTGACCAGCAGGATGCCGTGCGGCTGCTCCAGCACGTGCATGAAGCGCGGCAGGAACTCGTCGGTGAAACCAAGGGTGTGGAAGTCGAAGACCACCGACTCGCGGTCGAGGATACGCATCACCACCGACTCGCCGTGCGAGGTCGGCACGGTGGAGACGCGCAGGTCCAGCTCCTTGCCCTGCACCCGCAGCATGATCCGGCCGTCCTGCGGCAGGCGGCGCTCGGCGATGTTGAGCTTGGCCATGATCTTGATACGCGAGATCACCGCCGCGGTCGATCCGGCCGGCGGCGATTCGACTTCCTGTAGCACGCCGTCGATGCGGTAGCGGACCTTCAGCCGGCTCTCGAACGGCTCGATGTGGATATCCGAGGCGCGCGCCTCGACGGCGCGCTGGATCACCAGATTGACCAGTCGGATCACCGGCGCTTCGGAGGCGAGGTCACGCAGGTGCTCGATGTCGTCCTCGCTGCGCCCGTCGCCTTCAGAGAGGTTCTCGACGATGGTGCCCATCGCCGAACGGCCGCTGCCGTACAGGCGCTCGATCAGGTCGTCGACCTCGGAGCGGATCCCGACCAGGCAGCGCACCGGGCGCCCAGTGGCCATGGACACCGCCTGCGCCGGATAGGCGTCCTGCGGATCGGCCACCAGCAGATCGATGTGCTGCTCGTCCTCGGATACCGGGCAGACGTGCATCTGCTTGAGAAAACGCACCGACAGCTGGACATTGGCCGGGGCCTGCTCCGGGAAGTCCTTGGACGCCATCATCGGCATGCCGAGCACCTCGGCGCTGGCTTCGGCGACATCGCGTTCGGAGGCAAGGCCGATGCGGGTGATCAGGCCGATCAGCGAGCCTCCCGACTCCTCCAGCAGGCGCCGGGCGCGGCCGAGATCGGCCTCCTTGAGCCGGCCGCGAGCCAGCAGCTGTTCGCTGATGCGCTCTTCCAGCGGCTTGGACGCCGGCGTCTCGGCCGGCGTTTGGCTGTCCTGCAGCGCAGCGCTCATGGGCGCTCCTCGGTGTGATCGGCTTCGGATGCCGGCGATGGACCATCATCGGCGGTGCCGGGTTCCCCGCGCCAGCCAACCAGCTGTTCGAGGAACTGCCGGTTCTGGATCACCCACAGCGCCACCGGCGTCACCGCAGGCAGGATGAGATAGCCGAACTGGTAGCCCAGCGCGACCGCATCGGCCGCCATGCCGGCGCGCTCGATCGCCGCCGCGCCGAGCGGACCGGCGTTGAAGGCAAGCAGCTTGAGCACGTCGAACACGGCGCCCCAGCCGGTGGTCATCAGCAGCACGGCAACGCCCAGCAGCAGCTGCCGCACGCGCGGCCCGGCTTCGAGCGGGGTGGCCATCACCAGACCGGCATACAGGGCAATCGACCAGGCATAGATAAGCGGGTTGACGGTCAGCACCAGCACCCCGACCTGACCCGGCAGGCCGCCGGCGGTCTGCAGCCGGGTGACCACCTCGAGCGTGGCACCGGCCTGCTCGACGGCGGAAATCGCCTGCGGCAACAGCCAGGGCAATACCCAGCCAGCAATGCGCCCGACCGGCCAGACCACCACGCTCGACAGCACCGCCCAGAGAAAGAACGCCATCGGCAGCCACAGCGCCGCGGCCAGCACGAACTGGCGGAGCGGCGACACCTTCACCGGCACCAGGCCCGGGCGTTGCGGAATACCCGCATCCAGGGCGAATACTCGCCCCACTCGCGCGGCGCCCAGCTCATCTGCAGGCTGCGGAACACCCGCTCCGGGTGCGGCATCATGATGGTGACCCGGCCATCCTCGCTGCTGAATCCGGTCAGGCCATCGGGCGAGCCATTGGGATTCAAGGGATAGCTTTCGGCCGGCTCGCCGGTGGCATCCACAAAGCGCAGGGCGGCCCGAACCGAGGCGTGATCGGAGGTCGCGGCGAACTCGGCGCGGCCCTCACCGTGCGCGACCACCACAGGAATCCTCGAGCCCTGCATGTCGCGCAGCAGGATGGACGGCGACTCGAGCACCTCGACCAGGGACAGCCGGGCTTCGTACTGCTCGCTGAGATTGCGCGCGAAGACAGGCCAGTGGGCCGCGCCCGGGATCAGCTCGCGCAGCTGGCTGAGCATCTGGCAGCCGTTGCATACGCCGAGCGCAAAGCTGTCCTCGCGGCCGAAGAAGGCGGCGAACTGGTCACGCAGGACCGAGCGCTCGAGGATCGACGTCGCCCAGCCACGGCCGGCACCCAGCACGTCGCCATAGGAAAAGCCGCCGCAGGCAGCAAGGCCGCGGAACTCGTCGAGCTTGCTGCGCCCGGCGATCAGGTCGGTCATGGTGAGGTCGACGGCCTCGAAGCCGGCCTGGGTGAAGGCCGCGGCCATCTCGGCCTGACCGTTGACGCCCTGCTCGCGAAGGATGGCGATGCGCGGCCGCTCGCCGCGGGCGATGTAGGGCGCAGCGACATCGTCCTGCGGCTCGAAGCCCAGCGCCGGGACCAGGCCCGGATCTTCGAACTCGCCGCGCCACTCGCGCTCGCTGTCGGCGCAGATCGGATTGTCGCGCAACCGGGCGATGGCGTGGGTGGTATCCCACCACGCACTGAACAGATCGTTCCACGACCACTCCGCCTGGGTCTTGCCGCCCGCGCTGACGCGAACGCGCGGCGCGCTGAGCGGGCGGCCGATGCGCTGCGCGCAGTCGGTCAGGCCGTGGCGGTTGATCAGATCGGCGAACGCGGCGCGATCCTCGACATGCACCTGGACCAGGGCACCGAGCTCCTCGGAGAACAGCGCGCGATGGGGATTGTCGCCCCAGCCGTCGAGCTGGATATCGAGCCCGGTGTGGCCAGCAAATGCCATCTCGCACAGCGCAGCAAACGCGCCGCCGTCGCTGCGGTCGTGATAGGCCAGCAGCAGATCGGCCGCGCGCGCAGCCTGGATCAGCTCGAAGAAATCGCGCAGGCGCTGCGGATCGTCGAGATCCGGCGCCGGGCCACCGAAGCTGGAGTAGCACTGGGCCAGGATCGAGCCGCCAAGACGCTGCTTGCCGCCGCCAAGACCGATCAGCCAGATCTCGGTGTCCTCGCCGCGCTGCAGGACCGGGGTCAGGGTGGCGCCAGCATCGGCTACGCGAGCAAACGCGGTGACCACCAAGGACACCGGCGAGACCACCTGGCCATCATCGACGCCTTCGCGCGGAAAGCGCGACTGCATGGACAGCGAGTCCTTGCCGACCGGAATGCCGATGCCGAGCTTGGGGCAAAGCTCAAGGCCGACCGCGCGTACTGCCTCGAACAGCTTGGCGTCCTCGCCCGGATGGGCGGCCGCGGCCATCCAGTTTGCCGAGAGCTTGACCTCGCGCAGCGACGCCACCGGCGCTGCGGCAAGATTGGTCAGCGCCTCGCCTACCGCCATGCGGGCGCTGGCAGCCGCATCCAGCAGGGCCAGCGGCGTGCGCTCGCCGATCGCCATCGCCTCGCCCTGGCGGCCACGGAAATCAGCCAGGGTCACAGCGCAGTCGGCCAGCGGCAGCTGCCAGCGGCCTACCATCTGGTCGCGCGAACACAGCCCTCCGACGCTGCGGTCGCCGATGGTGACCAGGAAGTTCTTGGCCGCCACGGTCGGATGCTGCAGGACCCGGATGCCGGCCTCCTGCAGCTCGATCAGGGACAGATCGGGCCGCGCCCAGGAAAGCGCCGCAGGCAGCGCGGTGTCGCGTTCCATCTTCGGCGCCTTGCCGAACAGCACGTCCATCGGCAGGTCGATCACCGGCTCGCCGAGCAGCGAATCATCGACCCGCAGATGCTCGGCCTCGGTCACCGTGCCAACCACCGCGAAGGGGCAGCGCTCACGCCGACACCACTCGGAGAAACGCGGCAGATCGGCTTCGTGGACGCCGAGCACGTAGCGCTCCTGCGACTCGTTGCTCCAGATCTGCATCGGGCTCATCCCCGGCTCGTCGCAGGGCACCGCGCGAAGATCGATCAGCCCCCCGCGACCGGCATCGTGGAGCAGCTCGGGAATCGCATTCGACAAGCCGCCGGCGCCAACGTCATGGATCGAGACGATCGGGTTGGCATCCCCGGCCTGCCAGCAGCGGTCGATCACTTCCTGACAGCGCCGCTGCATCTCCGGGTTGTCGCGCTGCACCGAGGCGAAGTCGAGCTCGGCACTGCTTTGTCCGGAACCGACCGACGAGGCTGCGCCGCCGCCAAGACCGATCAGCATGGCCGGGCCACCCAGCACGATGACCTTGTCGCCCGGCTGCAGCCTTTGCTTCTCGACGTGGCCGGGCTCGACGCGTCCGAGACCGCCGGCAATCATGATCGGCTTGTCGTAGCCGCGCACGACGGCGCCATCCGGCTCGTTGATCTCGAAGCTGCGGAAGTAGCCGAGCAGGGCCGGTCGACCAAACTCGTTGTTGAAGGCGGCGGCACCAACCGGACCATCGATCATGATCTCCAGCGCCGGCGCCATCTGCGGGTTAAGCCGCCGCGGCGCTTCCCAGGGCCGCGCCAGGCCCGGAATCCGCAGATGGCTCACCGAGAATCCGGTCAGCCCCGCCTTCGGCTTGCCGCCGCGCCCGACCGCGCCCTCATCGCGGATCTCACCGCCGGAGCCGGTGGCAGCGCCGGGAAACGGCGCGATAGCGGTGGGGTGGTTGTGGGTCTCGACCTTGATCGAGAAGGCCGCATCGACCGCTTCGCCCTCGCGCCACACGCCGTCCTCGCTGGCGCAGAACGGCGCCGCGGAGAAGCCGTTGATCACCGCAGCGTTGTCCTTGTAGGCACTCAGAGTGAGCTGCGGCGACTGCTGCTGGGTGTAGCGGATCATGCCGAACAACGAATGCGCCATCGGCTCGCCGTCCAGCAGGTAGCTGGCATTGAAGATCTTGTGCCGGCAGTGCTCGCTGTTGGCCTGGGCGAACATCATCAGCTCGGCATCGCTCGGGTCGCGGCCCAGTTCATCGTAGCGCTGATGCAGATACTCGATCTCGTCAGCGGACAAGGCCAAGCCGAGCGCGACATTGGCTTGCTGCAGGTGCGCGCGATCAACGTGAACCAGGGGCGCCGGCGTCTGCCCCTGGTAGAGCGCGGCGGCATCTTCGATCCGCGCCAGGCAGCTCTGGGTCATCCGGTCGTGCAGGATCTCCAGCGCCGCTGCGCGCTGGGCCTTGTCGAGCGCAGCCTCTGCGCGCCAGCGAAACCCCTGGCCGCGCTCAACGCGGCGTATCGCAATCCCGGCGCCGGAGACGATCTCGGTAGCCTTGCTCGACCACGGGGAAATCGTCCCCAGCCGCGGCAGGACCAGCGCATCGAGCGCCAGCGTCTCGGGCAGCGGTTCGGCATCAAGGATGCGCTGCAGCCGCGAAAGATCGCCGCCGCCGAGCGCGTCGGCGTCGACGAAGTACAGCCAGTGCGCCCAGCTCAGGCTCAGCGGCTGCCGGACTGCGGCGGACAACCGGGCGTCGAGCCGGTCGAGGCGGAAACGCGAGAGGGCCTCGCGGCCGAGCAGGACGATCATCGGTCAGTTTTGGGGCGGGCGGATGAACTCCATAGGATAGCCCATGGCCAGGTCCAGTCGACGCCGGCGCCGGATCTCAGCTGCCGCTTGCCTTGTCCCCGAGCTGCTGCAAACGCTGCAGTAGCTGATCAGGCGGCACGTATCCGCCCAGCTGGATGCCGCTCTCGGTGTAGACCGCCGGGGTGCCGGTGACGCCGATCCGGCCGCCCAGCTCGTAGTCCGCCTCGATCGGATTGCGGCACTGCTTCTTGTCCAGCGCGACACCCGCCTTGGCATCGGTCAACGCCTTCTGCCGATCATCCGAGCACCATACCGAGACCGCCTTGTCGAAGGAGTCCGAGCCGACGCCCGCACGCGGGAAGAACAGGTATTCGATCGCGATACCGAGCTGGTTGTACTCGTCCATCTGCTGGTGCATGCGACGGCAATAGCCGCAATCGATATCGGTGAACACGGTCAGCCGATATTTCGGGTTTTCCGGCCCGTAGATGATCCGCCGCTCGGGGCCGGCCTCTTTCAGTCCGTCGATTCGCAATTTGGCGCGCGAGTTCTCGGTCAGGTCGGTACGCGTGCTGACGTCGTAGACCGATCCCTGGAGCAGGTACTTGCCATCGCTGCTGACATAGAGCACCTGACCGGAAAGCACGACTTCGTAGAAGTTGGGCAGGGTCGACTCGGCAATGCTGTCGACTTCGGCGCCCGGCACCAGTGACTGGATAGCCGCCTTGACGGCCGCTTCGCCCTTGTCCTGGGCCTGTACGGCGAGCGGAGACAGCAGGGCGGTCATGGCCACAAAGGCGAGTGCACGAATCATGGAGGGCAAGGTCCCAAAGCATGGGCGATCAGCGCCCGGTCAGAACCCGGACCGCCAGCCGCGGGAGAAGTTCCCGCGGCTGGCAGAGCTGATGCCTCAGCGCGGCGCCGGCAAGGCGGCGGGGGCAGGCGCCGGTCGCGCAGCGCGCGCCACCGCCCAGACCAGCCCAAACACCAGCAGCACAGGCAGCAGGACCGGCAGCATCAGCCCCAAACCTACCGCGAACAGGATCAGCGGCAGCAGGACCAGAACCAGCGCCACGCTGGCAAGCGCGGTGAACAGGCCGAAGATCGCCGAAAAAATGCCCCCGATCAGGCTGAACACGCCTCCAATCAGGGAGCCCACCAGGCCGAAAAAACCGGTGACCAGCTTGACCATCAGCACCGGCAGGGCGACCAGGAACAGGGCCAGCATGCCGAGCAGGAACAGGGTCGTCATCATGGTTGCGCTCCGCAGCGCCGGCAGCTTGCCGGCATGTGCACAGGTTGACGCAGCAGCGCCCGGGACGTGACTGCCAGAAGTAGGGCCCGGTTACACTGCGCGCCCCTTCGGCAAGGTGGCATTCATGAGCGATCTCGAAACCCGGGCCCTTTCCAAGACCTGGTTCTACCCTTTCCGCCTGCCTTCGGGCCGGCACACGCCGACCTATGACGACGGCGTACTCGATGCCATCCACCACACCCGCACCCAGATGCTGGATGCTGAACTGCAGCGCAGTTTCGACGGCGAGTTCGGCAGCCTCAGCGCACTCGATCTCGCCTGCCATCAGGGCTGGTTCTCGGCGCATCTCGCGCAGCGCGGGTTTGCCAAGGTTACCGGGATCGACGCGCGCGACGAACATGTTGCCGATGCCAGCCTGATTCGCGATGCGCTGGGCCTGTCGCACTGGCAGGTCAGGCAGGCCGACGTGCACCAGCTTGAGCCGCTCGGCCTTGGCCTGCACGACCTGGTCCTGTGCTTTGGCCTGATCTATCACCTGGAGAATCCGGTCGGCGCGCTGCGCGCGGCGCGCGCGCATTGCCGCCGCCTTTGCCTGGTCGAGACCCAGGTCGTGCCGGGCATGACCGGCTGGGTCGACTACGGCAGCTACCGCTTCGTCCGCCCGCTCAAGGGCAGCTTCGGAATAATCGACGAGACGGGCGAGACCCACGGCCCGGAAGCCTCGACCACCGGCATCTGCCTGGTGCCCAGCGTCGAGGCGCTGGTCTGGATCATGCAGCGGATAGGCTTCTCCCGCGTCGAGGTGCTACCCGTGCCGGACGACGGCTACGAGCAGCTGGTCCACCACAAGCGGGTCATGGTCGCAGGCTGGGTCGACGGATAGCTGGCCAAGGCCAGCGGCCTGCTCAGCCAGCGCCGCTGGCCACCGTCGGCACCTCGGCATCGGCCTCGCCGCGCGAGACCACCACGGCGCCAACCAGATCACCGGTGACATTGACCGTGGTTCGGCACATGTCGAGGAAGCGGTCGACGCCCAGGATCAGGCCGATGCCTTCGGGCGGGATGCCGAACATGACGAGGATCATCGCGATCACCGGCAGCGACCCACCGGGCACGCCGGCAGCACCGATGCCGCCGAGGATGCACAGCATCAGCACCGTGATCTGCTGCAACAGGCTCAGCTCAACACCGAAAAACTGCGCCAGGAAGAGCACGGTCACGCCCTCGAACAGGGCGGTGCCGTTCATGTTGGCGGTGGCACCCAGGGTGCAGACGAAGCGCCCGACCCGGCGCGGTACGCCAAGCCGCTCCTCGGCGACCATCAGGGTGGTCGGCAGGGTGGCGGAACTCGATGAGGTGGAGAACGCGGTCAGGATCGCCGGTTCGGCGCGCTTGAAGAACTCCAGCGGCGACATCCCGCCGACGAACCGCACCAGCAGCGGAAACACCACGAAGAAATGCACTGCCAGCGCGAGCGTGGCGGTGCCGACGAAGCGCGCCAGCTGGATCAGCACGTCGACACCGAGCTTGGCGGTGATCGCGAACAGCAGGGCGGCCACCGCATAGGGCGCGGTCAGGATCACCCAGTCGATCAGCTTGAGGCAGATGTCGTAGACGCCCTGCACCGCGCCGAGAAAGGTCCGGGTGCCGTCGGTGCGCAGCACGGCCGCAGCGATGCCGAACATCAGGGCAAAGAACATCACGCCGATCAGGTCGCCATTGACCGCCGAGGCCAGCGGATTGCGCGGCACGATGTTCAGCAGCAGGTCCATGCCGGACACGCCCTCGCGCTTGGCCGCGATGGCGCCCGCGCTTTCGGCCGAACTGGCGAGAATCGCGTTGCCGACCTCGGGAGGAAGTCCCCGACCCGGCTCCAGAACGTTCACCGCAATCAAGCCAATGCTGACCGCCATCGCGGTCACCACTACAACGAAAGCGAGGGTCTTGCCGCCGATTCGTCCTAGCGACTTGGGATCACCGATCTCCACCACGCCCAGAACCAGCGCGGAGAAAATCAGCGGGACGACCAGCATGAACAGCAGGCGCAGGAAGATCTGCCCGATCGGCTGGGCCACGTAGGTGACCAGCCCTTCCAGCCAGTCGGCGCCACCGAACAGCAGGTTGCCGGCGATGCCGGCCACCGCGCCGACAATGAAGCCGATCAGCATCTGGGTATGCAGCGGAATCTTTCGGCTCATCGTCCTGCCCTTTATGTCCGTGGAGCGCGCCTTAGCGGGTAGTGCCGGTTCGCACCCGCTCCATGTAGGCGGAAAGCTCGCGCTTGACCACCGGCGCCAGCAGGTACAGGCCGATCAGGTTGGGAATCGCCATGATGAACAGCAGTCCATCTGCGAGGTCAACGATGGCGCTGAGTTGCATGGTGCAGCCGATCACCACCATGACCAGATAGAAGGCCTTGAAGCCGTACAGCACGGCCTTCGACTCGCGGGCCAGGAAGCTTGCCGCCTTGGCGCCGTAGTAGCCCCAGGTGATCGTCGTGGAGAAGGCAAACAGCAGCACCAGGAAGGCCAGCAGGTAGGGGAACCACGGCATCACTTCGGCGAATGCCGCCGAGGTCAGGCGCACGCCTTCCAGGTCGGTCGAATTCACATAGGGCATGGTGATGACGATGACCAGGGCTGTCATGGTGCAGATCACCACGGTATCGACGAAGGGCTCGAACAGCGCCACCATGCCGGCGCTCACCGGTTCGCGGGTACGGATGGTGGAGTGGGCGATCGCCGAGGAGCCAAGACCGGCCTCGTTGGAGAAAGCTGCGCGGCGGAAACCCATGATCAATGCCCCGACCATGCCGCCGGTGATGCCCTCGGCACTGAAGGCGCCATCGAGGATGGCCATGAAGGCGGCCGGGATGTCGGCGACGTGCATCACCAGCACGACCAGGGCGGAAAGGATGTAGATCGCGGCCATGGTCGGGACCAGCTTGGCGGTCACCTGGCCGATGCGGCCGATGCCACCGACCAGGACCATGCCGGCGATGATCGCGTAGACGATGCCGAACAGGGCCGCCTTGTCATCCAGGAAGCCGCCGGAGATGCCGGCAATCTGGGCGTAGGCCTGGTTTGCCTGGAACATGCCGCCAGCGCCGATCGCGCCGAACATGGTGCAGATGGCGAAAATCGTCGCCAGCACCACGCCCAGCCACTTGAGCTTGGGATAGTTCTCGGCGATGCCGCGCGAGAGGTAATACATCGGGCCGCCGGAGATGGTCCCGTCCGGCTTGACCAGTCGGTACTGGGTGCCAAGCGTGCACTCGACGAACTTGGTCGCCATGCCGAGGACGCCGGCGAGGATCATCCAGAAGGTCGCGCCTGGTCCGCCGAGGGTGATCGCCACCGCCACGCCGGCGATGTTGCCAAGGCCGACGGTGCCGGAAACGGCCGACGACAGTCCCTGGAAATAGGTGACCTCGCCCGGCGCCTTGGGATCGTCGTAGTCGCCTCGGATCAGGCGGAAGGCGTGCGCGAACCCGCGGAAATTGATGAAGCGGAAGTACAGGGTGAAGATGATTCCGGCGAGCACCAGCCAGCCGACGATCAGCGGAAACTCGGCGCCGTTGATCAGGATGTCGTAGAAGATGAAGTCCGAGATCGCAGCGGTAACGGGAGTGACCGCGGCATTGATACGCTCGTCGATGCCGGGTTCTGCTGCCTGCGCCCAGGCCGCGATGGGCGCCAGGAGGCCGGCGAGCGCCGCCACTACACGCTTGATCATGAACTGCTCCTCAACCGGATGAGGGTCCGGAGTCTACACCACGGCCCGCACCTTCCCCTGGGCGCTGCGCCGCGGCGATGCGCCGCTCAGCCGTAGAGAGGTGGAAAGCCGGTCGCATCGGCCTTGCGCGCTACACCGTCCTCGCGCCAGCGAGGGCCGTTGCGGAACGCCCTGCCGAGCTCGGCGAGCAGCTCTGCCGAGTTCTTCTCTGCGGCGCCGAACAGATGCTGCTCGAGCGCCAGCACGACAGCTTTCTGCTGCGCATCCTGCAAGTCCTCGGCAAGTGCCGACAGCGAAGGTTTCCCGCCACCGGGGTGCGCGGCACGCAGCGCCGCGGCAACAGCGGCTGGATCCGCGCTGCGCAGCGCCTCGGGCAATCGCAGGCGGGGCGGCGTCGAGGGTGTTGGCAGCGCCGCAGCGGCGTGTGGCAGCGGCCTCCGCCGGGCAGTCCGCCACCAGCCAAGGGCCAGCAGCACGCTGAGCAACGCCCACGGCCAGGCTGGCCCGTAGCTGGCCTGTGGCAGCCAGGATTCCCAGCCATGCGACTGGCCTTGCACAGCGCCTTCGCTGCCGTGCCCTATCGCTGGCTTTGCGCCAAGCGGATCATTCGCAGCCACGCCGTCCGCAGCGCCGGCGGCGGGAAGCACGCGCACGACGCGCGACGGCAGCTCGGCGACCCGCGCGGCATCGGCTGCCACATCCCACCAGGACAGCCGGATCGGCGGGATGCGCAGCTCGCCTGCACGCTGCGGAACGATGGCGAAGCTGCGCATGCGCTCCGCGCCCAGGCCATCGGCATTGCTGAGATCACGCGTCGATGCCTGGTCGGGATAGGTGGCCGCGCCGTCGATTTCCGGCAGCTCGATCTCGGGAAGCTGCGCGGGCACCAAGCCGCGTGCGGTGACCGTCAAACCAAGGTTGATCGGCTCGCCCATCGCGACCTCGTCGGGAAGAGAGCCCCCGCTCAGCTCGATCTGCAGGGACTCAGCCGGCAGCCAGGGCGTGGCGGCGGCAGCCGGCTGCGGCCGCACCGTCAGGGTGATCGGCTTGCCGCGCGCGCTCAGCCGGATTCCCGCCGAGCCCAGCAATCCGCCGTAGCCGCCGCGATCAAGGCCAGTGCCGTCGAATCGCGCAGCCGCAACCTCCAGTTCACCGCTGCGCTGCGGCACCAGGGCAAAACGGCGCTCGATCACCGAGTAGCGTCTGCCCGCGCGCTCGACCTGATACTTGAGATCGTCGCCCAGCCGGTAGGCCTGCAAGCCCTCGGCAGCCGGCGCTTCCAGCTGCCCGTCCCACAGCGACACCGCGTAGAACAGTTTGACCGAGTAGATCGCCTGTTCCTGAACATATAGTTCGGTCGGAGAAACGCTGGCCTCAAGGAACACGTCGCCACCACTATCGGTGTCGATTGGCGATGGCCCGACCTTGAGCGCCAGCGGCGGAGTGCGATCCGCACCCACCTGGATCGAGGGCACTTCGAGCTGTCCCTCGCGACGCGGCTGCAGCGATACCGCGAACAGGGTCACCGCGCTGCGCTGGCCGTTGCTGAGGGATATCTGCGACGAGCTGGAACTGCCGCGGCGCTCGAACTCGCCGTCGAGGATCGAAAAATCAGGCGCCGCCGCGCCCGCGCCCTGGACCTCTATGTTCAGGGTGACGGTTTCCCCCAGAGCGATCTCGCTGCGATCCAGCCAGGCGCGCAGCGAGGCCTCGGCGGCGTCGCTGAACAGCAGCCCGGCGCACAACATGAAGATAAACCGAAGCATCAGTCCTGTTCTCCTTCCAGCACCCGGCGGCGATGCTCGAGCGCGAACTTGCGCCGCAGCAGGGCACCCGGATCGTCCGCAACCTGGCGCAGCAGCTGCTCGCTCGCCTGTTGCTGCTCGTTCGCCTCAACCTGCTCCGCGGTCTGCGCCGGCGGCGCGTCCGAGGGTTCCTGCTGACTCTCGGCCAAGGCCTGCTC
The DNA here is from genome assembly GCA_964350895.1 of uncultured Lysobacter sp. GTDB lineage: Bacteria > Pseudomonadota > Gammaproteobacteria > Xanthomonadales > Xanthomonadaceae > Pseudomarimonas. The sequence continues at coordinate 46,715 of CAYGMG010000002.1, forward strand.
CATCGCCTTGCGCTGGGCTTCGGCGGCTGCCGCCTCGCGCTCCTGGTCGCCGCTCTGCGCGGATTCCTCGCCTGTCGACGAGGGGTCGGACTCCGCGGCTTCGCTCGCTTCGTCGGAGCCCTGCTCGGACTCGCCCTGACCGGGGTCTCCTGCCTCTTGCCCTGCTCCGGGCTCGCCCTGCCCGTCCTCAGCTTCGCCCGCCTCGTCACCCTCGGCCGACTCGGGCTTGCTCTCACCGCCCTGCTCACCCTGATCGCCCTGCTGATCAGACTGCGACTGCTCACGCTGCTGCTCCAGCGCCTGCGCGACCACGTCGCGATTGTGCTGTGCATCCGCCATGTCCGGCGCCGCGCTGAGTGCGGCATCCAGCGCGCTCAAGGCTTCCTCCAGCCGCCCGTCCCGGGCCAACGCCGTGCCCTGGTTGTAAAGATTGCGCGGGTCCTCCGCGGCGCTGGCGAACCCCTCGGCCGCAGCCGCGTAGTCGCCCTCGCGGTAGGCCGCCGCGGCGCGCAAATCGGGAGATTGAGCGAGCTGCCGGGCGCTGGCCGGGTCGTCCTGTTGCAGCGCCTGGTAGGCACGCTGGTCGGCGCGCGCCCACAGGCTGTCCCAGAATCCGTCCTGCGCGCTTGCCGGGGCCGACCACATGCCGCCTCCCGCAAGCAGCAGGAGCGGCACAGCGCAGCGCAGCGTCGACGCGCTGCGCAGCACCCAGAGCAGCGGAAACAGGGCGAGCAGCAGCAGCCACGGGCCGTCGTCGACATAGCGCTGCGCGCCGGCCTCACCTTCGGCCTGCATTCGCGCGTCGGCAGATTCCCAGAAGGCCTGCAGCCGCGCCGCATCGCTGGAATCGGCGCTGGCCTCGACCACGATTCCCGATCCGGCGGCGACCAGCGCCCGGGCACTCGGCAGATCTCGCCGGGCAAGCAGGACGCCGCCCTGCCCATCGTCCTGGAAACCACCGCGCGCTGCCGGCACCGGCGCGCCGGCGTCGCTACCCAACAGCAGTACCGATACACGGATGCCGCGCTGGGCCAGTTCGGCAGCCTTGTCCGCGGCGGCCTGATCGACGCGGTAGGTAACCAGCAGCACATCGCCCCCCGGCATGCCGGCCTGCTCGATCAGCTCGGCCGAACGCTGCAGGGCGCGCTCGGGACGCTGTCCGCCAACCGGCATGACCTCAGGCGCGAGCGCGCCCAGCATCGACTGCAGGGTTGCCGCGTCGTCGGTCAACGGGGCGACGGTGTAGGCGTCGCCAGCAAAGGCGACCAGCGCCGTCTGGCCGTCGCTGCGCTGCCGCAGCAGGTCGGTCAGTTCGAACCGCGCGCGGCCGAGTCGATCCGGCTGGACATCCGCGGCGAGCATCCCGGCGGACAGGTCGAGCGCCAGCACCAGGGCCGCCTCGCGACGCATCTCTGGCTGCAAGGCAAGGCGAAACGCTGGTCCCGCGAGCGCCAGAATCAGCAACAGCATCAGCGCAATGCCGACCCAGGCAGCGGATCGCCGCGCCGGTGCGGAAGGTCCTGCGAGCAGATACGGCAGCAGTTCGCGGTCGACCAGCTCGGACCAGACCGACTGGGCGCCCTTTTCCCGCCACAGCCAAGGGAGAAAGATCAGTGGCAGCGCCAGCAGCCACCAAGGCCGCAGAAAGTGGAACTGCTGCCAGACAAGCTCGGCGCTCATCGTGCAGCCCTGCCGTCATTGGGCATACTGCCGGCGCGCGCAGGGCGCAGCAGCAACAGCAGGCAAGCCAGGGCCGCACCCAGTGGCCAGGGAAACAGCTCGTGCTGCAGGCGAACCGCCGGCCCCGGATCAGGAAGCGGTTCGAGGCGGTCAATCTCAGCGTAGATCTCGACCAGTTCCCGGGCGTTGCGGGCGCGAAAGTAGCGCCCGCCGGTTTTCGCTGCGATCGCCTCGAGCATGGCCTCGTCGATCTCCGCGCCGGCCGCGGGGAGGCTCAGGCCAAACAGGCTGGGGCCGCTACCGCCTTCGCTGCCCATACCGATGGTGTGGATGCGCAGGCCGTTGTCCGCGGCAAGCTGGGCGGCGCGCTCGGGCGCCAGCGCGCCGGCGGTATTGACGCCGTCGGTCAGCAATACCAGCAAACGCTCGGCCGGATCGCGCTCGCGCAGACGCTTGACCGCCAGGCCGATGGCGTCGCCAATGGCGGTCTCGCGACCGGCAAGCCCAATCGCGCTGGTTTCCAGCTGGTAGCGCACGCTGGCCAGATCGAGCGTGAGCGGGGTCAGCAGATAGGCCTGCTGGCCGAACAGAATGAGCCCGACGCGATCGCCCTGGCGCCGGCTGAGGAAGTCTCCGGCTACCGCCTTGACTGCGGTCAGCCGATCCACCCGCTGCCCGCCGATGTTCATGTCGTCCGCCGCCATGCTGCCGGAGACATCGACGGCAAGCATCAGTTCCCGCCCGGAACGCTCGCTTGGCGCGATCTCGCTCCAGCTGACCGGCCGCGCCGCGGCGCAGCAGGCAAACAGCCAGCAGAGCAGCACCAGAAACGAAGGCCGCCGTTGCGCGACGGCCGTGCTGCCGAGTCCGGCCAGATCGTCCCAGTGCGGCCAACGGATGGCGCCGCGTGCCGAGATCGAGGCATCACGCCAGCGCGCCAGCACCCAGGGCAGCGGAAGCAACAGCCACATCCATGGCCAGGCAAAGTCGCTCATCGAAGGCCCCGCTCGAGGCGCAGGCGAACCAGTGCGATCAGCGCGTCGACCGCCGCCGGATCGACTTGGGGTCGAAAGCCGCCTTCGGCCAGCAGCCGGCCGGGGCCGTTGGAGAACGGTGCATCCGGCAGGTCGCGATCAAGAAACTCCAGCCATGCATCACCCTGCAAACGGGCCGCATCGGGCGCTTCCTGCAGGGCCACCTGGCGCAGGCAGACGTTCGCCGCCGCGACGGCCTGGGACGAATCCGGATCGCTCCGCGCCAGCGCGGCATCCAGCAGCGCAACACGGCGGCGTCGGTCTCGTAGCCGGTAAAAAAAGTGGCGCAGCTGGCGCAGCAGCCACCACAGCAAAAGCCCGAAAACCACGACGAGCAGCCACCAGCCGGGCGCCGGCGGCCACCAGCCCGGCTCGGGTGGGAGTTGGATGTCGCGTAGTGGCAGCGTGGCGCTCATGCGTCGTCTGCAAACAGCGCGCCGCGCAGCAGACGAGCCAAGGCTTGCTCCGGCGGCTCGGCGGGCGTCACCACCAATGCGCTGATTGCATCGCGATGCAGTGCGTCAAGACGCTGCTGGATCAGCGCGGCACCCCGTGGTCCAGGGTGCTTGCGGCCGGGCGCGTTGCCAAGCCAGCGAACCTCCTGGCCGTTGCTGACCGGCAGCGAGCCGGATGCCGGCAGGCTGCGTTCCACCGGATCGACCAGCAGCGCAACCAGAAGATCGTGATGGACGCGAAGATGGCGCAGGCGACGCTGCGCAGGCTCGTCGAGACTATGCGGATCAACCGCCAGCAGGATGCGACTACCCGGACGCAGCACACGCTCAAGCCGCGCCAGCACCGCACTCATTGCCATGGGCGCAGCGCCGGCCTCGCCCGGCAGCGCTTGCCAACGGCAAATTTGGGCCAGCAAACGGAGCACACCACGTTCGCCCGACGCTGGCGCCAGCTGGGCGTCGGCGGAGCGATTGCAAGCCAGAGCGACGCGATCGCCCTCGGAATGCGCAAGCCAGGCGAACAGCGCCGCGATCCGCGCGGCCTGCACCCCCTTGAAGCAGGACCGCGTGCCGAAGGCCATCCATGGGCCCGCGTCATACACCACGGCGCTCAGCCGCTCACGCTCGGCGTGGAACAGCTTGCTATGCATCTGGCCGGTCCTGGCGCTGACTCGCCAGTCGACGTGCCGGGCGTCGTCTCCCGGCGAGTAGGGCCGCGATTCGGCGTACTCCATCCCGCGCCCGCGAAACGGCGAGTGCGCTTGTGCGGCACGTGGCGCGTGGCTGCGTCGCCGCGCGTCAATGCGCAGTGCGGCAACGCGTTGCCGCAGGGCCACCAGATCGGCGACCCGGGCGGCGACGCTCGCCGGATAAGGGTCGTGTTCGCCAGCTCTGCCGCTCGATGGATCTGCCCGGCGACGCGCCTTCTCGGCTACCTGATGCATCGACATATGCCTATCCGCCCACCGCCTCAGGGCGGCGGCACGGCATCAAGGATGCGGCTAACCACGACGCTCGGCAGGATGCCCTCAGCCTCGGCTTCATAACTGAGCAGGATGCGGTGTTGCAGCACGTCGATGGCCACCTCGCGGACGTCCTCGGGCGTGACGTAATCGCGTCCCGCAAGCCAGGCCACCGTCCGCGCGCAGCGCTCCAGCGCGATCGAGCCGCGCGGACTGGCGCCGAAGGCAATCATCGGATGGCAATCGCTGGCGTAGCGTGAGCGCTTGCGACTGGCCTGGACGATCTCGAGCAGGTACTGCTCGACGACCGGCGCCAGATGAACCTGCATGATCGCGGCACGCGCGGCAAACACCTGCTCAGGCGACACCTTCTGCAACGGCGCCTCCCCCTCGGCCGGTCCGAGCGCGCGCTCGCGCGCAAGACGCAAGATCTTCGCTTCTGCATCACGTTCCGGATAGTCAATGCGTACATGCATCAGGAAGCGATCCAGCTGCGCTTCGGGCAATGGATAGGTGCCTTCCTGCTCGATCGGATTCTGGGTCGCCATCACCAGAAACAGCTGCGGCAGCGGGTAGGTGTGCCGGCCTACCGACACCTGCCGCTCACCCATCGCTTCGAGAAGCGCCGACTGCACCTTGGCAGGCGCGCGATTGACCTCGTCAGCCAACAGCAGATTGTGGAACAGCGGGCCGGGCTGGAACTCGAATACGCCGTCCTGCGGCCGAAACACATCGGTGCCGGTCAAATCTGCCGGCAACAGGTCCGGGGTGAACTGGATGCGCTGAAAGTCCGCCTCCAGCCGGCGTGACAGCTCCTTGATCGCCGTGGTCTTGGCCAGGCCCGGCGCACCCTCGACCAAGAGGTGACCGTCAGCGAGCAGCGCCACCAGAAGGCGATCAACCAGCGCTGGTTGTCCGATCACAACTTCGGACAGGTCCTGCCTGAGGCGCTGGAAAAGTGGGAGGTAGTGTTCGTCGGTCATCGCCGGCTTCGTGTCTTGCATAGGGAAAGTGTCGCCTGTCCGCTGAGCCAGGCGACTTGGACCTCGGACCAGACCGGGAGTTCGCCGCCATCGCGAACAAGGGTAACCCCGAAAGGCGCCGCTCCGCGCCGCCAGCGCAACGACCCGTGATCCGAAAGCACACAGCCCCGCTTGGAGCGGGGCTGTGTGTGTCATCCCTCATCGCAGCGCGGTCATCTCAGCAGATCAGACCTTGCCTGGCCAACCCGTGACGGCGCTGCGTCCTGAGCATGCCTACGGACCCACCGGGCATCCGGGCGGCGGCGGGCTGAAGCCCTGATCGCACAGATCGACACCCTGGACTTGCACCACCGTACTTGGCGTGCCACTCGGCACGGCATAGGTACAGGTGCCCGATCCGGCATCACCGATCTGGTTGAGGTTCTCTACCTGTATGGCGAACCTGGCCTCGCCATTGGCATCGGTCACGCCACTTCCCCCGCTTGCGGGCGTGGTGGAAAGCAGGGCGCCGTTGGCACCGGTGCAGGTGCCGGACAGCTGCACGCCGACCACGGGGTTGCCGGAGCTATCGACCAGTCGCAACGTGGTGGTCCCGCCGGTACCCAGGAACACCGAGGGATTGGCCTGCAGTACCAGCTGACCCACGCGGATTGCCACCTGGGCGGTCTGTCCTGCGGCAGCGATTCGCAGTGAACCGCCGGTTGCGGTGATCGCGGTGGTAACCACGGTGCCGGTCGCGCATCCGCTGCCGTCGGTCAGATTGGCGAACGCGCCGCTTGCCGAAGCCCCGTCGACGGTTCCTGAACCGCCACCAGCAAAGTCGAACGAGAAGCCGACCGAGATTCCGGAAATCGGCGAGCTGAGCGCATCGACCACGCAGGCGGTAACGAAGCTGGTGGTGTTGCCCGGAATACTGGTCGGACTGACGATCAGCGTGGCGGGCGCCACGCCCGCAAACACCGTGAACTCGACATCACCGACCGTTTCAGCAGCGCCTGCGACGACACCGCCGTCACCCTGCGCCCAGATGATCGCCGACTTGCCCAGCTTGGAAACCGGGTAGTTCATGCTGACGGTCACCACGCCATTCTCGTCGGTGGTGCCCGAAGCGACGATGTTGCCATCCGCCGCACGGCCGATCACATAAGGCAGCACCGGTCCGGAATTGACGATAGTGCCGGTGGTGTCGTTCTGGTTGAAACGGCGGTCAACAGTCAGGGTAGAACGCGAGGTGATCGCGCTGATCCGGCGCGCGCTCTCGTGGTCGCGATTGCCGGTAACGTCCTCACCGAACAGGACGAGGGCATCTCCTGGACCGGCGCCACCGCCAGCGGTAGTGAACGCGCCGCCCGGGGCGGCAAAGTTCCGGCCGCCTTCCTGGGGATCACCGTCGACGCCCGAGATCTGGAAGTCGCCGAATCCGAGCTGCTGCGGCTCATCGATCAGACCGAACGACAGGGTCGTTCCCGGCAGGACCGGATTACCGAGACGATCAGTGGCAATGGCGCTCACAACCAGGCTGTAGGTGCCGTCCGGATCGGGCGGTATCGTGCCACCCGGGGGCGTCGCGTCGTCAGAAACACGGTTGATCGTCAGCGAATTGTCGAACGGCTGGGTGATGTCGACGTCGAACAACACGCCATCCGAGACGACAACCGTGCGCAGGCCAAAGACAGGATCGCTGATTCCGTTGTCGACATTGTTGTCGGCACGATCGGCCGTTGCACGAATCTGTACGTTGCCGGGAATGGTCCCCGACTGCAGCACGGCACCGGCTACGCCGTTGGTCGTACGTACCGAGATGGATGCGCCGGTCGCCGGCTGGCCGTTGGCACCGATACCGGAGAAGCGGGCGCCATTGGCATCCCCGACGATCTCCAACCGGACGTTGTTGAACGCATTGCTGCCCGAGACCGGGTTCGGCACATTCTCGGCATTGCCCGTGGTCACGCGGACGTCAAACTGGCCCGACGTGTTGCCGCCCGAGGACTGCACGTACTGCGGCGCATTGGTCGGACTGACGCTGACCGCGGCGGGCAGCTGCGGCGCGCTGGCGACAATGGTGAAGATCCTGCTGGAGGTAACCGTCTCCCCGGTTTCCGGATCCTGACCGGTCACGGTCATGGTCGACTGACCGGTGAAGTTGAGGGAATGCATGAACACCGTGGCCTTGCCCGCCACCACATTCACCGGCCCTTGGCCAATCCGAACCAGAAACTCATTGTCGGCCGTCGTGGGGTCGTCAAGCGTGGTGAATCCACCGGTATTTCCCACCGGATTGACCGAGACCTGCACACCGTTTGCCGCGTTGACCAACTCGCCGCTTGCCGTGCGCAGGGTAATGGTCACTTCCGACATGTAGGGAGAGCCGAAGAACGGGTCGACATTGAAGGTGTTGGCGGGCAGCGAATCGGTGGTCGCCTCGATGGTCAGACGATCGATCCCCTGGCTCACCGTGAGCGCCACGCTGGTGGTGACATTACGCGCCGGAGCGTTGGGATCGGGCACCGAGAAGGTCGCGGTTGCCGTGCCGACACTGGTCCCGGTAAAGCGGAAATTGGCAACGCCGCCTACGGTCGTCGCGGTGGTGCCGGCCAAGGGACCGTTAGGCCCAAGGGCAACGATCGAGCCTACGTTGGCCGGAGCGACCACAGCGTTCACCGTGGTGCCATCCTGGATGGCCGCGCCGCTCGACTGCCTTACGGTCACGGCGATATTCACCGTGCGACCTGCCTGTACCGTGTTGGCGGCAGCCGAAGCGCTGACGGTGATGCCCGGCGGATTGAACCCGGAATCGTTGCCGCTCCCGCCCCCCCCCCGCAGGCGGCCAGGAACAGAGAGCCGGCCAACAAGGCAACGGCTTTGAGGGCATTGGTCACATTCATAAGAACTCTCCGCGTTCCCGACCGACCGGCCGGAGGACATTTCCTGGAAATCGTTGGTCTAGTCATCGACATGATGGATGCTCAACGCTTTACTGCGAGCACGCGCGGGGTGACGAAAATAAGCAGCTCAGCCTTCTCGGTGCCGCGCGTCTTGCGCTTGAACAGGTTGCCCACGGCCGGGATGTCGGCGAGGAAGGGAACCTTGTTCAGCGACTCGCGCGAAGAGAATTCGTAGACACCACCGATCACCACGGTCTGCGCGTTGTCCATCAACACCTGGGTGCTGATCTCACGCTTGGTGATCTGCGGCACCTGACCGATCGAGGTGTCCACAAAGCTGGCGATCTCGTCCTTGACCACGCGCATCACCATCGACACGCGCCCGTCCTGGGTAATCGTCGGCGTCACGGTGAGCTCGAGCAATACCTCCTTGAACTGGACGTTCGGAATTGGAATCGCTCCTGCGCCACCTGCCTGCGGAGAGATGGTCACGTAGCCGACCTCGTCACCTTGACGAATGATCGCCTCTCGCTGATTGGCAGTGATGACGCGCGGGCTGGACACGACCTCACCCCGGCCTTCGGTTTCCAGGGCAGACAGCTCAAGGTCAAGCAGGTAGTCGGCACCGAGCAGGGCAAAGCCGATCGTTCCGCTCGGATTGATAACGGGCAAGTTGACGTTCAGTCGGTCACCGATGCCAGGTGTGCCGATGCCACTGCCAATCGGGCCCGGGGCAGCGACAGGCAAGCCGCTTCCCTGGCCAGCAAATCGGTTGCGAAGGGCCAGGTTGGCCATACGGTCTGCGCTACCTTGCGAGCCGCTGGTGGTCAGAACGTTACCGCGATCGTCCTCGTAGCCGGCACTGATACCGAACTTTGCACCGAGCTCACGGGCGAACGATTCAGAAGCCACAACGATTCTGGCCTCGATCAGTACCTGATCAACCGCACGATCCAACAAAGCAATCAGCGACTTGATCTCGCGAACTTTCTCGGCATTGTCGTTCAGCAACAGAGTATTGGTTCGCGCATCGAAGGTGACACTGCCCCTGGGAGACAAGAAGCCACGCGCCTGTTGAGTTTGGCTGCCGGACCCGCCAGCCCCCTGCCCTTGCTTTGCATCCTCGGTCAACAGCGCCGCAATCTCTTCCGCATTGCCGTAGTTGATCGGAATGTATTCGGTGATCAGCTCGGCACGTTGCTCGAGTGCAAGGCGGGCGTCGGCACGGGCCTGCTCGTAGGCAGCGAGCTCGGACTGCGGCGCCACCCAGATGACATTGCCGTCGCGGCGCTTGTCGAGTCCCTTGGCGCGCAGAACGATATCCAGCGCCTGGTCCCAGGGCACATTGATCAACCGGAGGGTGACGTTTCCTGACACCGAGTCTGCGGCAACCATATTGAGGCCGGACTCTTCGGCGATCAGCTGCAAAACCGTGCGGACCGGGATGTTCTGGAAGTTGAAGGTGACCGGCACGCCGCTGTAGCCGACTTCCTCGGCGGCAAGACCGATGTTTGCCTCCTCGTCGGCCTCCTCGGCTACCGGAGCCACTTCGATAACGTAGTCGGAACCGGCCTGATAGGCCATGGCCTGATACTCGCCGGCGGTCTTGACCGTCACGGAAGCGCCTCCGCGTCCGCGGCGAACCTCGACCATCTGGACCGGCGTCGCGAAATCGGTTACGTCGATCCGCTGTGCCTGTGCCTCGGGCACCTGCGTGCCGGTGAACAGGACATTGATCCCATCACCGCGATCTTCGAAATCGGTAACGACATCCTCCGCGCCAAGCGAAATGATGATCCGCCCGGCACCCTGCTCGCCGCGCCGAAAGTCAACTGCGCGAATCTCGTTGTTGCCGCCGGCCATCCGCTTGGAGGGATCGCCCTCGGAGGCGGCGGCTGCTATGGCAGCAGCAGTGCTGCGTCCACCTCCAGAAACGGACAGGACAAGGCGATTGCCTTCGGCCTTGTATTCGTACTGCGCGGCGCTGAACAGATCCACGACCACGCGCGTGCGGCCGTTGGCCTCCAGCGTGGTGATCGAGCTGGTTGCCCCGCTGCCAACGGCGATCCTGCGTTCGGCGACCTGACTGACCGTTTCCGGAAAGTCCACGGCAATCCGTGGCGGATCCTCGGTCGTGAAGACCGCCGCGTCGCTGGCTGGGCCATCAAGCTGCATGACGATCTCGACACCGCCGGAAGGGCCGGCAGTGAACTGGATGTCGCGTAGCGTGTTGGCAGCCCAAGCGGGGCTACAGAGCAGCACCGCAAGTGCCGCGACCGCACCGCCGACAGCCAAGCGCGTGCGCCCGCTGCCGCGGTTGGAAGGAGTGATTGGAGTCATCGTCTGTTCCCCCGGCTGCATACTATTCATCGAGCGCCAATGTCGCCTGTCGTTCAAGCCACCCTCCCGCACCGTCGGCTACCAGTTCAGTCAGGTTGATCTGGGTTTCCGAAATCGCGGTTACCCGCCCTTCGTTCTGCCCCATGTAATTGCCCACGCCGATCCTGTGGACGACGTTCTCGGGATCCACGACCAGCGCCACCAGGTCTTCACCGGTACCCAGGGAGCCGACCATTTCCAGCCCATCGAGCGGAAAGGTCTCCAGGTACTCCTTGCGTCGATCAGGATCTGGCCTTGGCCCCTGCGTGGCGATGTCATCGCTCTGCTTGGGCAGGCTGAATGGATCGCGAAGCTCGTAGGCCTTGTACTCGAAGGTCTCGAACTGCTGCATCACCGGCAGCGGTTCCAGCGGCGGCCCCGGCCGCGATTTGACCTCGGCCACGTAGGCCTCAAGGTCTGCGCGCCCCGGCGTACAGGCCGCCAGCAGCATCGAGGCAACCACAATCAGTGATCGCAAGGGACTATGCCGGATCATTGTCCGCCCCCCTGGCTGACTTCTTCCTCGTCGAGATACCGATAGGTCTTGACTGTGCCCTCGAGGAGCAGTGCGCCAGGCCCTATCCCGCTTCCCTGCTGCGGTCGCAGGGAGATGTCGTGCATGGTCATGATCACCACACGTGGCAGTGATGCCACGCCGCTGACGAAGGCGCCGAACTGATGGAAGGTTCCTACCATGCGCAGGGTGATCGGCTTCTCCGCGTAGAAATCCTTGCGGCTTTCGTTGCCAGGGCGGAATAGCTCGTTCTGGATTCCGGTAGCCAGCGCAGTTTGTGAAATGTCGACGATCAGGTCGGGCATTTCTGTGCGGCTGGGAAGCTGCCGCAGCATCTGGAACAGCATCACTTCCATCTCGGCGAGCTGTTCCTTCAACGCATCGAGATTTGCCGCCTTGGCCTGCTTGAACTCGAAATCCGTCCGCAGCTGTGTTTCCTGCGCCTGCAGGCCCTCAAGCTCGGTCCGCTGATCGTCAACGAAGAGGTACCAACCAAGAAACAGGATCAGCGCCGCCAGCAGGAAGCAGAAGAATGCCTTCACGGGCACTGGCCAGGCGCCGGCGTTGTTGAAGTCCAGGTTGCGGAGGTCGAAATTGTTCATGACACCTCCTGTTCGTTCGCCTCTACGCCGTCATCCTTGGGTTTCGGCTTGACGAGGGTGACCTTCAGCGTGAACTCATAAGGCATGAGCTTGTCTTCGCCCTTGGCCTCGATGATGCTGACCTCGGGATTGCTCATCCATCCAGACGCCTCCAGTGCGCGCATGTATGACGCCACGCGGGCGTTGGACTGCGATATGCCGTCGAGGGTCAGTACGTTGCCGGACTGCTTGATCGTATTCAGGCGGATGCCTTCGGGGATCGTCCGGACCAGCTGGTCGAAAAGATGCACCATCTGACTGCGGTCCGCCTGCAGCTGCTCGATTACCTGCTTGCGGTTGAGCAGATGGGCGCGCTTCTTCTCGAGATCCTCGATCTCCTTGATCTTGAGATCAAGCTGGGTGATTTCCGCCTTCAGGTAGTTGTTCCGATCGTTCTGATTCTCGATCAGCCCGTCGTAGTACTTGACCACGCCGAAGGCGACAACGGCGGCCAGCAGGCCGCTCATGCCAAGAACGGTGAGATATTCCTTCTGGCGCTGCGCGCGACGCTCCTGGCGCCAGGGAAGTAGGTTGATCCTTGTCATCAGTCGAAGCTCCGCAGCGCGAGGCCGCAGGCGATCATCAGCGACGGCGCATCCTGCGCCAGCGACTGGGCCTGCACCCGGTTGGACAACGACATGTTCGCGAGCGGATTGGCCACCGCGGTGAGCACGCCGAGCTGCTCCTCGACCATTTCGGCAACGCCGGTGATCGATGCGCATCCGCCGGCGAGGACGATCTGATCGACCCTGTTGAACTCGCTGCCCGCGTAGAAGAACTGCAGCAGGCGACTGACCTGCTGGACCATTGCTTCCTTGAACGGCTCCAGCACTTCGATCTCGTAGCTTTCCGGCAGCCCGCCCTGACGCTTGGCAAGGCCCGCCTCTTCGTAGCTGAGGCCGTAGCGCCGCATCACCTCGTCGGTGAGCTGCTTGCCGCCGAACACCTGCTCTCGGGTATAGATGCTGCGTTCGCCGCGGAGCACGTTGAGCGTGGTCATCGTCGCGCCGACGTCGACCAGGGCGACCAGGGCATCCTTGGCCACCGACAGCTGATCGGCGATCAACCGGAAGGCGTTCTCCATTGCGAACGCCTCGACATCGACCACCTTGGCCTGCAGCCCGCCCAGATCGAGTGCGGCGACGCGGACGTCGACGTTTTCGGTGCGTGAGGCGGCCAGCAGCACATGGACCATGTCCGGGCTGTCCTTGACCGGCCCGACCACCTCGAAGTCGAGACTGACTTCCTCGATCGGGTACGGAATGTACTGCGAGGCATCGACCTGGACCTGATCCTCCATCTCCTCATCGGAGAGGCCGGCCTGCATCGGCACGACCTTGGTGATCACGGCACTGCCCGCCACGGCGGCGGATGCCCCCTTGGACCGGCTGCCGGAGCGGGCCAGGGCGCGCTTGATCGCTTCGCCCACCGCCTCGACCTCGACGATGTTTTTCTCGACTACCGCATTCGGCGGCAGCGGCTCCACCGCGTAGTGTTCAACGCGATAGCGACCGCCGCTCTGGCTAAGCTGAAGGAGCTTCACCGCGGTAGAACTGATGTCCACTCCGACGAGTGGTGCCTTGCCTGATGAGAAAAGACCCACGGATTCTCCCCTTCCCACGGGCTCTTACGAGCACTAACTACACTGGTACATTAAATACCGGTTATAGCACCGCTGGCAACCACCCCCGAGCGAAATCGTCGAAACGACCCGTTTTGGCCCCGACCCCCGAGCTTCAGGAGACGGTATGCCGGCGGCGCCTGCAGGGCTCTATACTCCGCCCTCGCAGTGACTGCAAACCAGCAAGAAGAGTCCCCGGATGTCGAAATTGCGCCGCCTGCTGCGGCTTGCCCTGATCCTCAGTCTGTTCGGCGCCGTCATGGGCGCAACCACGCTGGGAGTGCTGTACTGGCTGATCGAACCCACCCTGCCCTCGGTGCAGGCGCTGCGTGAAGTACGCCTGCAGGTTCCGCTCTCGGTGTATTCGATGGACGGCAAGCTGGTCGCCCAGTTCGGCGAAACCCGGCGCTATCCAGCCGCCATCGCCGATGTCCCGCTGCGCGTGCGCAACGCTTTCATCGCCACTGAGGACGCACGCTTCTACGAGCATCCCGGCGTCGACTGGCGCGGCATTGCGCGTGCCGTGTGGCTGCTGGCGACTACCGACGACCGCCGGGTGCCGGGCGGCAGCACGATCACCCAGCAGGTCGCCAGGCAGTTCTTCCTGAGCAACGAGTACTCCTACACGCGCAAGCTGACCGAGATCTTCCTTGCGCTGAAGATGGAGCGCGAGCTGGGCAAGGATGAGATCCTCGAGCTCTATCTCAACAAGAGCTTTTTCGGCAATCGCGCCTATGGGGTGGTGGCAGCGGCCGAGTTCTACTACGGCAAGACGCTGGACGAGCTGAGCCTGCAGGATGCGGCCATGCTGGCCTCGATTCCGAAGTTCCCGTCGAGCGGCAATCCGGTGGTCAATCCGTCGCGCGCCCTGGTCCGACGCAACTACGTGATCGACCGGATGCTCGAGGAGGGCATGATCACGGCGACCGAGGCCCGCGAGGCCAAGCTGGCCCCGGATCTGGCCAGCCCGCACGAGCCGCCGACCGAGCTGGATGCGCCTTGGCTTGCCGAGATGGTCCGGGTCGACGCCATCGAGCGTTTTGGCGAGCAGGCCCTGATCGATGGGCTGCGCGTCTACACCACGCTGGACTCGCGCGCCCAGGAAGCTGCCAACCAGGCAACCCGGCAAGCGGTGCTCGACTACGACCGTCGCCACGGCTGGCGGGGCGTCGAAGCGCGCGTGGCGCCGCTTCCGCCCGAGCAGACCGACGCCTGGCGCGAAGCTTTGCGCGGCTACCGTCCGATCTCAGGCCTGCTGCCGGCCATCGTCCTGCGCAGCGATGCCGATAGCGCCCTGCTCGGCCTGGGCGATGGCCAGCAGGTAGAGCTGGACCTGGAGCGTCTTGGCTGGACCCGCGAGTACCTGGACGAAAGCCGGCGCGGCGAGGCGCCGCGCAAGGTCAGTGATCGGCTCAACCCGGGCGACGTGGTTCGGCTGTTCCTTGATGACGAGGGCGTCTGGCAGCTCGGCCAGGTACCCAAGGCCCAGGGCACCCTGACCGCGCTCGACTGGAACAGCGGCGCCATTCGCGCCCTGACCGGAGGCTTCAGCTTCGCCCTGAACAAGTTCAACCGCGCCATCCAGGCGCAGCGCCAGCCCGGATCCAGCTTCAAACCCTTCATCTATGCTGCCGCCTTCGAGCGCGGCTTTACCCCGGCGACCATGGTTCTGGATGCGCCGGTGGTGTTCAACGACCGCGGCGCCGGCAAGACCTGGAGCCCGCAGAACGACAACGAGGAGTTCGCTGGCCCGATGCGTCTGCGCGAGGCCATGGTGACCTCGCGCAACCTGGTCTCGGTGCGCGTGCTCGACGCGGTCGGCGTCGGCTTCGCGCGGCGCTTTGTGGAAAACTTCGGCTTTCCGCCGGAGAGTCTCCCGGAGAACCTGTCCATGGCGCTCGGCACAAATGCCGCGCCGCCACTGCTCATGGCGCGTGGCTACGCGGCCTTCGCCAATGGCGGCTATCGGGTCGAGCCGTATTTCATCGAGCGGATCGAGGACCGCGACGGCCAGGTGCTCTTCGAAGCGACCCCGCAGCTGGCCTGCTCGCGTTGCCCCCAACGGGTTGGCGGCGCCGCTGCCAGCGATGCCGGCGACGGCTTCGACCTGTCCTCCGCGCCCTCGATATCAGCAGCTGCCGAAGCTGAGCCTGCGGTCGGCGAGAGCCTGCCGAGCCTTGCCGAGCGCGCGGTCGACGAGCGCACGGCGTTCCTGGTCCACTCCCTGCTCCGTGACGTGGTCCGTCGCGGCACCGGAAGCAAGGCACGTGAGCTGGGTCGCAGCGACATCGGCGGCAAGACCGGCACCACCAATGAGTACCGCGACGGCTGGTTCTCCGGATTCGGCGGACCGCTGGCGGTCACCGCCTGGATGGGCATGGACGACTTCACCTCGTTGGGGCGACGCGAGTTCGCCTCGGTGACGGCACTGCCGATGTGGATCGCATTCATGCGGGTGGCCCTCGAAGGTGAACCCGAACACAGCCTGCCTCTGCCCGAGGGGATCACCACCGCGATGATCGACAAGGACACCGGCCTGCTCGCCGCGCCCGGCTCTCCGGACGCCATGCCCGAGGTATTCCGGGTCGAGGACATCGCCCGGCTGGAACAGCGCGCCGCTCGCGCCGAAACCGAGCAAGGCAAGGAGTCGTTCGATATCTTTTAGCGGCGCAGCCGCCTGAGCTCGGCAGCCGGGATTGGAACGTGCGCCTCGGCGCCGCCCCTGGCCCTGATCGCACATGCCGTGGCCTGGCCAGGTGGGGTCGCTGTGCAGGGCCCCGCGTCCGCGGAGATTCCGGACGCGTGCGCCGACCCGGCCCGAATTGCGAGGCATGCATGAGCAAGGCCCAGATCACCGACCGAATCGCCCAGGAGGCGGCTCGCCTGCTGGCCCACGACGAGGCCGCTTCGGTTGACGCCGCCCGGCGCAAGGCGGCCGCCCGCATCGGCATCAAGGATCCGGCCCAGCTGCCCGATGACCAGACGATCAGGGCCGCGCTGGCAACCTACCGGGCGCTGTTCGGCAAGCAGCTCCATGCGCCCACCGCCGGGGCCGCTGGAGCGTCGGAACAGCGCCTGGAACTGGCCATCGATGCCATGCACTTCATGCGCGAGTTCGAGCCTGAACTGGCCGAGGCGGATCCGGCCCTGGGCGCGGGCCAGGCGCTGCGCATCCTTATCTACAGCGAGGATCCGGACGCCCCGCTGCATCGGCTTCTGGACGCCGGGCGGCGCCATCGCCTGCGCCGCGAGCGGCTGATCGAATCGGGCAGGTCAAGCATCACGGTGGACGTGCTGGAAGTGCGGGTCGAGGAGCAGGCGCTTGAGTTCTGGCCGCTGCCCGTCGCGCTGCGAGGCAGGATCCTCGCCGATACGCCGCACAGCGACCCGCTGCGTCGGCGGTCGCTGGCAGCCCTGCGGCGACGGCTGGCAGGCTGAAGACCTCGCCCGCCACCGATTACCATCAGCCAAGCCGGGCCGAAGCCCGGACCGCCTCGCTCAGCGCTTGTCGAGCGAGACGTACTGGCGGCTGTCGGAGCCGGTGTAGATCTGCCGCGGCCGGCCGATCTTGCCGTCCGGATCGGACTGCTGCTCCAGCCAGTGGGCGACCCAGCCGGCGGTCCGGGCGATGGCGAACATGACGGTGAACATCTCGGTCGGGATGCGCAGCGCCTTGTAGATGATGCCGGAGTAGAAGTCGACGTTAGGGTAGAGCTTGCGCTGCACGAAGTAGTCGTCCTTCAGCGCCGCTTCCTCGAGCTTCATCGCCACTTCCAGCAGCGGGTCATGCACGCCGAGCTCGTCGAGCACCTTGTGGCACATCTCGCGGATGATGGTCGCGCGCGGGTCGAAGTTCTTGTAGACCCGATGGCCGAAGCCCATCAGGCGGAAGCCGGAGTTCTTGTCCTTGGCCTTCTCGATTGCCTTGCCCACCTGATCGGCAGTGCCGATCTCTTCGAGCATCTTGAGCACCGCTTCGTTGGCGCCGCCATGCGCCGGCCCCCACAGTGCGGCGATACCGGCCGACACGCAGGCGTACGGATTGGCGCCGGTGGAGCCCACCAGGCGTACCGTCGAAGTCGAGGCGTTCTGCTCGTGGTCGGCATGCAGGATGAACAGCAGGTCGAGGGCCTTGGCCGCTACCGGGGGCAGCTCCAGAGGCTCGCTGGGCACCTCGAACATCATGTGCAGGAAGCGGTTGACGTACTCGAGGTTGTTGCGCGGATAACGCACCGGCCAGCCGATCGAATAGCGGTAGCAGGCCGCCGCGATGGTCGGCACCTTGGCGATCAGGCGAATCGCCGCCAGCCGGCGGTGCTCCGGATCGTCCATGTCCAGCTGCTCGTGGTAGAACGAGGACAGCGAGCCGACCACGCCGCAGAGCATGGCCATCGGATGCGCGTCGTGGCGGAAGCCGTTGAGGAACGACTTCAGCGCCTCGTGCATCATCGTGTGATGGGTCACTTCATGGCTGAAAGCGTCGAACTTCTGCTTGCTCGGCAGTTCGCCGTACATCAGCAGGTAGGCCACTTCCTGGAAGCTGGAGTGTTTGGCCAGCTGCTCGATCGGGTAGCCGCGATAAAGCAGGATTCCTTCGTCGCCGTCGATGTAGGTGATCGCGCTGCGGCAGCTGGCGGTGGATACGAAGCCCGGGTCGAAGGTGAAGCAGCCGGTCTCCTTGTACAGCTTGCCGATGTCGATGACCGGGGCGCCCAGCGTGCCCTGCAGGACCGGCATCTCGATGTTCTTGCCGGAAGTGGAATCGGACAGGGTGACAATCTTGCTCGCGGACACGGCTGCGCTCCTTCTTGTGGTCTGACTGCGAACGCGTCGAGCGGGGCATGCCACGGCAGGCGCCTTGGGCGTGGGACTCTCCTCTACCCACCCCGTCGACCGGCGGAGAAGTATCGCATACGGCCGCGAATGGCGTCAGTCTGTGGGGCCTGAGAAACGCGCCCGGATGGGCAAAGAAAAGGCCCGGACGATGCCGGGCCTTGTCTTCGCGGAGGGCGCCTCGCGGGCGCCGCTGCGCTTACTTCGAGTAACGCCGGCGGAACTTGTCGACCCGTCCGCTGGTGTCCATGATCTTGTGCTTGCCGGTGTAAAACGGATGCGAGGCGGAAGAAATTTCCACCTTGATCAGCGGGTATTCCTTACCATCCTCCCACTTCACGGTTTCCTTGCTGCCAAGGGTCGAGCGGGTCAGGAAGGAGAAGTCCGAGGACACGTCCTGGAAGACCACGGCCTGGTAGTTGGGATGGATGTCGGCTTTCATGATTCAGTTCCTACGCGGGAGTGAGAACCGCGGGCGGGATGCGCTCGGCGCGGAAAAGACCGAAATTGTAGCCTTAAGGGATTGTTGATGACAAGTCGTGTGCGTGCCGCCCTTCTCTTTGCCCTGCTTGCCCTGCTGGCGCACAGCCCGGCGGGAGCCCAGTCAGTCGACGAGATGCAGGCGCGGCTGCAGAAGCTCGAAGCCGCGCTGGGCGAGTCGGGCAGCCTGCCCGAGTCCGAGCAGCCAGCGGCGCGCCAGGCCATGCTGCAGGCGCGCCAGGCCCTCGACCGGCTGAAGGCCGCGCTGGAGTTCGAGAAGCAGGCAGCCGCGCGCATTCGTGCTCTGGAGGGCAGCGCGGCCCAGGACGTCGCGGCAGCGCATGCCACCTGGCTGCGGCGCAATGCCGCCGGCGCTACGCGGGCGGCCCTGGATGCCGCGCTGGCCGATGCCCAGATGCGCATCAGCGAACAGCGCCAGCTGCTCGCGACCGCCCGCGCCCAGCTGGGCAGCGGCGAGCTGTCCGACTCGCAGAGCGCGCGGCTGGCCGAACTCGGCGCGGCGCTCGACCAGCTCAGCCGGCTGCCCGCGCCGCTGCCGCCTCGGCAGGCCATCCAGCAGTTCGCTGCCGAGGCGGAAACCGCGGCGATCCAGCGCGAGCGCGCCACCTCCGAGCAGCGCTGGCGCCAGGCCCAGGCGCAGATGGGTGCAGCGCAGACCGAAATCGCCGAGCTGGAACTGCGCATCGCGGCCCTGCAGGAACGCATCGCTGGCAGCGACCAGCGCGAGGCCGCTGCCCTGCTCGACGACCTGGCGCAGACCCGCGAGAGAATCGACGACCCGTTCCTGAGCGAGGTGGCGGAGAACACCCTGGCCCTGGGCCAGCGTCTGGCTGCGCAGATCGTCCAGCTGGCTGCCGACCGCAAGGAGGAGCGACAGACCGAGCTTGCCCGAGAGCAGGCCTCAAGGGCCCTCTCGGCTGTCCAGTCGCGGATCGGCATCGATGCCGCTGGAGAATCGCTGGGCGCCCTGCTCCTGGCCGAGCGGCGCGGTCTTGAGAAGCCCGAGCGGCTGCAGGCACGAATCGACACCCTGCGCGGTGAGATCGCCGCCATTCGGCTGCGCCTGCTCGAGCTGCCGCGCGATGCCGAATGGCCGGTACGCATCGAGGACGCCGACGACGAGCCGGCCGCTGCAGACGGCGAGCAGAGCGAGGCCAGCGAGCCCTTGCGCCTGCGCAGCGTCATGCGCGGCCAGCGCCAGTCGGTGCAGCAGCGCCTTGGCGATACCCTGCAGCGCCGGCTCGATTCGCTGACCCGCACCGAGGTCGCCCTGCATCGACAGCTGGACGACACCCGCAGCCTTGAGCGGCTGATCGACCAGCAGCTGCTCTGGCTGCCCAGCCACGGCGCGATCGATGCCCACTGGTGGTCGGAGCTTGCAGCCAGCTTTGCTGACCTGTGGGCCCCGCATCGCTGGCAGCGCGCTGGCGAGCTGCTGTCCACGCGCCTGGCCGAGAGGCCATTCAGCGCCCTGCTCGGCCTGCTGCTGTTCCTGGCCCTGCTTGGCGCGCGGCCCTGGATGCTGCGCCGGATCGAGTCGCTGGCACCCCCGCTGCGCCATGACCACAGCGACCGCTATGTATTGACCGCGGCAACGCTTGGCTGGAGCCTGCTCGCCTCCCTGCCCTGGCCGCTCCTGCTCGGCCAGCTCGGCATGCACTGGTCGCGCGCCGGCGATCCGGGACGCTTCTCGCATTCGGTCGGCATCGCGCTTGGCGGGCTTGCGGTCACCCTGCTGCTGTTCACCGTGCTGCGCACGGTGGTCCGCGAGCGTGGCCTGGCCCACCTGCACTTCCGCTGGACGCGGGCACGCCGGGAGTCGCTGGCCCGGCAGCTGGTACCGATCAGCGCGGTGGTTCTGCTCCTTCAGTTCATCATCCTGCTCTCGTTCACCCGCGGCATTGACTTGGCCATCGACGGCGCCGGACGTAGCGCCGCCATCCTGTTCTCCGTGCTCGCCGCGGGCCTGCTCTGGCGCGGTCTCGGCCCGGGGCGCTGGTGGTCGCCGCGCGGACGCAGCGAACCCTTCCGCTTGCGCCGCGCGCTCCGCCTTGGCCTGCCCGCGGCCTTTCTGGCCCTGGCTGTGCTGCTGGCCCAGGGCTACGTATTCAGCGCCGCGATCCTGCTCGGCTGCCTGTGGCAGTCGCTCTGGCTGGTGCTGGTGGTCGCCGTAGTCCACGGCATGCTGGCGCGCTGGATGCTGCTCGGCGAGCGCCGTCTGGCCAGACTGCGTCTGCAGCAGCAGCGAGCCGCGGCAGAAGCAGCGCAGGCCGAGGGCGAGCGGAACGCTGACGAGGCGCCGGAAATCAGCGAAGAGCTGATGTCGGTCGAGCTGGTCAACGCACAGACCTCGCGCCTGCTGCGCGCGCTGACCCTGACCCTTTGGGTTGCCGGCCTGCTGTGGATCTGGGCTGATGTCTACCCGGCACTGGATCGCCTGGATTCGCAGCCGATCTGGCAGTTCAGCGACGTCGATGAGCAGGGCCAGGCGGTGCGCGGAGATGTCACCCTGCGCGCGCTGATCCTCGGCCTGTTTGCGCTGGCGCTGACCTGGGTCGCCGCACGCAACCTGCCCGGCCTGCTGGAGATCGGCCTGCTCAGCAGAATCCGCATCGACGCTGCGAGCCGCTATGCCATCGCCAGCATCAGCCGCTACGCGATCATCGTCGCCGGCGCGATGATCGGGCTGGGTCTGCTGGGCATGCGCTGGTCGCAGCTGCAGTGGATGGCAGCCGCTTTCTCGGTGGGCCTTGGCTTCGGCCTGCAGGAGATCTTCGGCAATTTCGTGTCCGGACTTATCCTGCTGTTCGAGCGACCGTTCCGGGTCGGCGATGTGATCACCATCGGCGAGTTCACCGGCACCGTGGCCAAGATCCGCACCCGGGCTACCACCCTGATCGATTTCGACAACAAGGAGGTGGTGATTCCGAACAAGGCCTTCATCACCGACCGCTTGATCAACTGGACGCTGAGCGACACCCGGACCCGGATCACCATCAAGGTCGGAGTCGCCTACGGCAGCGATATCGAACTGGTGCACCGGCTGCTGCGACAGGCCTCGGACGAGCAGCCCGCCGTGCTCCGCGAGCCGGCACCGACCTCCTGGTTCCTGGCCTTCGGCGCCAGCTCGCTGGACTTCGAGCTGCGCGTCTTCGTCGACTCGATGGCCGATCGGCTACCCACCACCAACGCGCTCAACTCGCGCATCGCAAGCCTATTCAGCGATGCCGGCGTCGAGATCGCCTTTCCGCAGCTCGACCTGCATGTGCGGCATCTTCCAGTGCGCAGCGGCAATGCAGCCGACACGGGTAGCGCACAAGACTGAGCGGCCTGCCTGTGGCAGTCCTCAGCAGGCCAATGCCGCGGCCAGCATGCCGTGGTACTGGCCCATGTCGAACTGCCGAACGATCTGCGCATTGGCCGCCCGCCCGCCGCTGCCGGCCCAGTCGACCCGGGTCGCGCCGCGATACAGGCCGTGGCCGAGTTCGACCTCGACCCGCCGATGCTCGCGATCGAGCACCGCTTGCGGGGCAAGGGCGACAGCCATCGCCAGGCCATCGGCGGAATGCCACTGGCTGGACTGGGCTGCCGTGAAGGCGCGCGAGGTGCGTGAGATCGCATCGTAGAACCTCGCCACCGCGCCGCCGCCGGCCAGCCACTGCTGCAGCAGGTCGAAGCCGAACGGATGCGCCAGGGTCGCCTCCCAGTCGACCAGCTCGAACTGCGGCCAGGTTTCGAACACGATGTGCGCGGCCTCCGGGTCGAAGGCGATATTGAACTCGGCCGAGGGCGTGATGTTGCCGCGCCCAGTGACTGCGCCGCCCATCACCACCAGCCGCTTCACCCGTTCCGGCAGCCGCGGATCAAGGCGCAGCGCCAGCGCCAGGTTGGTCAGCGGGCCAAGCGTGACCAGGGTCAGCGCGCCACGCTCTTGTTCGCTGTGGGCAATGATCGCCTGCGCCGCATGCAGGGCCTCGGCCGCGCGCGCGGGCGGCGCATAGCCGGTATCACCGAAGCCATCCTGACCATGCACGAAGGCGGCGTCCAGCGCCGGATGCAGCAGGGGGCAATCGCAGCCGGCATACACCGGGATACGCTCCGCGCCAGCCACCTGCAGAAGTTTCAGCGCATTGCGCGTGGTGTGCGCAAGCCCGACATTGCCGGCGGCGATGGTCAGCCCGACGATGCGATGCAAGGGGCTGTTAAGGGCCAACAGGATGGCCAGGGCGTCGTCGACACCCGGATCGGTATCGATCAGCAGCGGTATGCGTTCCATGTCGGGGCCTTGTCGATCAAACGCCAGCGTAGCGCACCGCGCTGCCGATCCAGCGCCGGATCAGCGGATCGACCGCGGCGCTGCGCTCGGCCTGCACCCGTTCGCCGAGCGCCGCCACCGCATCCAGCAGCGGCGCATCGCGCTGCAGGTCGGCGAGGCGGAACTGGGCCAGTCCGGTCTGCCGGGTGCCGAGCATCTCGCCAGGACCACGCAGGGCAAGGTCGCGCTCGGCGATGACAAAGCCGTCGCCGGTCTCGCGCATGGTCTCCAGACGCTGCCGGGCGAGACCGGAAAGTGGCGGCTGGTAGAGCAGCACGCAGGTCGAGACCGCAGCGCCGCGACCTACCCGTCCGCGCAGCTGGTGCAGCTGGGCAAGGCCAAGACGCTCGGCATTTTCGATCAGCATCAGCGAAGCATTCGGTACATCTACGCCGACCTCGATCACCGTCGTCGCAACCAGCAGCTGCAGCTCGCCGGCCTTGAAGTCCCGCATGACTTCGGCCTTCTGCGCCGCCTTGAGCCGGCCGTGGACCAGGCCGATGCGCAGCTCCGCAAGCGCCGACTGCAGCTGCGCGTAGGTGGTTTCCGCGGCCTGCGCCTGGACCTCGTCGCTGTCCTCGATCAAGGTGCAGACCCAGTAAGCTTGGGCGCCCCCGAGGCAGGCCTCGCGAATGCGTTCGACGATCTCCTCGCGGCGGCTGTTGCCAACCACCACGGTGCGTACCGGGGTGCGTCCCGGCGGCAGCTCGTCGATCCGCGAGACGTCGAGATCGGCGTAAGCGGTCATCGCCAGGGTGCGCGGGATCGGCGTCGCGGTCATCACCAGCTGGTGCGGAATGCGTCGGCCTTCGAGGCCCTTGTCGCGCAGCGCCAGCCGCTGATGCACGCCGAAACGATGCTGCTCGTCGATGATGCACAGGGCCAGCTTGTCGAAGGACACCGCCTGCTGCATCAGCGCGTGGGTGCCAACGACCACCTGCAGGCTGCCGTCGGCGATCGCCGCAAGGGCCTTCTGCCGCGCCTTGCCGGTGACCTTGCCGGCCAGCCAGCCGACGCTGACCCCGAGCGGCGTGAGCCAGGTACTGAAGGCCTGGAAGTGCTGCTCGGCCAGCAGCTCGGTGGGTGCCACCAATGCTACCTGGGCGCTGCTCTCGACGGCGCGCAGCGCGGCCAGTGCGGCGACTACGGTCTTGCCGCTGCCGACATCGCCCTGCACCAGGCGCAGCATCGGCCGGGCCTGTCGCAGGTCGGCCTCGATCTCACCCAGCACGCGCTGCTGCGCTCCGGTCAGGGCAAACGGCAGCGCCTCGCGCAGACGCTTGGCCAGCTCGCCGCGGCGGCGCAGCGCGGGCGCGCCGCGCTGCTGCAGGGCATCGCGCTGCCGGCGCAGGCTCAGGTGATGAGCGAGCAGCTCCTCGATGACCAGTCGCTGCTGGGCCGGATGAAACCCGGACGCGAGCGCGCCGAGGTCGGCATCCGGCGGCGGCCGATGCAAAAACAGCAGGGCGCGGCGCAGCTCCCATCCTCCACTTTCACCGAACCACTGCGGCGGCAGCAGTTCTAGCCCCGCCTCGCCGTCCAGCGCATCAAGGGCCAGGCCGATGATCCGCGCCAGCATCTGCGGGCCGACCCCGGCGACGGCCGGGTACACCGGATCCAGCCGCTCGGCCACCGGCAGCTCGACGTCATCGGCGAGCAGGCGGTAGCTGGGGTGGACCATCTCCCAGCCGAGCAGGCTTTGCCGCGGCTCGCCATATACCCGGATGCGAGTGCCGGCACGGAACTGCGCTGCCTGGGCGCCGCGGAAATGGAAAAAGCGCAGGGCCAGCACATCGCCAGCGGCATCGGTGACCGCGACCTTGAGCTGCGGGCGCCGGCGAAAGCTGCGCTCGACCTCGGCCACCCGTCCCTCGACCTGGGCCGGCATGGCATGCCGCAGGTCGCGCACGGCCAGCAGCCGGGTGCGGTCCTCGTAGCGCAGGGGCAGGTGGAACCACAGGTCCTGCAGGGTATTCAGGCCGGCGGAGGCCAGCTTGGCGGCGAACCCCGGCCCTACGCCGGGAAGACCCAGGATCGCCCGCTCGGCCGGGCCGCTGGCAAGGCCGGCAGCGGTCACGCCCCGCGATCGAGCACCATCACCGCGTCGACTTCGACATCGGTACCCTTGGGCAGACCGGCCACCTGGATCGTCGAGCGGGCCGGATAGGGCGCCTGGAAGTAATCGGCCATCACCGCATTGACCGCGGCAAAGTCGGCAAGGTCGGTCAGGTAGATGCCGATACGCACGACATCATCCAGCGAGCCACCGGCCGCGGCGCAGACCGCCGTGAGGTTCTCGAACACGCGCCGCGCGCGCGCCGCGATATCGCCGCCGACCAGCTCGCCGCTGGCAGGATCGAGCGGGATCTGTCCGGACAGATAGACCGTGCTGCCGGCGCGCACGGCCTGCGAGTAGGGCCCGATGGCGGCGGGAGCGCTGGACGTGGCGATGGCGTCGCGGGGCATGTCGGCAGACCTTTCAGGGAGGAAGGGGGATTCTATGCAGCCGCCGGCGTGAGGGGAAACGCTGCAATCCGCCGCCCCATCGCGGAAACGCTGGCCGGACAGGTCGCGGGCAGGGCAACCAGGGCCTCCTTTCGGCGTTCAGCGCGCCCGGCGCAGCCGCAGCGCCGCATCAAAGCCGCTGGACGCCGTAGACCACCACCAGCCGGCGCACCCGGCGGATGACATCGGCGATGTGCTTGCGCGAGCGCACCTCGATGGCGAAGTGCATCACCGCCATGCGCAGGTCGCGCTCCTGATACTCGACGTTGTCGATGTTCGACTGCGCCTCGGCGATCGCTGCGGCGACCTGGGCCAGCACCCCCGGCTTGTTGTCGACCTCGACGCGCAGCCCGGCCTTGTATTCGCCGGTGACCTCGCGATCCCAGCCGATCGACACCCAACGCTCGGGCGACTTGCGGTACTCGGCGACATTGCTGCATTCGACCCGGTGCACGACGATGCCCTTGCCAGCGCTCAGGTAGCCCATGATCTCGTCGCCGGGCACCGGATGGCAGCAGTTGGCATAGCTCACCACGCCGCGCTCGCCGCCGCTGATCAGGATCTTCTCGCTGCTGCCGCGCTCGCTGATCGGCTCTGGCGGCTGATCTCCGCGCGGCGCATCGGTCTGGGTCAGCGCACGTGCGACCTGCTGCGGCATGCGGTTGCCCAGCGCGATATCGGCGAGCAGCTCCTCCAGCCGCGGCAGGCGGTTGTCGGCGAGGAAGCGCTCGAGACGCTCGGGGGTTACCCGGTCCAGGGAGAAATCGATCTCGCCCAAGGCACGATCCAGCATGCGATGACCCAGCTGCACCGCGTCCTCGTGCTGCAGATGCTTGAGGTAGTGGCGGATCGCCGTGCGCGCCTTGCTGCTGGCGACGAACTCCAGCCAGCTCGGGCTGGGCTGGGCCGAGGGCGCGGTGATGATCTCCACCGACTGGCCGCTGGCCAGACGGGTGCGCAGCGGCACCAGCTTCTTGTCGACCCGCGCAGCCACCGCGTGGTTGCCGACGTCGGTATGCACCGCGTAAGCAAAGTCGAGCACCGTGGCATTGCGCGGCAAGGCGCGGATGTCGCCCTTGGGCGTGAACAGGTAGACCTCATCGGGAAACAGGTCGACCTTGACGTTCTCCAGGAACTCCAGCGACGAGCCTGCGGTTTCCTGGCTCTCCAGCAGCTCGCGCAGCCAGTCCTGGGCGCGCAGCTGGGCGCCACTGCCGCCACGTTCGCCCGACTTGTACATCCAGTGCGCGGCGATCCCGCGCTCGGCCACCTGATCCATTTCCTCGGTGCGGATCTGCACCTCGATCGGCGAACCGTAGGGGCTGAACAGAACCGTGTGCAGCGACTGGTAGCCATTGGCCTTGGGGATGGCGATGAAGTCGCGGAAGCGCGCATCAAGCGGCTTGTAGAGACCGTGCACCGCGCCCAGCGCGTGGTAGCACTGCATCACCTGGGGCACGATGACCCGGAAGCCGAACACGTCCATCACCTGGTCAAAGCTTTTGCTCTCCCCGCGCATCTTGGTGTAGATGCTGTAGGGCGACTTGACCCGGCCGATCACGCGATGCGGCAGATGCTCCTGGACCAGACGCTGGGCCAGCGCCGCCTCGATTGTCGCCATCGCCTCGCGGCGCAGCACCGGCTGGGCCTGGATGCGTTTGCGAATCACCCGGTAGCGCAGCGGATGCAGGGCGGAAAAGCCCAGGTCCTGCAGCTCCGACTTGATCCGGTTCATGCCCAGGCGCTGGGCAATCGGCGCGTACACCTCGAGGGTTTCGCGGGCGATCCGCCGCCGCGCGTCGTCGCGCATGGCGTCGATGGTGCGCATGTTGTGCAGCCGGTCCGCGAGCTTGATCAGGATCACCCGCAGGTCGCGGGCCATCGCCAGCATCATCTTGCGGAAGCTTTCCGCGGCGGCTTCGTAGCGGTCGCGGAAATGCAGCTTGTCGAGCTTGGTCACCCCTTCGACCAGCTCGGCCACCGACTCGCCGAACTCGGCGGTCAGCGCAACGCGACCCAGCTGGGTGTCTTCCAGCGTATCGTGCAGGATGGCCGCACACAGGGTTTCAGCGTCTAGACGCAGCTCGGCGAGGATGCCAGCGACCGCCAGGGGATGCGTGATGTAGGGCTCGCCGCTGCGCCGGGTCTGACCATCATGAGCGCCGGCACCAACCAGATAGGCGCGATGGACCATGGCGACCTGCTCCGCCGACAGATAGTCGGCCAGTACCGCTTCCAGCCGCGCAGCGGCCTCGGGCACCGGGTCGAGAAGTCGGGGGGAACGGGTGGTGGTCGGGCCTGCGCTCATCTGCCGAGACTACAAAGCCGGCGCAGACGCGGCAATGCCGACGAGGCCACAACATGGCCCGGCCAGCGGTGCGAGGGGGCTCGCAGGCGGCCGCCGCAGGGGCGGCCGCGGGGCAATCAGTCGTCGCCCTTGGACAGGTCGTCGTCGACCTCGGCCGCTGCCCATTCCAGGGCCTCGCGCTCGGCGCGCTCGCGCTCGACCTTCTCGACTTCGTCGATCATCGCCTGATCGACCTTGCGCGCGGCAATTTCGCGCAGCGCAAGCACGGTCGGCTTGTCCTCGCCTTCCTCTCCGGCCAGCGCGGACTGCGCGCCATTGGAAAGCTGGCGGGCCCGCTTGGAGGCCATCACCACCAACTCGAAACGGTTGTCGACCACTTTCAGACAATCTTCGACAGTTACTCGCGCCATGATTTCCTCGACGCCCGCTTGGGCGAACCTGAATATTGAACAGGGCAGTATAGGGGCAGTGACCCTCCGCCGGCAATGTCGGGCCGCGCGGGCGCTCCCTCCCCGGCTCAGCCGGGTGCACGCCGCGGCAGGCGCCAGCCGGGGCGGACAAAGTGACAGGTGTAGCCGCTGGGATAGCGCTGCAGGTAGTCCTGGTGTTCGGGCTCGGCCTCCCAGAACGGGCCTGCGGGCGCGACCTCGGTGACCACCTTGCCCGGCCACAGGCCCGAGGAATCGACATCGGCGATGGTGTCCAGGGCGACCTGCCGCTGGGCTTCGTCGGCGTAGTAGATGGCCGAGCGGTAGCTCGGCCCGCGGTCATTGCCCTGGCGGTCCGCCGTGCTCGGGTCATGGATCTGGAAGAAGAACTCCAGCAGCTGGCGAAAGCTGATCTGCGCCGGGTCGAAAACGATCTCCACCGCCTCGGCATGGGTTCCGTGATTGCGGTAGGTGGCATTGGCCACGTCGCCGCCGCTATAGCCCACCCGGGTCGAGATCACCCCCGGCTGCGCGCGGATCAGCTCCTGCACGCCCCAGAAGCAGCCGCCTGCCAGTACTGCCCGCTCCGTTGCTGCGCTCATCGCCTGCCGCTCCTGTGTTGTCTATTGCTCAAGTGTGGCCGTGCAGACGCCTGCGCAAGGTGTAGGCCGGACGGGCGGTCTACCCGCGCCGTCACCCGTTTGGCTAGTGGAAGTACGTCGTTGAAGTCGCGACACGGATGCGCCGTCGAGGCAAGGCGCGAGAAGGACGCATAGCAGCGCTATGGCGACGACGAGCAACGCAGCATCGGCGGCGCAGACCGAGCGAATTCTGCGGTGTAGTTCCGGGACAGGACACCAGGGCAAGCTCGCGATACGGCAACGGCCCGACCCCGATGTTCCCGGCCGCTCGGGAAACAGCCCATGCCCCGGATACCGCGTGGCAAGAATCTGCGCCGGATTCCGTGCTTACAAGATGGACTCACTCCGGATTGCACTCATGCATCGTCTTCTGTCGCTTGTCCTCCTGCTGGCCGGCAATGCCGGTGCCGCCACCTTCACTGTCGACACAACGTCGGATCTGGTCTCGCTGACCGCCTGCACGCCGGCGCCCGCTGATTGCTCCCTGCGCGGCGCCATCGTCGCCAGCAACGACCTCGCCGGCGCCGACAGCATCGCCTTTGCCATCCCGAGCAGCGACCCGGGCTGCGATGCGGGCAGCGGCATCTGCCGGATCGAGGTCGGCAGCGACCTGCCCTTCATCAACAACCAGTCGCTTAGCATCGATGGCTACACCCAGCCCGGCGCGCAGCCGAACACGATCCCCGCACCCGGCGCGAACAACGCGCAGCTGAAGATCGAGATCACCCGTGCCGGCAGCTTCAGCTCCAACCGGCTGTTCAGCATCGGCGGCTCGTCACCGCAGTTCGAACTGCGCGGCCTCGCCATCTTCCTGCCCAGTAACGGCATCGTCTCCGGCGGCCTGCGCCACGTGATCCGCGGCAACTGGTTCGGGGTCAGCGCCAGCGGCGCTCTGCCGGACTACAGCGGGCCCGGCTCGGTGTTCGATCTTGGCGGCTTCAACAGATCGATCCTCATCGGCGGGCCGGACCCCGAGGACCGCAACGTGATCGCCGGCAGCGGCCGCGATCTCGGCAGCCCGCCGCTGCCGGGCGGCGGGCAGAACACCATCCGGGTCAACAGCGTCAGCGGCGAACGCGGTCGCATCCTGTTCCAGGGCAACCTGTTCGGTATCGGCCCGGATGGCGTCACCGCGCTGCCGTTTCGCGACCCGCTGATCGTCAATCCCGGCGACGACGCCTTCGACATGCCAACGGTGGAGATTCGCGACAACCGCTTCGCCCGGGCACCGCGCAACTTCTCCTGCAACTGCGGCGGCGCCCTGCGTCTGTCGGTCGGCCGAGTGATGTCCGAAGTCGGCGTGGTCCAGGGCAATGTGTTCGGCCTTGGCGTCGACGACAGCGTGATCGGCACCGAGCGCGACCATATCGAGGTGTTCCTCGGCAACAGCCAGCGCGTGCCGCGCTTCCTGATCGGCGGGCTCGGGCAGGGCGAAGGCAACGTGTTTGCCGGCGCCAGCGCACCCCTCCCGGGACAGGGATCAGCCGTGTCGCTGCCCAACGGCGAGGTCAGCACCTTCGTCGAGTTCGTCGGCAACCGGATGCTGGGCAATGCCGGCATCGGCCTGGATTTCCCCGATGCCACCCAAGGCGGCGGTGTTCGACTCGGCCGCAGTCCAAACGACGCGGGTGATGCCGACGCTGGCGCCAACGGCAAGCACAATTTCCCGCAGATCAGCGCTTTCGCGCTGGCCGGCGACCAACTGGAACTGAGCTACACGGTGGACAGCGATCCCGGCAACAGCGCCTATCCGCTGCGCGTCGATTTCTACCGCGCGCTGGGGGACGAAGGCGAAGTGCTGCTCGGCAGCGACAGCTATCCCGAGGGCAGCGCCGGGCAGCTGCGCACCACGACGCTGAGCTTGCCGACCGCCATCGACTACAACGCCGAGGACGTGGTGACCGCCATAGCCACCGACGCCAACGGGCGCAGCAGCGAGTTCAGCTTCGATACCGCCGAGGTCGAGATTGACGTCTCACCGATCAGCCAGCCGGCCGGGCTGCCGGTGACCGTGTCGGTCAGCGTGACCGCCACCTCGGGCCCGTTCTTTCCCAACGGCACGATCCTGGTATCGCTGCCGACCTCACCGGCCACCACCTGCCGGATCACCCTGCTGCCCAGCGCCACGCCCGGCGTATCCACCGGCAGCTGCGAGCTGATTCCGCTGCAGGTCGGCACACGCACCGTGACCGCCACCCTGCTGCCCCTGGAAAGCGCCTTCGCAGGACCCGATGGCAATGGCCCGAGCGACGGGCAAAGCCTGACCGTCACCACGCCAGGCCCGGAGCAGGTCGGCTTCGGCAGCTGTCTTGCCATTGCTGTTGAAGGCCGCGACGCGATCATTGCCCTGCTGCGGCCCAGCGGCGGCGTGGCCAGCGTCTCAGTCGATCTGTCGCACGAGGCGGGCAGCGCCACGCCGGATGTCGACTACACCCCGCCTGCCGCGCAAACGATCAGCTGGGGGCCGGGCGACAGCGCGCCGCGCCTGCTGCGGGTGCCGATCGCCCAGGATGCGGCGGGCGAAGCCGTCGAAACCTTCGTCCTGCGCCTGTCCAATCCGCAGAACACCGCGATCCTGCCCAACGCGGCGGTGACGGTACGGATCCTCGATGGCGAGGTGCAGGGCTTCACCGACAGCTTCGAGTTGGCCTGCCCTTGAGCGAAGTTCGGCCGCGGTCGGCGTACTGCGCAACTGCGCACACTGCGCCCGGCCGCGGCCCGCCGTGGAGCGAGTCGATTGGCCGATGGAGCTGGCCTGCCCGCGATCTCAGCGCCTTGCACCCGGCTCGGTGTGCGGTGCAGTCAGCGCGCCTCGACTTCAGATCGGCGGATCGGGCAGGAGCGCGAGCGTGGGCTCCAGAGTGTTGCTCTGATGACAGATTCTGCTGCCCTTTTCCGTGTCGTTTGAACAGCCTCCCTCAGAGTTCCCGACATGCGCTTCGATCACACCGCACGCAAGGCGACGCAGTGGCCTAGCCCTCTCTCCACCATCGCCGCGTGGCACAACACCTATCGCTTGATCAACTGTCTCACGGTGATCGCCCTCCTCGCCGCCATGCCGGCCGCCGCGCAGCCGTCCCTGACGGCCTATCCACAGCAGTTCGTCGGCAGCAACCCGGCCCAGGGCGGCGGGCTGGGCGAGGCCGTCAGCTTCGCCGGGAGGACGTTCTTCACCAGCGACAGCCGCGAGGAAGGCAAGGAGCTATGGGTCACCGACGGCACGCCTGCCGGTACGTCGCTGTTCGCCGATCTTTGTCGTGGCACCTGCAGCAGCGATCCGGGAGCGTTCAGCGTGGTCGGCGGGCGCCTGTTCTTCTCGGCTTTCGAGCGCGGGATCGGCCGCGAGCTGTGGGTGCTGGAGGCCGGCGCTGCTGCGCCGCGGCTGTTCGCCGACATCGCCCCCGGCAGCGATGGCTCGAACCCGGAACGCGTGAACCGGGTGAGCTTCGTGCTGAATGGCAGCGTGCGACGCCTGGATCTGGTGGTCGCCTCCGTGTTCGACTCCTCTTTCGGGGTGCCGCAGTCGCGCATGTGGCGCATCGAGGGCAACAGCCTGAGCGAGGAGCTTGCCGAGGTCGCCACCGACACCCGGCTCCTGCCTGATCGACCGGCGCCGGTCGCCTTCGGCCCGGGACGCCTGCTGGTCACGGTAAAGGCCAGCCGGTTTGGCAATGCCCCATCGATCCTGCAGCAGTGGGTCTACGGCAGCGATGGCCGGGTGGCGCAGGTCATCGACGGCATTCCGGGCTTTCCCGCCGATACATCGCAGGCGACTTTGCGCGGGCACGAGTTCAAGCTGGGCAACACGATCTATGTCCGGCGCTCCGCCGGCAGCATGACCCAGCTGTGGGCAGTGCAGGACACGCCGGGCGGCAGCGTGACACAGCTGACCACGGTGTCGAATCTGCGCAATCTGACCGCGGTCAGCAGTTCGGGACTGGCCTATTTCACCGCCGGTGCCAATGATGAGCTGCACAGGAGCAATGCCACGCCAGCCGGCACACAGCCACTCGGCCTGCTCGGTGCGCAGCGCCTGAGCGCGATGGGAACCCAGCTGCTGCTGTTCGCCAATGTGGCCGGCGAAGCGGGCAATCGCGAGTTGCACCGGACCGCGGGGCTGAGCGCGCCTACCCTGGTACGCGAGCTGGTGGCCGGGAGCGGCGGCACCCAGCTGCGGGCCACCACGCTGAGCGGCGACGGCACGCGTCTCTACCTGCTGCATGGCGACCAGCTGTGGGTGAGCGATGGCACCTCGGCAGGCACCCAGTTCCTTAACACCTTGGTCGATGCCTCGAACCTGCTGGCCGGCGATGTGCGCAGCGTCCTGCTCGCCAGCTCGAACGGCGAGCCGCACTTCAGCGCCGGCCAGCTCAATGACCTGCGCAAACTGGCCGAGGTACGCGGCGACTTCTCGAACAGCGAGGCGGCGCCCATGGCGGTTATCGGGCAACGCCTGCTCTACAACGCCAAGGTCGACAGCGCGCCCGCCGGCCTGATGGCTGCCGACCGCGCTGGCCTTGCCAACCGTGTGCGGCTGCAGGCGAGCCCGATGCGCCCGGGCAGCGCAGTGCGGCTGAACGGGGGCGTCATCGCCCAGAGCGGCAGCGGCGATGCCTTCTTTACCGAGGGGCTGGCGCCGATCACCGAGCGCGTGGCACTCGGCTTCGTCTCCATCAGTCCATCCTGCGCCGTGCGCTTCGATGGTGGCCTGTTGATCAGCAACCCTTCCTCGCCGTTCGAGCCAGGCAGCTCGCTGCTGCGCATCGACGGACGGCCATCGGGCACGCGGACCGTGATCGACAGCGGCCTGCGCTTTGACAACTGCTTCGCCGGGGAGGCGACGCTGCCACCCGGAGGCAGCCTGCTGATGGCTGCGTCCTCCGGAAGTACGTTCTTTGGTCTGGAGACCAGGCTAACGCGCTTCACGCCGCCGAACTCGTTGCAACGGGTGCTGCCTGCGCAAAGCGACACGACAGACAGCCCGGCCCACTTCGTCCGCGTCGGAGACCTGACTTTCTTCGCCGCCGGCTCGGACGGACGAGGCGATGGCCGCGAGCTGTGGGTCAGCGACGGCAGCGAGGCCGGCACCCGGGTGGTGCGGGATATCGAGCCTGGCCCTGCAAGCAGCGATCCGCGTTCGCTGCGGGTGATCGGCAACCGGGTGGTGTTCTTCGCCCGCACGCGCGCGCTGGGGCGCGAGCCCTGGGTCTCCGACGGCAGCGAAGCCGGCACCCTGCCGCTGGCCGATCTGTTCCCGGGCCCCGGCTCGTCAAGTGTAGGGATCGCGGAGGAAGCTCTCGATCAAAACGCAGATCTGCTGCTGTTTTCCGCCAGCGTGCCTGAGAACAGCCTGGATGCGGGCTGCCCGCTGTTCCAGACCGACGGCACGCCGGCGGGCACCGACTGCGTGCAGCCGGCAAGAGCCTTCAGCAACGCGCCCGGTGAATTCGCTCCGGCTCGCTCCGCGCGTTTTGCCCGCAACGGTCTGATTGCCTTTGTTGCCCACGAGCGCGAGCGCGGCGAGGAAGTCTTCGTCGTCCGCGACCGCGTGCGCGTGGGCTCGGTTGAGCCTGACCTTCGTCCAGGCCCTCGCGGCAGCGCGCCGACCGCTCTGCTGGCGGACGGCAATGATGTGTTCTTCGGCGCGGATGACGGCGTTCGCGGAAGTGAGTTGTTCAGGATCTCGCTGGGCGCCGTCGACCGGGTGTTCAACAACGGGTTCGAGAACCCCGCAGCGGCGCGCTGAGTTCGACGCCCGCCAGCAGCACAAAGCGCCGCTCGCGCGCCCGGCGCTTCGGGCTCCCGCAACGCCCGCCGCTCAGCCCCTGGGCGGCGCCGGTAGCGGCTTGGTCATCTCCACGCAGGCCAGAAGGCTGCCATCGGCCAGCGGCTGGCTGGCAGCGCCGATCTCCCGGTAGCCGGCGGCGCGGTAGAAGGCCACCGCATTGAGCGAGGCCAGCACCCGCGAAGCCAGCCGGCCGCGCTGGCGCATGGCCTGCTCGCAGGCGACCAGCAAGGACCGCCCGACGCCGGCGCCAGCCGCCTTGGGATCGACGTACAGCGCCTGCAGGAATCCTTCGCCTGCCTCGCACAGGGCAAACCCCAGCGGCCGCCCATCGGACTCGGCAATCAGGGCGCTGAAACGGCCGGATTCAAGCAGCCCGCGCATCCAGGCTTCGCGGCGCGGGCCCGGCTCGGGCGACCAGGCCGCCAGCACGGTGCGCGGATACTGCGCGGCATCGATGGCGCGCACGCTGGCGTGGTGGATGGCCACCATTGCCGCGGAATCCTCGGCATTCGCGGCACGCAGTTCCACCGCGCTCATGGCGGCGCCTGCCTATGCTCGGTGCCTTCGCCGGGGGTGACGAAGAGCATCCGCGTCGGCTCGCTGATGCGCGCGGTGTGCCAGGTCCCGGCCGGCACCACCAGGTACTCGCCGCTGTGCGCAAGCGACAGCTCCTGGTCTCCGTCTGCGCTGTGCAGACACAGCGTCGCCCGCCCTTCCAGCAACAGGACCAGCTCATCCCCTGCTGGATGGCATTCCCAGCTCGGCCAGTCGGCATCGAAGGAATGTTCGGCGATCAGCACGTGCCCACGAAAGCCGTCAAAGCGCTGATCAAGCTCGGGATAAAGCCCGGGCCCGAGCTCGGCTCCATGCAAGCGCAAGTCAGGATCAAGCACGGCAAAACGGCGGGACAGCGCGGCGGGGGCAAGAGTCATCACGGCGGATCCGTGGGCCGGGTCGGCGTCGCGCCCATGCTGCAGCACTCACGACCTCTTCACAAGACGTTGCCGCCGCAGATCCCTTGTGCGGGCGCACCCGCGCTGCGCGCACGTCGCGCCGGGTCCAGGCCCACCAGCGCTTGACCGCGCTGGCTCGATCCGTTGCACTGAGACCCCATCGTGATCAAGGAGTCCTCATGGGACTGTTCGACTTCGTCAAGAATGCCGGCTCGAAGATCTTCGGCAGCGAAGAGGCAAAGTTCGACCCGAGCCGCGGATTCAGCGGCCACCTGCGCGACAACGGCATCGATCCTTCGAGCTTCAAGTTCAGGATCGGCGGCGATGGACAGGTGACGGTGACCGGCTGGGTGCCAAGCCAGGAGGCGCGCGAGAAAGCCGTGCTGGTGATCGGCAATGTCGAGGGCATCTCCCAGGTGGACGACCGCCTGCGCATCGGTACGCCGCCGGACGCATCAGCCACGCCCGCCGCCACCGCAGCGGCGGAGGAAGCCGGTGCCGAAGTCGAGGAAGAAGAGCTGGCCGCCGAGGCCGAGGCACCCTGGACCTCGCGGACGTACACCGTGCAGAAGGGCGACACCCTGTCGGCCATCGCCAAGTCGATGTACGGCAACGCCGGCAAGTACCCGGTCATCTTCGAAGCCAACAAGCCGATGCTGAAGGATCCGGACAAGATCTATCCCGGACAGGTACTGCGCATTCCTGAGCTGCCGGGCTGACACAACACACCGTTCGATCGATTCGGCCCCGCCGCGGCGGCGGGGCCGGGTGCTTGACCGCTGGAGTCATTCGGGCATCAGAACGAAAGGCCGCTCTGGGCGCATTTTTGCCGGTCGCCCCGCGCTCGCGAATCCCCGTAGGGCGCGTCTCGGACCTGAGGTCTCC
This sequence comes from uncultured Lysobacter sp., assembly GCA_964350895.1. GTDB lineage: Bacteria > Pseudomonadota > Gammaproteobacteria > Xanthomonadales > Xanthomonadaceae > Pseudomarimonas. The sequence goes on from CAYGMG010000002.1 coordinate 83,026, forward strand.
CCAGAACTTTCCTT
>CAYGMG010000003.1:0-57414 GCA_964350895.1 uncultured Lysobacter sp.
AAGACCCTAAGGTCAAGTACGCCGCGTGATGGATAATTCCCGCCGGTTCAATAGTGGACTGTAACGGACAAATCGAAAGTAGCTCGCTCGGTCTGGCCGCGCGGCACTTGCGCCTCATTCGGCCGCTTCGCGACCGGCGGCAAGACGCCTTCGCCTTCGCTCCGCTCGGTCAGCCCGTAGCTTCGGCTACGGGCCTCGCTCCGGCACGGCGTCCCGCACGCCCATCCCGTCGCGATCCCTCTTCCGCTTCATCCGTTACAGTCCACTAGGAGGCCCGGGCTGCCAGGCGCCTTGCCATGCGCGGACGTCGGCCGAGCGCTGCCTCGATCAGCGCCGCCAGCAGGGGCTGCAGGCGGGCAGCGAGTGCCGCATCGTAGGCGGTGCTGGACTCGTCCATGTAGGTGCACTGCGCCAGTTCCAGCTGGACCGCATCAATGCCGCCTTCCGGATCGCCGTAGTGGCGCGTGATGTAGCCACCCTTGAAGCGGCCGTTGAGCACCCAGGTATAGGCCCCTTGGCTCGCGCAAACCCCTTGCAGGCGCTGCTCGACCGCCGGCGCACAGCTGCGGCCGTCGGCGGTGCCGAGGTTGAGGTCGGGCAGCCGGCCCTCGAACAGCCAAGGTAGCTCGGAGCGAATCGAATGCCCGTCCCAGAGCAGAACGTAGCCATGCAGGTCGCGCAGCCGATCCAGCTCTTCGCGCAGGGCCTGATGGTATGGCCGCCAGTAGCGCTCGATCCGCTCCGAGGTCTCCTCGGCGCAGGGCTCCTCGCCCTCGAGGTACAACGGCTCGCCAGTGAATCGACTGGTCGGACACAGGCCGGTGGTCGCCTTGCCCGGATACAGGCTGGCGTCTTCCGGCGGACGATTGAGATCGATCAGGTAGCGCGACCAGCTGGGCCGCAGCACCGAGGCGCCAAGCTGGCGGGCGAACGCGTAGAGCCGGCCGACATGCCAGTCGGTATCAGGCACGCAGCGTGCCCCGGGACGCAGTCGGCGCAGCACATCGCCGGGCAGCATCACCCCGTCATGGGGGAGGCTTAGCAGAAGCGGCAGGCGGCCGGCGTCTAGCTCGAAAGGGTGCATGGCCGGAGTGTATCCGAGCGCGGCCCGCAGCTCAGCGTGGGGCCTGCGATGCGAGGAAGCGCTCGGGTCGATACGGATGCGGGTCGAGCGGCAGCTCATCGCCGCTGACCATCGCGCCGACCATCTGCGCGGTGGCGGTCGACATGCTCACCCCCATCATGCCGTGGCCGGTGGCGACGATCACCGAGTCATGGCCCGGGACCGGACCGATCATCGGCAGGTCGTCCAGACTCATCGGCCGCCAGCCGCACCACTCCTCGACCCGCGCCGGCCCCGGCGCCTCGCGGAGATACTCCTCAGCGCCGCGCTCCAGCGCCCCCAGCCGGCGGGGATCGAGCCGATCGTCGTAGCCGGCGAATTCCATCGTGCTGCCCAGGCGAAAGCCATCGCCCCAGGCGGTGACGCAAACCGAGCGCTCCTTGAGCACCAGCGGCCGCTGGGGAACCAGGGTCGGCGGCGCATAGGTGATCGAATAGCCCTTGCCAGGCTGGATCGGAATGTCCAGATCCAGCTGCTTGGACCAGCGCGGTGACCAGGCACCGGTCGCCAGCACCAGTCGCGCTGCCATGAGGCTCTGTCCGTCGGCCAGCTGAACACGGACCCGCAGCGGATCGGCGTCGAGCGCGTCCACGGCGCTGTTCTCGCGTATCTCCCCGCCCCGCTCACGCACCCGCTCGGCGAGCGAGCGGATCAGCCGATCCGGCCGCAGGCAGGCGTCACCGGGAAAGTGGATCCCCCCCGCCAGGCTGCTGCGCAGGGCAGGCTCCTCACGCTGCAGCCGGGCGCCGCTCCAGACCTCGGCGGCGATGCCCAGCTCCTCCAGCAAGCTGTTGTAGCGAACCACCCGCTCGAGCATCTCGTCGCTGCGGAAGGCGTAGACCAGCCCGCTGGGTCGGAACTCGCAGTTAAGGGAATAGCGATGCACCCAATCCTCGAGCGCCAGACGCGAGACCCGCAGCAAGGCGCCCTTGGCCTTGGCGCTGCTGCGCCAGTCGCGCTCATTGCAGCGCTTCGCGAAGCCACCAAGCCAGCGCCACAGGGTTGGATCCCAGCGCGGCCGGATGTACAGCGGAGAGTCGGCCTTGAGCAGGGAGCGCAAGGCCTCGGCCACTACGCCCGGCGCCGCCAGCGGGGGCGCGTGGCTGGGCGTGATGGTGCCGCAGTTGCCGTGCGAACTTCCGCCACCGACCCGGCCGCTGTCGAGCACGGTGACCTCGCGGCCGCGCTCGAGCAGTTCGAGCGCGCAGCTCAGCCCGATGACGCCGCCGCCGACGACGACAATATCCTGAACGACAGGTTCCATGCGCACAGTGTACGCAAGCCGACGAGGAAACGAATTGAGGGGGCGGATCGGCCCCGGGGCTCAACCGGTTCCGAGCGCGCGACCGCTGGAAGCCGACGACAGGCGACCATCGCGGGCGTAGCTGCCGGAGACCTCGGTGCGGCCGAGATGGCGCAGCGCCCAGCGCACCTCGCGCTGGCGACGCGCCAGCAACAGGCCGTTGGCGCGGTTGCGTTCCATCAGTTCACGCAGGCGCTCATGGCTGTCCGGCGGGGGTGGGCTGGCTTCCAGCACGGTCAGCGCCGAAATCTTGGCCTGATTGGCTTCAAGCAGACGCTCGGCGTCGTTGCGGCCCAGTGCCTCCTGCTCGGCGTCGAGCGCATTGGCGAGGGCTTCCATGGCGTTGGCGACCATCGGCGACACTCCTCCTTAGCCCTGCAGCTGGCGTTCCAGCTGCAACAGTCGGCGCGATATCTCCTGCGCGTCGATCCGGTAACCGCCGCTTTCCAGCGCGGTCCGCACTGCCTGCACCTTGGCCTGATCGATGGTTGGCGCCGCGGCAAGCGTCTTCGCCAGCGAGACTATGTCCACGGCTTCCTCGCTCAGTTGCACGCGGTCCGCTGCGCTCGCGGGCGACGAACCCTTGGCGCCACCGGCGCTTGCCGGGGCCGGCGCGTTGCCCCCGGAGGGGCGAGCGAACGGCGTTTGCAGACCGTCGATTTTGGTGTTCATGCTCGGCTACTCCACTGCTTACGTCGTCGTTATCGGCCGTCGCCTGCAGAACTTTAGTCGACCCGGTCACATTTGCCCATTGCGGGCTACTGGACCAGGACTTCCCCGCTGGGCAGGACCTGGCCGCTGACCACCCGTCTTGAACTGCTGTTCTCGACGCTGAGCCGCTCGTCGACGCCGGCCGCGGCCAGTGCCTTGCCGCTGGCGCGGACCTCGATGCCGCCGCTGCGCGAGATCAGCACGACCGGATCGCCGCGCTGGATGACCCGCGGCGACTGCGCATCGCGACCAAGCAGGACGCTGCCTGCGGCCAGCGCCCGGCGCGCGGTCAAACCATCCAGCGGCCGGTTCGCCGGCAGCGCGCCGCCCGGCAGTCTTGAGACTTCCCGACGCTCGACCACGACCATGTCCTCATTGATGCGCTCACCCGCCGATACCGGCCGGCGCAGCACGTAGACCGCCTCGATGCGCTGGATCCGCAGCGGCACGTAGAGCCGCCACCCGGCGTCAGGGCAAGCCACCTCGGCGGTGCCCGCGTTCTGCATCACCGCCTGCAAGGGCGCCGAGCAGCGCGGCAGGCGCAGCCCCGGATCCACCGCCGCCTCGACCTGGGTATCCGGCGCGGCGCCCAGCGCCGACTCGGCCGCAGCCGCGATCTCTTCGACCGGATGGAAGGCGTTCGCCCCCCAGACGAAAAAGGGTACTAGTATGAGCAAGGCCGGCCAGCGGACCATGGCAGTTCCGGATTCCTGATGTCAGCCGGGCAATGCAAGGGCCGTGCCGGCCACCCTCAAGTTTTCCGACATGCCGCCGATGGAGCCGCCATGCCGCGCGACCTGCTAAACCGGATCGACCAGCGTACCCGCCTTGCCGGCCACAACCGCCTGGCCCTGCTGCTGTTCCGCCTGGGCGGAGAGCAGATGTTCGGGGTCAACGTGTTCAAGGTGCAGGAGGTGCTGCGTCGGCCGCAGCTGTTCGCCCTGCCCCACGCGCCGCCCCAGGTGCTGGGCAGTGCGGACATCCGTGGGCGTACCGTACCGGTGATCGACCTGGGCCGGGCGATCCAGCATCCAGAGGCCAACGAGGCGGACTCCCAGTACCTGGTGGTGACCGAGTTCAACCGCTCGATCCAGGGCTTCCTGGTCAGCTCGGTCGAGCGCATCGTCAATATTGCCGTCGAAGAAGTGCATCCGCCGCCCGAACATGGCCAGGGCACAACCCATCTCACCGCGGTGACCCGCTACCAGGGCGAGCTGATCCAGATCCTCGATGTCGAGCGGATCCTCGCCGAGGCGCGAGAGATCCGTCCCCTGGAGGTCAATTCCGGACTGCCTGGATCCGGCGAGTTCATCGGCACCGGACTGCGCGTGCTGGTGGTCGATGACTCAAGGGTCGCCCGCAACCAGATCCAGCGCGTGCTGGAGGAACTGGGTGTGGAAGCCGTCCTGCTGCCCGACGGCAGGCAGGCACTCGATCACCTGAAATCGGTCGCCACCCAGGGCGAGGCGGTCACCGAGCGCTATGCGATGGTGATCTCGGATATCGAGATGCCCTCGATGGACGGCTACACCCTGACGACGGAAATCCGTCGCGACGCGCGACTGGCCGATCTGTACGTGCTGTTGCACACATCACTCTCGGGCATCTTCAACAACGCCATGGTCGAACGCGTGGGCGCCGACGCCTTCGTCGCCAAGTTCAGCCCCGCGGACCTTGCCCAGTACGTGCGGGTAAGGCTGGCGCAGGCGGTCGAGGAAATGCACGCCGCATAAGCCGGAACGCGCGCTGCGCCGCCCGCTGGCCAGTGCCGCCGACGGCTCGAAACCGCGCCGGCCGCCGGCAAGCGGCGCGGCCCGCGTGGCCGAGATCGGTTGGCCTGCCGCGCCACTCAGGTCGCTGCGTGGCCAGTCTCTACGCGCCTCATCCGATAAGTGCCGGACCGGCCTGACCGCGAATGGCACGGCTCTTGCTGTCTCCCCGGCGGAAAACCGCTCAGGAGGCCGCCATGGCCGACATCACATCGACGATCTTCGGCATCCACGCCAGCTCGCTGAGCCTGCGCCAGCAGCGCCTCGACCTGATCGCCAGCAACATCGCCAACGCCGACACGCCGGGCTACAAGGCCCAGGACCTGGATTTTGCGACCGCCCTGCGCAAGGCCGCGAGCCTTCCCGGCGCCGCGCCGTTGCCTGGCCAGCTTGGCCTTGCATCGGCCGAGGAGCGCAGCGGCATGGCCGCGCCCGACGTCAACGAGATCGGCCGTCTGGCGCGCTTTGCCCGCGACGAAATGCAGCCGGCGCTTGACGGCAACACGGTCGACAGCCAGCTCGAGCATGCCGCTTTTGCCAAGGCTGCGCTTGAGTACCGGGTCACCTTGAACATGTTCGAGGGTCGCGCCCGCTCGCTGATGCTCGCCATCACCGGCCAGTAGGGAGCACGCCATGTCACTCACCATCTTCCAGATCGCCGGCAGCGCCATGCATGCGCAATCGACACGACTGAATACCGTCGCCAGCAACCTGGCCAATGCCGAGTCGGTGGCAGGCAGCCCGGAGGCGGTCTATCGACAGCGCGACCCGGTGTTCCAGTCGGCACCGGTCGGCAACGACCCGGCCATCCAAGGTGTGCGCGTCACCGGCGTGGCCGAATCCAGCGCCGAGCCGATCAAGCGCTACGAGCCCGGACACCCACTGGCCGATCCCGAAGGCTATGTCTACGCGCCGAACATGGATGCCGTCGCGCAGATGGTCAACATGATTTCAGCGGCGCGCAGCTACCAGGCCAATGTCGAGATGCTCAACACCGCCAAGGAATTGGCCATCGCCACCATCAACATCGGCCGCTGAGGAGTGCCCTGATGCAGATTGTCCCCACCGCCGTCGACTTCCTTGGCCAGGCAAAGAGCGCCAAAAGCGATCAGCGTGATCTCGGCCAGGCCGATTTCCTGCGCCTGATGACCGAGCAGCTGCGCAACCAGGACCCGCTCAAGCCGCTGGACAGCAACCAGTTCCTTGGTCAGCTCGCGCAGTTCTCCACCGTCCAGGGCATCCAGGGTCTGCAGAGCAGCTTCAACGCCTTTGCCGGCGCCCAGCTCGATGATCAGGCGCTGCAGGCGGCCAGTCTGATCGGCCGCAATGCCCTGGTCAGCAGCGGCAGCTTCCAGCTCAACGAGGAAGGCGGGCTGCGCGGCTTGACCACCGCGCCTTTCGCCGGCCGGATCGAGGTCGAGATCAGCAACGCCAGCGGCGAAGTGGTTCGCCGGATGAGCATCGATGCCCCCCGGGCCGGCAACGTGCCGCTCGAGTGGGACGGCGTCACCGACACCGGCGAAGCGGCCCAGCCGGGCGTCTATCGGGTTTCCGCACGGATGAACGAAGGCGGCGCCTCCTATGGGCTTGAAACCCAGGTTGAGGCGCGCATCGACAGCGTCTCCTTCAGCTCCGCGGGCCTGATCCTGAACCTGGCCGGTGGCGGCTCCATCCCCTTCTCTGCCGTCCGCCGGATCGGCTGACTCCCCCACTGAGGATCGCATCATGACCTTTCGTACTGCACTGTCCGGCCTGAACGCAGCGGCCGCCGACCTCAACGTCACCTCACACAACATCGCCAACGTCGCCACGGTCGGCTTCAAGGGCTCGCGCGCCGAATTCGCCGAAGTGTTCGCGAACTCGCCGTTCGGACTGTCCCGCACGGCGATCGGCTCGGGCGCACGCACCGCCGCTGTCGCCCAGCAGTTCGGCCAGGGAAACATCGAGTTCACCGACAACAGCCTGGATGTCGCCATCTCCGGCGGCGGCTTCTTCCGCCTTTCCGACAACGGCACCGCGGTCTACTCGCGCGCCGGCAACTTCAGCGCCGACCGCAGCGGCTTCGTGGTCAATCCCGCCGGACACCGGGTGCAGGTCTATCCGCCGATCAGCGGCAGCGACCAGTTCGATACCGGCCGCCTGGTGGATCTGCAGATCGCCGTGGGCGATGCCGCGCCGCAGGCGACCAGCCAGATCGACACCGGACTGAACCTGCCGGCCAATGCCGTGGTGCCGGCCAATTCACCGTTCGATCCCGCCGATCCGCTCAGCTACAACCACACCACGTCGTTGACCATCTTCGACTCGCTGGGCGCCTCGCATATCGCCACGCTGTACTTCGTCAAGACCGCCACCGAGAACGAATGGGAGGCCCATGCCTACGTCGACGGCAACGCGGTAGGCGGCGCAAACACCATCGTCTACAGCGAGACCGGCGCGCTGACCACGCCTGCCGGCGGCCAGCTGACCCTGCCGACCTACGATCCGGCCAACGGTGCCGCCGACCTCGACATCATTCTCGACCTGCAGTCCTCGACCCAGTATGGCGAGGCGTTCTCGGTCAGCGAGCTGGTGCAGAACGGATTCACCACAGGCCGTTTGACCGGCATCGAGACCTCGCCGACCGGCGTGGTCTTCGCCCGCTTCACCAACGGCCAGTCGCAGCCCCTGGGTCAGCTCTCGCTGGCCACCTTCCCCAACGTCCAGGGCCTGCAGGAACTGGGCGACAACGTGTGGGGCGAGACCTTCGAGTCCGGACAGCCGGTGCTCGGCACGGCGGGCAGCGGCACCTTCGGCCTGACTCAGAGCGGCGCGCTGGAAGCCTCCAACGTCGACCTGACCGAACAGCTGGTCAACATGATCACCGCGCAGCGCAACTTCCAGGCCAACGCGCAGATGATCTCGACCCAGGACCAGGTCACCCAGACGGTGATCAATATCCGCTGATGCCAGGTTTGGCACGACGGTTGCTTGAGCCACTTGAGGGCGCCGGATAACCGGCGCCACCGATCCCGGAGCCCGCGACATGGACAAGGCCCTCTACACCGCAATGACCGGCGCGTCGGCACTGATGCGCGCGCAGTCGGCGGTGGCCCACAACCTGGCCAACGTCAGCAGTACGGCGTTCAAGGCCCAGCTGGTCCATACCGAAGCCTTCAAGGTTCCCGGAGAAGGCCTGCCGACCCGGATCGGCGTGCGCGACGCCCGGATCGGCTTCGATGCGAGCCCGGGCGCACTGGAGAACACCGGCAACGAACTGGACGTCGCGCTCAACGAGGGTGTCTGGCTCGCCGTGCTCGACAACGCCGGCCAGGAGGCCTACACCCGCGTCGGCCAGCTGCAGATCGGCAGCAATGGACAGCTGACCACGTCAGCCGGCTACCCGGTGCTCGGTCCGAACGGTCCGCTCAGCGTGCCGCCGCGGGAGAAGCTGCTGATCGGCGCCGACGGCGGCATCTCGATCGTCCCCGAGGGACAGACCCCGCAAACCCAGGCAGAAGTGGGCCGTCTGAAGCTTGTCGTACCCGATCAGCGACTGCTGGAGAGAAGCCCCGACGGACTGTTCCGCCAGAGCGGCGGCGAGCCGCCGGCGCCGGCGGTCGGCAACGCGCTCACTTCCGGCGCGTTGGAGGGCAGCAATGTCCACGCCGCGGGTGAGCTGGTGAAGATGATCGAGCTGCAAAGGCAGTTCGAAGCGCAGGTCAAGATCATGAAGACCACCGAAGAGAACGCACGTCTCTCGGCCACCCTGATGCGCCTGTCCTAAGGCGCAGAGGAGCAACGCATGTACCCCGCACTGTGGATCGCCAAGACCGGACTGGACGCGCAGCAGACGCGCATGGCCGTGGTTTCCAACAACCTGGCCAACGTCAACACCACGGGCTTCAAGCGCTCGCGCGCCAGCTTCGAGGATCTGCTCTACCAGAACATCCGTCAGCCAGGCGGCAACAACACGCAGCAGAACCAGCTGCCTTCCGGCCTGATGACCGGTACCGGCGTGCGCGTGGTCTCGACCGAGAAGTCGTTTGCCCAGGGCGGTCTTGCGCGCACCGACAACGCGCTCGACATCGCGATCAACGGTCGCGGCTTCTTCGAGGTCCTGCTGCCCGACGGCAGCATCGCCTACTCGCGTGACGGCAGCTTCCAGATCAATGCCAACGGCGAGATGGTGACCAACTCCGGCTATCCGCTGCAGCCCGGCATCAACATCCCGGATGGCGCGCAGAGCGTGACCATCGGCGTCGATGGCACGGTCAGCGTGACGGTCGCAGGCCAGGCAGCGCCGGTCCAGGTCGGCAACATCACCCTGACCGACTTCATCAACCCGACCGGGCTGCAGGCCAAGGGCGAGAACCTCTATCTGGAAACCGCCGCCAGCGGCCCGGCGACCCAGGGCACGGCCGGGGTCAACGGCCTTGGCACCCTGGTGCAGGGAATGCTCGAAAGCTCCAACGTCAACGTGGTGGAAGAGCTGGTCAGCATGATCGAAACCCAGCGCGCCTACGAGATGAATGCCAAGGCGATCTCGACCACGGACCAGATGCTGGCCTTCCTGAACCAGAACACCTAAGGCGCACCGGCATGATCCGCACCCTCTTCATCGCTGCCCTGCTCGCCCTTGCAGGCTGCGCGGCGGCACCCAAGCCCGACCCGGCCTTCTCGCCGCTCGCGGCCAACGCCATCCCGCGCCCGGCGCCGGCCACGGACGGTGCAATCTTCCGCGAGGGCAGCGGTGGTCTCTCCCTGTTTGCCGACCAGCGCGCCCTGCACCCGGGCGACCTGATCACCATCACCCTGTCCGAGCGCACCGTCGCGCAAACCAATTCGACGACCTCCACCTCACGTTCCACCGAGCTGGAGATGGCCGCGCCGAACGTACTCGGCGCGCCGGTGACCATCAACGGACGTGATCCGCTGGCCACCACCTTTGGCTCGGACAACACCTTTTCCGGCACCGGATCCTCCAACAAGAGCATGAGCCTGACCGGCAGCGTGACGGTGACCGTGGTCGACCGCATGCCCAACGGCAACCTGGTGGTCCGCGGCGAAAAGCTGCTGCGCCTGAACCGCTCGGACGAAGTGGTGCAGATCCAGGGCATCGTCAGGCCATCGGATATCCAGCCGGACAACTCGGTGCCCTCTTCGCGGGTGGCGGATGCGCGCATCGTCTATACCGGGCGCGGCGAAATGGGCCAGGCCAATGCACAAAGCTGGCTGTCGCGCTTCTTCGCGGCGGTGATGCCATGAGCGGCAGCCCGATCATCGCCATCCGTCGGGCCGGTCTTGCGCAATCAGCCCTGCTGGCAGTGGCCGTCCTGCTGCTATCCGGCGCAGCCGCCGCCGAGCGGATCAAGGACCTGGCCAGCGTGGCCGGCGTGCGCGGCAACCCGCTGGTCGGCTACGGTCTGGTGGTGGGCCTTGATGGCACCGGCGACCAGACCAGCCAGGCGCCGTTCACCGTGCAGAGCCTGCGCAACATGCTCAACGAGCTCGGCGTCACCGTGCCGAGCAATGTCAACCCGCAGCTCAAGAACGTTGCAGCCGTGGCGATCCACGCCGAACTGCCGGCCTTTGCCAAGCCAGGCCAGCAGATCGACGTGACCGTGTCCTCGATCGGCAATTCCGCCTCGCTGCGCGGCGGCACCTTGCTGATGACCCCGCTTAAGGGCGCCGACGGGCAGATCTACGCGATCGCCCAAGGCAACCTGATCGTCGGCGGCTTTGGCGCTTCCGGCCGCGATGGCTCGCGGGTCTCCGTCAATATCCCGTCGGCGGGACGGATTCCCAACGGCGCCATGGTCGAACGCACCCTGCCCGCCCCGCTTGGTCAGGGCGCCGAGCTGATGCTCAACCTCAACCAGCCGGACTTCACCACCGCGGCGCGTCTGGTCAACATGCTGAACATCACGTTTGGAGAGGGCGCCGCGCGCGCGCTGGACCCGGTCACCGTCGCGGTCATCGCGCCGACCGATCCCACCGCGCGGGTTGCCTTCATGGCCCGCGTCGAGAATCTCGAGGTCAATCCGGGCGAGGCGCGGGCCAAGGTCATCGTCAACTCGCGCACCGGAACCATCGTCATGGGCGGCCTGGTCAAGGTCCTGCCGGCGGCGATCACCCACGGCTCGCTGACCGTGACCATCACCGAAGGCACCCTGGTCAACCAGCCCACCGCCTTCACCGACGGGCAGACCGTCACCGCACCGCAATCGACGATCACCGCGGTGCAGGAGGAGAGCAGGATGTTCCTGTTCAACGGCGGCGTCTCCCTCGAAGAGATCGTCCGTTCGGTCAATGAGGTCGGTGCCGCTCCCGGCGACCTGATCGCCATTCTCGAAGCACTCAAGCAGTCGGGCGCGCTGCGCGCCGAGCTGGAAGTGATCTAGGACCCGAGCATGGAACTGCGCCCCGCCACGCTGTCCCTGCGGCCCGTCGACACCGGCAACTCGCCGGAGTCGATCCGCGACGCCGCGCGCCAGCTGGAGAGCCAGTTCGCCAAGATGATGATCGGCATGATGCGCCAGTCCGCGCTGGGCGACTCGCTGTTCCCGGGCGCCGCGGCGCAGTATCGCGACCTGTACGACCGCGAGCTGGCCAACGCGCTGACCCGGGACAAGGGACTGGGCTTGCAGCCGATGATCCGGCGATCCCTCGGCGAGTCTTCCGCAGAAGCCGCCGCAGCGCCGACGCTTCCCGCTGCCGGTTACGGGCTGGAAGCCTATCGTCGCCAGCAGCCGGCGCTCGGCCAGCTTCGCGCGCCGATCAGCCAGCCGATTCCGGTCTCGCGCATCGACCCGCAGCCAGGCCACCCCAAGGCGCATGGCGCGCTCGCCGCCGATCAGCCATCGCCCGCGCTTGAGCGCACGCCGGCACTGGATCGTTCGGCTGCTACGGCCTATGCCCAATCCGTACCCGGCAACCCCGAGGACTTCGTCCGCGAGATGTGGCCGCACGCGCAGCGCGCGGCGGCTGAACTTGGGGTTTCCCCGAAAGCCATCCTCGCCCAGGCCGCCCTGGAAACCGGCTGGGGCCGACGGGTGGTCCGCAACGACGACGGCAGCCCCGCGCACAACCTTTTCGGCATCAAGGCCGGCAGCAGCTGGCAGGGTACCCGGGTGGTCCGCGAAACCAGCGAGCACGTCGACGGCGCATTCGTCCGCGAGCAGGCCGCCTTCCGTGCCTACGGCGGCGCGGCGGAGAGCTTTGCCGACTACGTGCACCTGCTCAAGAACAGTTCGCGCTACCAGCAGGCGCTGGGCGCGGGCGACGCCGGCAGCTTCGGTCGCGCCCTGCAGCGCGCCGGCTACGCCACCGACCCCAGCTACGCCGACAAGATCGCCGCGATCGCCAACGGCCCGACCATGCGCCGCGCGCTGGACGGGCTGGTGGCTGACACCCACGGGAGCCTCAAGGCATGACCGGAATCCTTGGCAACAGTACCGCCGCCCTGCTCGCCTTCCAGCGCGCGCTCAACACGGTCAGTCACAACGTCGCCAACGTCGGCACCGCCGGCTACAGCCGACAGCGCATCGAACTTTCCAATCGCGCTGGCGCGCCGAACGGCTCGGGCTTCGCCGGCGCTGGCGTCCAGGTCGACTCGATCCGCCGCCTCACCGACGACTTCGTGACCAGCCGGCTGCTGTTCTCCGGTGCCGAACTGGGCCGTTTCGGCGAACTGTCGCGACTGGCGAACCGTGTCGATGCGGCCTTCACCGACCCCGGCACCAGTCTCACCCAACCCTGGTCCCGCCTGTTCGACACTGCCCAGGCGGTGGCCACGGATCCCAGCTCGATCTCGGCGCGCGAGGCCTACCTTGCCAGTGCGCAGACCCTGACCACGCGGTTCCGCTATCTCGACGGACAACTCGACTCGCTCGAGCGCGAGACCAGCGCACGCATGACCGCCACCGCCGAGGAGGTCTCGCGACTGGGCGCAGAGGTTGCCCGACTGAACCAGGAGATCACCCGCCAGCGCGCGGCAGCCGGCGGCCAGCCGCCCAATGACCTGCTCGACCAGCGCGACTTGCTGGTGCAGCGCCTCGGCGAAAAGATCGGCGTCACCACGGCCCTGCAGGAAGACGGCGCCCTGAACGTCTACACCCAGGGCGGGCAGGCGCTGGTGGTCGGCAACCGCTCGCTGCAGATCGCCACGCAGCAGGACCCCTTCCAGCCACAGCGCGTCAATGTGGTGATCGAATACGCGGGAGGCTTCATTCGCCTGCCGGACAGCGCCCTGGGTGGTGAGCTGTCCGGCCTTGCCGACTTCCGCCGCGAAGTGCTGGATCCGACCAACCGGTCGCTGGGCCTGATGGCCAGCAGCCTTGCCTTTCTGCACAACCAGCAGAACGCCCAGGGCGTCGACCTCAACGGCAATCCTGGCGGGCCGATCTTCAGCCAGCCGCCGATCACCGCTCTGGCGGCGCTGGGCAATACCGGCGGCGGCAGCTTCACCGCCAGCATCGTCGATATCGGTGCCGTCACCACCCAGGACATCGAGCTGCGCTTCGACGGCGTGGCGTTCACCGCACGCGATCCAGCCAGCGGCGCAGCCTTCCCGATCAGCGGGACCGGCACGCCGGGCGATCCGTTGCTGGTCAACGGGGTCGCAATGGTGCTCGCCGGCGCGCCCAATGCCGGGGACAACTTCCTCATCCAGCCCACGGCAGGCGCCGCGGGCCGGCTGACCCGGGTGCTTGACGATCCGCGTGGCATTGCGGCCGCAGCGCCAGTGCGCAGCGCGGCGGGCGTCGGCAATCTGGGCGATGCGGTACCCACCCTTGGGGTGATCGACCGCAACGACCCTGCCCTGTCCAACGCCGTCGACATCGTGTTCATCGATGCCAACAACTACACCCTCAACGGTGGCCCGCCGCTCGCCTGGAACCCGGGCGATGTGATCAGCGCCAATGGCTGGGAGCTGCGCCTCGACCCGCCGCCGGCCGCTGGCGATACCTTCAGCGTGCGCGCCACGGGCGCCAACTCCAGTGACAACAGCAATGCCCGCCAACTCGCCCAGCTGGACGACGCGCTCAGCCTGCGCGGCGGCATCGGCGCGCTCAACGGCGAGCTTCGCGCCCTGGTCACCGGGGTCGGATCGGCCGCTCAGAACGCCGAGTTCTCCTTGCTCGCCCAACAGGCCATCGACCAGCAGCTGACCCAGGACCGCGAGTCGATCTCGGGCGTGAACCTCGATGAGGAGGCCTCCAACATGCTGCGCTTCCAGCAGGCCTACCAGGCGGCGGCCCAGCTGATCAGCACCGCCGACAACATCTTCCAGTCGCTGATCGCGGCGGTGCGTCGATGACCAGCCGGATCTCCAGCGCCTCGATCTTCGAGCAGTCGGTTTTCCAGCTGCTGCGCCAGCAATCGCAGATTGCACGCACCCAGCTGGAAGTCTCTTCCGGGCGGCGCATCATCACCGCCAAGGACGACCCGCTCAACGCCGGCATTTCCGAGGCCATCGATCGATCGCTGGCGGAACTGTCGCGCTGGCGCGACAACGGCACCCAGCTGCAGAACCGGTTGCAGCTGGAGGAGGAGACCCTGCGCCAGGCCGGCCTCAATCTTCAGCGCGTGCAGGAGCTCGCGGTACAGGCGAACTCCGCCGTGCAAACGCCGGAAACCCTGCGCGGCATGCTGCGCGAGCTGGAGCTGATCCGCGATGGCCTGGTCCAGCTGGCCAACAGCACCGATGCCAGCGGCCGCTACCTGTTCGGCGGAACCAATGACAGCACCCCGCCATTTCTGGCCAACGCCAGCGGTGGTTTCGACTACTTCGGCGACCAGCGCCAGCGGCGCATCGAGATCGGTCCGGAGCTGACCGTCGCGGACACCGACCCGGGCAGCGAGGTCTTCCAGCGGATCCGCACCGGCAATGGTGAGATCGCAGTCCGCGTCGCCGGAACCAATGCCGGCACCGCGGTGCTCAAGCAGGCCGGCTTCAGCGACCAGGCGGCCTGGACCAACCAGCCCTACACCATCGGTTTCGCCGACGTGCCGGTTCCACCAGGCACCATCCAGTGGACGGTGACCGAGGACAACCCACCGAACGCCGTGGTCGCCACCGGCACCTATGCGCCAGGCCAGCCAATCGCCTTCAACGGCGTGCAGATCGTGCTCGACGGCGTGCCGGCCAATGGCGACAGCCTGAGCGTGCGGCCGGCGCCCAACCAGGATGTGTTCCAGACCGTGCAGTCGCTGATCGATGCGATCAACCTGCCCAACGACACGCCGGCGGCCAAGGCTGCCAAACAGAACGCCTTCTTCGCGGTGTCCGAGGACCTCTCCCAGGCCGGGCAGTCGCTGATTGATCGCCGGGCTTCGATCGGTGCGCGTCTGAACGTGGTCGAACGCAGTGAAGACCAGCGCGACGCAGAGAACGAGATCCTGCGCAGCACGCTCAGCGACATCCGCGACACCGACTACGCCGAAGCCATCAGCCGGCTGAGCTTCCAGCTGCAGTCTCTGGAGGCCGCGCAGCAGAGCTTCGTGCGGATCCAGAACCTCTCCCTGTTCAACCTGCTATGAACGCCGCCCTCTGCAAGCGCAGCCACCGGCACCCGCCGCCACGCGGCTCACCGTGGCCTTATCCGGCGCGGATACCTCGCCATGCTCAAGGGCCGCCTGCCGGCCGCCGCTGAACCACCCACCGCAGCTTGTTTCGCCGACTGGCCACAGATGGCCGGAACGGCCCCGTCTTGCCCGCAGCATTCCTCATCAGGAGTCCCGCCATGCCCCAGGTCATCAACACCAATATCCCGTCGCTCAACGCGCAACGGAACCTCAACACGACCGGCTCGTCGCTGGCCACCACCCTGCAACGGCTGTCCTCGGGCCTGCGCATCAACAGCGCCAAGGACGACGCTGCCGGCCTTGCGATCTCGGAGCGCTTCACCACCCAGATCCGCGGCCTGACGGTCGCTGCGCGCAACGCCAACGACGCCATCTCGCTGACCCAGACCGCCGAGGGCGCGCTGGCCTCGTCCACCAACATCCTGCAGCGCATCCGCGAACTCGCCCTGCAGTCGGCCAACTCGACCAACAGCAGCAGCGACCGTCAGGCGCTGCAGGAAGAGGTGTCCCAGCTGCAGCAGGAGTTCGACCGGATTGCGGTCAATACCGAGTTCAACGGCCAGCGAGTGCTGGATGGTTCATTCTCCAACGCCTCGTTCCAGGTCGGCGCCAACGCCAACCAGACCATCACCTTCGCCATCGGCAGCGCCCGCTCAGGTTCCGTCGGTGGACTGGCCCAGGAAGCCGGCGTCGAGGTCGCGGCGGCCGCCGCGCCCGATATCACCGTGTCCGTGGGTGGTGCGCCGGCGGTGGCCATTCCGACCAGTGCCAACTTCGTCGGCAATGCCAATCAGGACGCGACCTCGGCCTATGCCAAGGCCGCGGCGATCAACGATGCCGGCATAGCCGGGCTGTCGGTGACCGCCTCGACCTCCGGCACCCAGACCCTGGGGCCGATCGGCGGCACCGCCGGCGACACCTATGACCTGACCATTAACGGCGTGGCGATCTTCACCGGCATCGACGTGGCGGCCGGCCTGAGCAGCACGGCGCTGCGCGATGCGATCAATTCGGTGACCAGCCAGACCGGTGTGATTGCCTCGACCAGCGGCGGCGATCTGACCCTGGCCGCCGCCGACGGCAGCAACATCACCGTCACCGAGGGCGGCACCGGCTTCACCGCCGGCACCGATGGCCTCACTGTCACTGGCGGTGCGTTCGACGGCACCCTGCGCGGCACCTTGTCGATCACCGCGCTGAACACCATCACCCTGGGCGGTACGGTGGCCAATATCGGCCTGTCGGCGGCCATTGCCCGTGACACCGTCGGCATCGATGCGATCGACATCAGCACTGCAGCCGGCGCGCAGGCGGCGATACCGCGACTCGACTCCGCCCTGCAGTCGATCAGCAGCATCCGCGCCGGCCTTGGCGCAATCCAGAACCGTTTCGAGAGCACCATCTCGAATCTGCAGACCACCAACGAGAACCTGTCAGCCTCGCGTTCGCGCATCCTCGATGCCGACTTTGCTGCCGAAACCGCCAACCTGACCCGCACCCAGATCCTGCAGCAGGCCGGCACCTCGATCCTGGCCCAGGCCAACCAGCTGCCGCAGAACGTGCTGCAGCTGCTGCAGTAAGCCCGCCTCGCCTGCGCTCAACCTCCGGCCCGGCCCCAGCTCGTGCGGGGCCGGGTTTTTTTGTGCCCGCGGCGACGGGGCGCGGTCGGGGTCCGCGCACGACGACTCAAGGGCGTATCCCGAGGGTTTATCCCGAGGGAAAAACCCGCACCCGCACCCTCCCCCTCCCAGGCTTGCGCCGCAACACGTGATCGGGGTCACGGATATGCAAACGATCAGGATCTTCCGCTAAAGATTTCCCGACCTGCGCCGATAAACCTCCTGACAGCGCAGCGGGACGCCATCGCCCCGGCTCTGTAACAGATCCACGCGCCACCGGCGTTCCCACTTTTCGAGGAGATCCACCATGCCGCAGGTCATCAACACCAACGTTGCTTCGCTCAACGCCCAGCGCAACCTGAACCAGTCCGGCTCGTCGCTGGCCACCACCCTGCAGCGTCTGTCCTCCGGTCTGCGCATCAACAGCGCCAAGGACGATGCCGCCGGCCTTGCGATCTCCGACCGCTTCACCTCGCAGATCCGCGGCCTCAATGTCGCCGCCCGCAACGCCAATGACGCCATCTCGCTGACCCAGACCGCCGAGGGCGCACTGGCCTCCTCGACCAATATCCTGCAGCGCGTTCGCGAGCTGGCCCTGCAGTCGGCCAACTCGACCAACAGCAGCAGCGACCGCCAGGCCCTGCAGCAGGAAGTGACCCAGCTCCAGGCCGAGTTCGACCGCATCGCCCTGAACACCGAGTTCAACGGCCAGCGCATCCTCGATGGCTCGTTCTCGAATGCCTCGTTCCAGGTCGGCGCCAATGCCAACCAGACCATCAGCTTCTCGATCACCAGCGCCAAGGGCTCCTCGGTCGGCGGCATCGCCGCGGCGACTGGCACCGAAGTGACGGCGGCTGCGTCCACCGACATCACCATCGCGGTCGGCGGCGGCGCTGCCACCTCGATCGCCTCCAGCGCGGGCTTTGCCGGCGCCGCCAACGGCCAGGACGCCACCTCGGCCTTCGCCAAGGCAGCCGCCATCAATGACGCCGGCATCGCCGGGCTGACCGTGTCGGCCTCGACCAGCGGCACCCAGACCGTCGGCGCGATCGGCGGCACCGCGGCCGATACCTACAACCTGACGATCAACGGCACGGCAATCTTCACCGGCCTTGATGTGGCCACCGCGCTGTCCAACAGCGACCTGCGCGATGCGATCAACAACGTCTCCAACCAGACCGGCGTGATCGCCTCGCTGAACGGCGGCGACCTGACCCTGGCCGCAGCCGACGGCCGCAACATCACCGTCACCGAGTCCGGCACCGGCTTCACCGCGGGTACCGATGGCATCAGCGTCACCGGCGGCGACTTCGACGGCGTCCTGCGCGGCTCGCTCTCGGTCTCGGCCCTGAACACCGTCGCCATCGGCGGCACCGTGGCCACCCTTGGCCTGAACGCCGCCATCGCCCGCGACTCGGTCGGCATCGACTCGATCGACATCGGCACCGCCGAGGGCGCCCAGTCGGCCATCCTTCGCCTTGACTCGGCACTGCAGTCGATCAGCAGCATCCGCGCCGGTCTGGGTGCCATCCAGAACCGCTTCGAGAGCACCATCAACAACTTGCAGACCACCGGCGAGAACCTCTCCGCGTCGCGCTCGCGCATCCTCGATGCCGACTTCGCCGCCGAAACCGCCGAGCTGACCCGCACCCAGATCCTGCAGCAGGCCGGCACCGCCATCCTCGCCCAGGCCAACCAGATCCCGCAGAACGTGCTGAGCCTGCTGCGTTAACCGGAACGCCGATCCGCGGGAAGCGCTCCGCACGCGTTCCGCGCACCCTCGCAGCGACCTTGTCCGCAAGGTCGCTGTGAGGCCTTTCAGGTCCGCCTGGCGTCATTGGCGAAAGGAAGCGCCCTCTTGGCCTCGATCAACACGAACGTCCCGGCGCTTTCCGTCCAGCGCAACCTTAGCGGCAGCAACTCCTCCATCTCGGTCTCCCTGCAGCGGCTCTCGTCCGGCCTGCGGATCAACAGTGCGCGGGATGACGCGGCTGGCCTTGCGATCTCCGAGCGCTTCACCACCCAGGTGCGAGGGCTGTCGGTAGCCGTGCGCAACGCCAACGACGGCATCTCCCTGCTGCAGACCGCTGAAGGCGCCATCGCCCAGGTGGGCAACAACCTGCAGCGCATCCGCGAACTCGCCGTCCAGTCGGCCAATGGCACCAATTCAGCCTCCGACCGGCAGGCCCTGAATGCCGAGGCCAGCCAGCTCCTGAGCGAGATCCAGCGCGTCTCGCAGACCACCGAGTTCAACGGTCGCAAGGTGCTCGATGGCTCCTTTGCCTCGCAGCAATTTCAGATCGGCGCCAACCAGCGCCAGACCTTGTCGCTGTCGATCGGCGATCTGGGAATCGATGCCCTCGGCGCATCGATTCTCGACCCCGGCGCTGGGGTGATCACCGGCGGCTCCGCGAGCATCGCCTCGCTCACCGGCGGTCTGCGCATTAACGGGTTCGAGGTCAGCACGGCCAGCGCCCAGTCGGTCAACGACGTCCTCGAGGCGATCAATGCCCTCTCTGGGATCACCGGCGTCAGCGCTTCCCGCACCGCCGAAACGGTGGCGACGGCGCGCTACTCCAGCGATCCCTTCGGTCCGCCCGGCAGCGTTACGCTGAACGGTCAGGTGGTGTCGCTTGCGGCGGGCATCAGCATCAGCGAGGCCGCCGAAGCCTTCAATCAGGTGGCCTCGGCTACGGGCGTCAGAGCCAGCGTCGACGGCTTCTCGCTGCGCTTCGTGGCGGCCGACGGAAGGGATATCTCGTTCACCAATGCCGACCCCTTCATGCCGGTGCTGTCCAATTTCAACGGCCTGGGTGGCTTCGGCGGCATGGGAGGAGGCCCCGATGCGATCATCTCTGCGGGGATCCGCCTGCAAGGCGCCGCGGATACACCGATCACGGTCAGCGAGCTGTCCGGATCCACGGTGAATGATCTGCAGCTGCTGGAAGGCTTCCGGCCTGTCACAACCTCCTCTCAGGAATCGGTGGTTCTGAGCGGCACCGGCGGCTCTGCGTCCTACACTGGCGTGAGGGCCGGCAACGTCGTAGTCAGCGGCACCGGAAACTCGCTGACGCTTGAGAACGTCATCGCAGATGAACTGGTTGTCTCCGGCACGAACAACACCGTCGTCCTGCTCAACAGCTCGATCGGAAGAATCGTCCTGAGCGGCGTGAACAATGTGGTCAACGCGACCGGCACTGCGATCCGCAGCCAGTCGTCGAGTGGCGTGAACAATTCGGTCAACTCGACCTCGCCGGCCGCGCCCTCCAGCCCTCGCCCGCCGATCGCCGAGAGCTTCGCGCTCGATGCGCTCGATATCAGCACCCAGGAGGGCGCGACCCGTGCCATCCAGATCGTCGACTTCTCGCTGGCCCAGGTCAGCGGCGAGCGTGCCAAGCTGGGCGCCCTGCAGAATCGTCTGGAGTCGGCGGTCAGCGATCTGCAATCCGCCCGCGAGAACGTGGCGGCCTCGCGCTCGCGCGTGCTGGACGCGGACTACGCCACCGAGACCGCCGCGCTGACCCGATCGCAGATCCTTCAGCAGGCGGCTACCGCGATCCTCGCCCAGGCCAACCAGATCCCACAGTCTGCCCTCGTCCTGCTGCGCTGAGCCTGCGGCCACCTGTGATGGCCGCGCGTCCTTGCCGATCCGGCCGCGCCACTCCACCGCCCTCCGGACCGCTCGGCGCGACGTCGGAGCCGCCTTGCCGCGAAGCGGGGCGGGTTTATCCCGACGGGAAGAACCCTTGGAAATCCTTCGGATGCGCAGCCTGTGGCGCCCATCACGTGACGGCGGTCACGAAACGGGAACCTGCTCCGCCCTGCCGCTAAAGATTTCCTGCCCTGCGCCGATAACCCTTCTGACAGCGCAGCGGGACGCCATCGCCCCGGCTCTGTAACAGATCCACGCGCCACCGGCGTTCCCACTTTTCGAGGAGATCCACCATGCCGCAGGTCATCAACACCAACGTTGCTTCGCTCAACGCCCAGCGCAACCTGAACCAGTCCGGCTCGTCGCTGGCCACCACCCTGCAGCGTCTGTCCTCCGGTCTGCGCATCAACAGCGCCAAGGACGATGCCGCCGGCCTTGCGATCTCCGACCGCTTCACCTCGCAGATCCGCGGCCTCAATGTCGCCGCCCGCAACGCCAATGACGCCATCTCGCTGACCCAGACCGCCGAGGGCGCACTGGCCTCCTCGACCAATATCCTGCAGCGCGTTCGCGAGCTGGCCCTGCAGTCGGCCAACTCGACCAACAGCAGCAGCGACCGCCAGGCCCTGCAGCAGGAAGTGACCCAGCTCCAGGCCGAGTTCGACCGCATCGCCCTGAACACCGAGTTCAACGGCCAGCGCATCCTCGATGGCTCGTTCTCGAATGCCTCGTTCCAGGTCGGCGCCAATGCCAACCAGACCATCAGCTTCTCGATCACCAGCGCCAAGGGCTCCTCGGTCGGCGGCATCGCCGCGGCGACTGGCACCGAAGTGACGGCGGCTGCGTCCACCGACATCACCATCGCGGTCGGCGGCGGCGCTGCCACCTCGATCGCCTCCAGCGCGGGCTTTGCCGGCGCCGCCAACGGCCAGGACGCCACCTCGGCCTTCGCCAAGGCAGCCGCCATCAATGACGCCGGCATCGCCGGGCTGACCGTGTCGGCCTCGACCAGCGGCACCCAGACCGTCGGCGCGATCGGCGGCACCGCGGCCGATACCTACAACCTGACGATCAACGGCACGGCAATCTTCACCGGCCTTGATGTGGCCACCGCGCTGTCCAACAGCGACCTGCGCGATGCGATCAACAACGTCTCCAACCAGACCGGCGTGATCGCCTCGCTGAACGGCGGCGACCTGACCCTGGCCGCAGCCGACGGCCGCAACATCACCGTCACCGAGTCCGGCACCGGCTTCACCGCGGGTACCGATGGCATCAGCGTCACCGGCGGCGACTTCGACGGCGTCCTGCGCGGCTCGCTCTCGGTCTCGGCCCTGAACACCGTCGCCATCGGCGGCACCGTGGCCACCCTTGGCCTGAACGCCGCCATCGCCCGCGACTCGGTCGGCATCGACTCGATCGACATCGGCACCGCCGAGGGCGCCCAGTCGGCCATCCTTCGCCTTGACTCGGCACTGCAGTCGATCAGCAGCATCCGCGCCGGTCTGGGTGCCATCCAGAACCGCTTCGAGAGCACCATCAACAACTTGCAGACCACCGGCGAGAACCTCTCCGCGTCGCGCTCGCGCATCCTCGATGCCGACTTCGCCGCCGAAACCGCCGAGCTGACCCGCACCCAGATCCTGCAGCAGGCCGGCACCGCCATCCTCGCCCAGGCCAACCAGATCCCGCAGAACGTGCTGAGCCTGCTGCGTTAATTCAAGCAAGGCACAATCTGGCGGAAACACAGCCGGCCTGGGCATCTGCCCAGGTCGGCTTTCGCCCATCTGAGGAGTTCATTCGATGATTCCGACGATTCCCCCCGGCAACCTGCCGGCAACCCAGGCCTACGGGACACCCGGATCAGGCACTGCGCCCGATGTCCGCAGCCTGCAGCGATTCCTCGACGAGGCCAGCGCTGGCACCCAGCTGCGCTTTCGCGTCGATACCGATGTGGGACGGGTGGTGGTCCAGGTGCTCGACGCGCAAAGCGGCGATGTGCTTCGGCAGATCCCCCGCGAGGAGGCACTGCAGTTGGCACGCGATTCGCTTGCACTGAAGCAGCAGGGCGCCGACCCGTCTGCAGCCGGCAGGCTGTCCACGGTAGCCTAGGAGTACGCCGGCCAGCCGCGGGACGCGTCCGCATGCACGGCGCGACCGGCGTCAAGGCCAGGCTCGAATCAGGAGAACAGCAATGGCATTGATCAGCGGCGTAGGCGCGGGATCGGGACTCGACATCAGCGGCCTGGTTTCGCAGCTGGTACAGGCCGAGGCGTTCTCGCGCAACGCGCCCTTGAACCGCCGTGAGGCGCGGGCCAAGGCGCAGATCTCTGCGTTCGCCAAGGTCAGCTCGGGATTCTCCAGCCTGCAGTCGGCCCTTGGCGCTTTCAAGGGAAGCGGCCTGTTTGGCGCGCGCTCCTTCAGCTCGGACAACGCTGGCTTCGCCACCGCCCGGGCAAGCGCCAGCGGTGGGCCTGCTTCGGCAGGCTCCTTCGAGGTCGTGGTCGACCGGCTGGCAACGGCGCAGCGGCTGCGCTTCAACGAGTTGCCGGGCAGCACCACGCTGGATCCCGGCACGCTGAACTTCAACTTCGGTAGCGGCCCCGACGACAACTTCGAGGTCACGCTCACGGGCGGGGAAACCCTGCGCCAGCTGGCCGCCGCGATCAACGCCGAGGCCAACGGGCGTGGCGTTTCGGCCTCGGTGATCAGCTCGACCAGCGGCGACTCGCTGGTACTGACTGGTGCCAAGACCGGCGTGGACAACGCGTTCAGCGTCACCCAGACCAGCGGTAGCGGCAACCTCGCCCTGTTCGAAACCGGCACGCCGGCCAACTTCACCGAACTCTCGCCAGCCGAGGACGCGCGCGCCTTTCTCGACGGCGTCCTGGTCACCAGCGCCAGCAATACCTTGAGCGGCGCCTTGGACGGCGTCGACGTGCAGCTGCTCAAGCTTACCGACGGCCTCAGCGACAATCCGGCCAATGTCCGCATCACCGTGGCCGAGGATCGCGGCCCGTTGCGCAACGGCATTGCCAACCTGGTCAAGGGCTACAACGCTGCGATCGATGCGATCCGCGAGACCTCCGGCTTCAACGCCGAGACACAGACCGGCTCGACCCTGACCGGTGACGCCCTGGTGCGCGGCGCGGCAAACCAGATCCGCGGCGCGTTGGGTGACCTGATCGCCGAAGCCGGCCGTTCCGGGATCGACCTTGGCCTGTCCTCCGACCTGCAGGGAAGGGTCAGCTTCGACCAGGCCAAGTTCGACGCCGCGATCGCCAGCAACCCGCAGGCGGTCAGCGCTCTGATCGAAGGTGAGGACAGCACCCTGCAGCGCGGTCTGGGCGCGGCCGTCGATCGCCTGCTGGACGCCGGCCAGGGCTTTTCCCAACGCACCGATTCACTCAACCGCCAGCTGGAAACGGTGGGCACCCAGCGTGAGGCCGTGCAGCGCCAGCTTGAGCTGATCGAGGCGCGCTACCGCCGTCAGTTCACCGCGCTGGACGCGCTGATCGGCCAGCTCAACGCGACCAGCAGCTTCCTCGGCCAGCAGCTCGCCAGCCTCCCCGGCTTCGCCTCCTCCAGCAACAACGGTTGATTTGCCTGAGGCGGCGTGCGCAGCGCCGGCGTCGGCCTGAATGTCGCGGCGAATGCGTGCCGGCGCATCTGCTTCGTGGTGTTAGGATCAGCGCATTCCAAGGAAGTCAGTCATGTCCTCGCCCCACGACCGCCTAGGCAACTATCGACGCGCCTCGATAGACAGCGCGCAGCAGTTCTCCAGCCAGAAGCAGCTGGTCATGCTGTTGCGCGGGATGATGGAACGTCTGCACCGGGCAGCGCACCTGCTTGAGGCCGGAGACATTCCCGGCAAGGCGCAGCAGATCAGCTCGGTGCTGCCGATTCTTGAGGTGCTGCAAGCCTCGCTGGACCCCCAAGCCAACGACAGTCTCGCCCAGCAGCTGTCTTCGATCTACGACACCGCCAGCGTGTGGCTGACCGAAGCCAATGCGCGGAACGACCCGGCCAAGCTGCGCCAGACCATCGACCTGCTGCAGCCGGTGGCGGATGCCTTCGCCGCCCTGCCCGAGCAGGCACCCGGTGGCTGAGCGGACCGACCGCGCCGAATCCCTGATGGCGCTGATCGAGCGCGCACATGCCGCGCTCGATGTCGAGGACTACGCGGCACTGGGCGAACTGATTGAACAATTCGACCGCGAAGCGCGCGCCTGTGCCGGCAACCAAGATGCCAGCGCCGCGCACGAGGCTGCCTGGCCGGCGCTGGCCGAGGCGTTTGCCGCCCTTCAGCAACGTATCGTCATCAGCCGCGACGAAGCCTCGGTCGCGCTGCGCAGCCTGCACGGCAGCCGCAATCGGGCCAATGCCTACGGCCGAGCACCGGGGGACGAGGCGTGAGTCACTACGGAGCGTTCCATGGATAGCCCTTCTGCGCGAAGCAGCCTGTTCGGCGACGCACTCAGCTGCGAAAGCGAAATGCCGGTCGCCTATCGCAGCCATGCTCCGGAAGCGCAATCGGTGGATCGCGCCATCGAACACTCCGAGATGGTGCTCAAGAGCCTGGCCCTGATCGAAGACGCGCCCCACGAGGAAGGCGACGAGCACGCCGCCGAGAAAGCGCACCTCCAGCGGCTTGAGGCCAAACTCAACCTGGTGCTTGAAACGCTGTCAGGGATCCTGCGCCGTGAGCGCAGCGACCTGCCCCAGCAGCGTTTCCGCTGGTCGCGCTTTGGCGCGGAAATTCTCCATCCCGGCGGCGAGCCGCCAGAGTCCGGCTTCCTGCTGCTGCAGCCCCTTGCCTGGCTGCCGCAGCGCCTGGAGCTACCGGTCGAATGCATTGCCCGCGAGGCGCAGGACGCCGGCGCGACGCGGGTCTGGCTGCGCTTC
Organism: uncultured Lysobacter sp.; assembly: GCA_964350895.1. Lineage (GTDB taxonomy): Bacteria > Pseudomonadota > Gammaproteobacteria > Xanthomonadales > Xanthomonadaceae > Pseudomarimonas. The sequence continues at coordinate 25,652 of CAYGMG010000003.1, forward strand.
TCACCCCAGCCTCCCGGGCTGGAACAAGCGCTGGAGCGGCACCTGTTCCGGCTGCACCGTCGCGAACTGGCCAAACGCAAAGGCTGAACTTCGCGGAGCGTGATCGCGCTGCTGGCGATGCGCGGCGCGCTGGGATACCGTTTGCCCACGATGCAGGAAGCAAAGGCCATGAACGCGTGAGCGCGCCAACCGTGCTGGTGCTGGACGAAGACCCGGCGCGCGGCGAACGCCTGCTCGGCGCCCTGGAACTGCTCGATGCCAGGCCGCTGCACATCAGCGCCTTCCTCAAGGGACTGCACGGCGCGGATGACGTCACCGCGGTGATCGTCGGCGACATCTACAGCGGCGACCTGCTCGACCGGCTGCTCGACCGCTTCAGCGGCGTCTCGCTGCGCCCTCCCCTTATGCTGCTACCCGGGCAGCGCCAGCCGTTTCCATCCGGCGGCTATCCGGAATCGTTGATCTGGCCGATCGACTACCCGCTGCGTCGCGGCCAGCTCGACGATCTGCTGCTCCGCGCAGCGCGGCGCCGGGGTGAGTCGACACCGGCGCCCAGCCCGATCATCCCCGGCCCCACCGGCAGCAGTCGAGCGATAGTCGCGCTGCGTCAGCTGATCGCCCAGGTTGCCCCGCACGACACCACGGTGCTGATCACCGGCGAATCGGGAACCGGCAAGGAGGTCGCCGCGCGCGCCCTGCATGCACAGTCGGCGCGCCGCGCGGGCCCGTTTGTCGCCATGAACTGTGGCGCGATTCCCTCCGAGTTGCTGGAGAGCGAGCTGTTCGGCCACGAGAAAGGCGCCTTCACCGGCGCTCTGGCCGCGCGCAAGGGGCGCTTTGAACTGGCCGAAGGCGGCAGCTTGCTGCTCGACGAGATCGGCGACATGAGCCTGCCGATGCAGGTCAAGCTGCTGCGCGTGCTGCAGGAGCGCAGCTTCGAGCGTGTCGGCGGCAGCCAGACTCTGCGCTGCGACGTGCGGGTGATCGCCGCCACACACCGTGATCTTGAGCAGGCGGTCAGCGATGGTCGCTTCCGCGAGGATCTCTACTACCGCCTCAACGTGTTCCCCATCGAGATGCCGGCCCTGCGCGAGCGCGCCGAGGACTTGCCGCAGCTGATTGTGGCCCTGGCCGCCGAGCTGGCGCGTCAGGGCCGCGGTGACGTGCAGTTGGCGCCGGAAACCGTCGCCCTGTTGGCGCGCTATGCCTGGCCGGGCAACGTTCGCGAGCTGGGCAACCTGCTCGAACGGCTGGCGGTGATGTTCCCGGGTCGCGCCGTCCACCCGCTCGACCTGCCACCGCGCTACCGGCAGGGACTGGATGAAGGTATCGCGCACGCGCACGATGCCGCAGAGGCCGAGAGCCAGCTGCTGCGCGAGATCTCCCGCGCGCCGCAAAGCGCCTTCGAGGAAATGGCCGAGAGCCAGGCCGAGCGCGCCCTGCTGCTTGGCGGCCCAGCGACGCTGCCCGACGAGGGCATCGATCTCAAGGAGCACATCGCCGAGATCGAAGTAGCGCTCATTCGCGCAGCCCTGGACCGCTCCGGTGGGGTCGTCGCGCACGCCGCACAATTCCTCGGCCTGCGCCGCACCACCCTGGCCGAAAAGCTGCGCAAGTACGGCCTGGACCGCGGCGCCGGCAACGACTGAGGCCGATTGTCCGGCGGCGACGACATTTTGACGTCGGCGCTGGCAAGCACCCGGGCAGCAAGCTGCGGATCCCCGGCGGGCGTGGCTCGGCGACGCGGCAGGAAGGGCTTCCGCATGACGGGCACGCTTCTTGCTCTGGCATGGCGGGAAGACCAGCCACCCGCCCAGCGCGGCCAGGGAGACATCCATGAGCGATGCCATCGCATCCGTGCTCGCACAGATTCGCAGCCTGCAATCGCAGGTCAACATCGCCGCGCCCGCACCGGTCGAGTCGGCAGCGCCGCAGCGCAGCTTTTCGTCGACCCTGGAAGGCGCGCTGCGCAAGGTCAACGACGTCCAGGACGAATCGCGCCAGATGGCGCAGCGTTTCGAGCTGGGTGATCCGAACACCGATCTGGTCAAGGTCATGATCGCCTCGCAGCAGTCCCAGCTAGCGCTCCGGGCCACGGTCGAGGTACGCAACCGGGTCGTCCAGGCCTACCAGGACATCATGAACATGCCGCTGTAAGCGGCTGAGCAGGGAACGCCATGTCTGCCGTCGTCGAAAGCCGTCCCAACGAAATCCGCCCCGCTCCGCAGAAAGCGCGAGCCGGGCTCAGCAGCCGCCGCTTGCAGGAAATGCCAGCGATCCGTCAGCTGATCCAGATCGTCATGCTGGCGGCCGCGCTCGCGCTTGGCCTGTGGGCGTTCTTCTGGTGGCAGCAGCCGGGCTTTACCTCGCTGTATTCCGGGCTTGCCGACCGTGACGCCGCAGAGATCAGCGAGGCGCTGCGCGCCGCCAACATCCCGTTCAGGCTGGAAGCTGCGGGCAGCACCATCGCCGTGCCGGAAGAGCAGCTCAACGAAGCGAGACTGAAGATGGCCGCGCTTGGCCTGCCGCAGGGCAGCCGCTCGGGCTTCGAGATGATTGAAGGCGAACAGGGCTTCGGGGTCAGCCAGTTCGTCGAAGGGGCGCGCTACCAGATGGCGCTGGAGACCGAACTGGCACGCACCATCATCACCCTGCGCCCGGTGCGCAATGCCCGGGTCCATCTGGCCATGCCCAAGCCCAGCGCATTCACCCGCCAGCGCGACGAGTCGGCAGCCTCGGTGGTGCTGGAGATGTTCCCTGGCCGCGCGCTGGACGCCAACCAGACCAAGGCCATCGTCCACCTGGTTGCAACCAGCGTGCCTAACATGGCGCCCGAGCGGGTCACGGTGATCGACCAGAGCGGTCGCATGCTCACCCAGCCCGACCCGAATTCCGAAGACGCGATCAACGATCGCCAGTTCGAACAGGTCCAGCGCGTACAGAACGACTACGCGGCACGCATAGCGCGCCTGCTGGAACCAATGACTGGCGCCGGCCGGATCAGCGCCCAGGTCAGCGTCGACATGGACTTCTCCATGGTCGAAGAAGCCCGCGAGGTGTTCGGCGCCGAGCCGCAGAAAGTGCGTTCCGAGCAGGTCTCCGAGGAGAGCATGACCGGCACCACGGACGGCGGCATTCCGGGCGCCTTGCCCAACACGCCGCCCACCGGCGAGCCAAACCAGGCCGGCGCGCCGGATACTGCCCTGCCCTCATCGGCCATGCGCAGCCAGACCCGCAACTTCGAAATGGACCGTACCCTGGTCCACAGCCGCCAGCAGCCAGGTCGCATCACCCGGGTCAGCGCAGCGGTGCTGGTCGACAACATTCCGCGCGGGGTCGACGCCGAGGGCAATGCGGTGACCACGCCGCTGGAGCCCGAGGAGCTTGCCCGCATCGAATCGCTGGTCCGCGAGGCGATCGGCTTCAGCGCCGAACGCGGCGATTCGGTCTCGGTGGTCAATGCCGGCTTCACTCGCCCGGAGCCGCTGGCCGAGCTGGAACCGCAGCCGTTCTGGGAGAACCCCACCATTCTGCAGTGGACGCGTTGGGGCTCGGGTGCGCTGGCGGTGCTTCTGGTCCTGCTGATGGTCGTGCGCCCCGCCCTGCGCCAGGTGCTTGAACCCGCCCCTGCGTTGAGCTCGCGTCGCAGCGATGAGGAAGACGACGAGGATCTCGACGAGGAAGAGGTCGAGGCGCGCGCCGCGGCCAGGCTGGAGAACCAGCGACGTCAGCTGGCAAGCGAAACCGGAGCGCGCAAGATGAGCGCTGAAGAAGAGGCGCACGGCATCCTCGCCGGCCCGGAGAACTATGAACAGCGCTTGACGGTGGCCAAGGCCGCTGTGCAGCAAGACCCGCGACGCGTCGCCCAGGTAGTGAGAGGATGGGTCAATGCCAGCGAGTGAGACCAAGCTTCCCGAGCTCAGCGGCGTGCAGCGTGCCGCCGTATTGCTGATGTCGTTGGGCGAGAACGACGCTGCCCAGGTGCTCAAGCACATGAGCGCCAAGGAAGTGCAGAAGCTCGGCATGGCCATGGCGACCATGCAGAACGTCACGCGTACGGCGGTCGAGCACGTCATGGGCGAATTCGTCGACGAGCTGCGCGAGCAGACCTCGCTCGGTGTCGGCGCAGATGACTACGTTCGCAACGTGCTGGTCCAGGCGCTCGGCGAGGACAAGGCCAGCGGCCTGATCGACCGGATCCTGCTCGGACGCAACACCCGTGGCCTCGACAATCTCAAGTGGATGGAGCCGCGGGCGATCGCCGAAATGATCCGCAACGAACATCCGCAGATCCAGTCGATCGTGCTCGCCCATCTGGACAGCGACCAGGCCGCCGACGTGCTCAAGTCCCTGCCCGAACGCAGCCGCGGCGACATCGTCCTGCGCATCGCCCGGCTCGACGGCATTCCTCCGCATGCGCTCAATGAACTCAACGAGGTCATGGAGAAGCAGTTCACCGGATCGCAGACCAGCCGTTCCTCCGCCGTGGGCGGGATCAAGGTGGCAGCGAACATCATCAACGAGCTGGACACCACGACTGAACAGCTGGTTATGTCCTCGCTCAGCTCGGTGGACTCCGATCTTGGATCGCAGATCCGCGAACTGATGTTCGTGTTCGACGATCTGGGCAATCTCGAGGACCGCGCCATCCAGACCATGCTTCGCGAAGTGCCGAACGACAAGCTCGGCCTTGCCCTGCGCGGCGGCGATCCGAAGGTCAAGGAGAAGATTCTCAAGAACATGTCGCAGCGCGCATCGCAGATCCTCCAGGAAGACATGGAAGCGCGCGGCCCGGTGCGGCTTTCCGAGGTCGAGGAAGCGCAGAAGGAAATCCTCGGTATCGTCCGTCGGCTGGCTGACGAAGGGCAGCTGCAGATGGCCGGCAAGGGTGAGGAACTGCTGTGAGCGCAGCGAGCCCCGAACGCTGGAAAGCACCCGACTTCGACCCATCCCCGCCGCCCTTGGCAGGCGGTCAGCGGATCGGCCCGAGTGTCGAGGAGCTGGCCGAAATACAGCGTGCCGCCCACGAAGAAGGCCGCGCCGCCGGCTACGCCGAAGGACTGGCCGCCGGCCAGGCCGACGTCGAACGCCTGCAGCAGCAGCTTGTCGCGGTGCTGCGCAGCCTGTCCGCGCCGCTGGTCGATCTGGACCAGGAGGTCGGCGAGGCACTCGGCGCGCTGGCCGTGCGCATCGCTGGCGCTCTGCTCGAAGAGGCTTACGACGCCGAACCCGAGCGGCTGGCGCGCCTTGTCCGCGCCACGCTGGAAACCGCCGGCATGGAACGCAACGCGCTGGAAGTGCGCCTGCAGCCGCAGGACCTAGGCCTGGTGCAGACCCTGCTGCAGGACGATGCCCTGCGGCTGGTTGCCGACCCTGCCCTGCAGCGCGGCGACGTACGCGTGCACGGCGCCAACATGCGCATCGATGCGGCCCTTGAAACCCGCCTGCGCTCGGCGTTTGCCTCGCTGCGGGTCGAGGAGACCCCCGACGCATGAACGCTGCCGCCTTCGATCCGGCCCGCCGCCAGCACGCCCTCGCCAGGCGACTCGCGGCCACCCGCTGTGCGCTGGCCGACGACCGCGGAGCGATCCGCGAAGGCATCCTGCGCCGGGTGGTGGGCCTGACGCTGGAGGCCAGCGGCTGTCGACTGCCGCTGGGCGCGCCAGCGCGGGTGGAAACTGCAAACGAGCGCTGGATCGATGCCGAGGTGGTCGGCTTCGCCGGCGAACGCACCTTCCTGATGCCCGGCTCGGAACTGCAGGGCGTGTTGCCCGAGGCCAGGGTGATTCCCCGCCGCGGCGGCAGCGAAGTCGCGGTCGGCCGCGCGTTGCTGGGCCGTGTGATCGACAGCAATGGCAACCCGCTCGACAGCCTGGGCCCGGTTCGCGCCGAGGCCCGGATCGCGCTGAACGGCGTGCCCATCAACCCGCTGCAGCGGGAACCGATCCGCACCCCGCTGGATGTCGGCGTGCGGGTCATCAATGCGGCCTTGCCGATCGGGCGTGGCCAGCGCGTCGGCCTGATGGCAGGTTCGGGCGTTGGCAAGTCCACCCTGCTCGGCATGATGACCCGCTACACCGGTGCCGATGTCGTCGTGGTCGGACTGATCGGCGAGCGTGGCCGCGAGGTGCGCGAGTTCATCGAGACCACCCTGGGTCCGGACGGCCTCAAGCGCGCAGTGATCATCGCCACCCCGGCCGACCGGCCGCCGCTGGCGCGGGTGCACGCCGCACACCGGGCCACGGCGATTGCCGAGTGGTTCCGCGACCAGGGCCTCAACGTGTTGCTGCTGATGGATTCGCTCACCCGCTATGCGCATGCGCTGCGCGAGATCGGCTTGTCGGTCGGCGAGCCACCCACCACCCGCGGCTATCCGCCTTCGGTGTTCGCCAAGCTGCCGGCTCTGGTCGAGCGCGCCGGCAATGGCAGCGGCCGGGGCGGATCGATCACCGCGTTCTACACAGTACTCACCGAGGGTGATGACCTGCAGGATCCGGTTGCCGACACCGCCCGTGCCATCCTCGACGGGCACATCGTGCTGTCGCGACGGATTGCTGACGCCGGTGTCTATCCGGCGGTCGACATCGAAAGCTCAGTCAGCCGCGTGGCGCCCGAGATCACCGACCCTGCCTGGCGCGAGCGGATCCGCCGGCTGCGGCAGATGGTCTCGGCCTACAGCAGTCATCGCGACCTGATCTCGATCGGCGCCTACCAGCGCGGCAGCGATCCGCGCGTCGATCAGGCGATCGAGCGTTGGCCGCAGATCAACGCTTTCGTATCCCAGGATGTCAGCGAGCCCGCGCCGCTGGAGGCCAGCCTGAAAGCGCTGGAATCGATTACCGCCGAGCGGCCCGATCCGAAGGTCGATACCAGGCCCGCCGACAACCGCAAGGAGGCCAGCGCATGAACAACAAGATTCGCCGCATCGACCCGCTGATCCGGCGGGCCGATGAACGTCGCGACGCCGTGGCCAGGGAGTTTGCCAAGCGCAGCCAGGCCGTCGCCCAGCAGGAGCAACGCCTGGGAGACCTGTTGCGCTTTTCCGAGGAGTACGCCGGCTGGCCCGAGGGCAGTACCTTCAGCCCGGCGCAGCTGGCCAACCGGGAAGCATTTCGCAGCAAGCTGGGGCAGGCAGTCCAGCTGCAGCGCGGACAGGTCGACCAGGTGCGCTCACACGCCGAGCTTGAGCGCGCGCGGCTTGGTGTCGCCGCGCGCGAATCGCAGGTCTACCACAAGCTCGCCGCCCGCTATCGCAGCGAGCAGCAGGTGGACGAGGCGCGTCGCGAACAGAAATCCCTGGACGAGCATGCGCTGCGCCGGCACCCCGGCAGCCGCGACGAGGAATCCCGCTGATGAACACCGCACCGACCCCGGCTTCGACGCCCTCGACCAGTGGCAACAACGCCACCGGACAGACCAGCGCAGGCCCTCCCGCTGACGCCTTTGCCTTGCTCTTCGGCAGCGTGCAGGGGGCGCCCTTGCTGGTTCCCAGCGCGCCGATCAGCGAGCAGCTCGCCAGCGATGATCCGCCTGCCGTCGGCGCGGACCTTTCCGGCTGGCTGCAGCAGTTGCCGCTTTCGCCCTTGGTGCTGTCGACTGGCGACAGCGCACGCGATGCGGGCGCGCAGCCGGCCTCGCTGCTGAGCGCCACGGCGGCGACGGCCATCGCGCCTGATAGCGGTCCGGGCAGCGCGCCGACATGGAGCGCGGCGGATCTGGTCCCGCTCTCCGCCGCTCCGCCGAGCCAGCCGGTCGACGCAGCGCAGCTGCTGGCCAGCCGTGCGCCGCCCGGATCCACCTCGATGCTGCCGAACGCAGGCGCGAATGTGCCGACCGCAGCCTCGCTCTCTGCTGCCATCAGCGCCGCGGCCAAGGCCGGCCCTGCCGATGGCTTGGCCGGCAAGGCCCCTGGCACGCCCGGCGACACGCCGCGCGCAGCGCCGACCGCAAGCCCACAGATTCAATCTGCCTTGATCACCCTCGCCAGCGCGCAGCACCAGGGGCCGCAGGAAGGTCTGCAGGCAGCCGTGCGGCCCGGCGAAGCGGTGGCCACCGCGCTGCTGCAGCGTACCGAACTGCGCGGCAGCGCCGTGGATTCCAGCGCGGCCGCGCATGCCGCCAGCAGCACGGCGAGCCCACCTGCCCAGGCCCTCGCCGTGGCCCTGCCACCCGGCTCTGCGCCGCGGATCGACCAGGCCTTCGCCGAGGGCATGGCAATCCGCCTGCAGTGGATGTCGCAGCAGCAGGTGGGACGGGTCGAGATCCAGCTGCACCCCGAAGACCTCGGCAGCATCGACGTGCAGATCGAGTTCGAAGGCAAGGCGATTCGCGCCGAATTCCAGTCGCCCGTGGCCGATGTTCGGCATCTGCTCGAATCCACTCTGCCGCGGCTGCGCGAACTGCTCGAAGCCCACGGCCTGCAGCTACGCCATGCCGATGTCGGTAGCGGTCAAGGCCAGGGCCAGCCGGGCTCGCAGCGTCAGGAGGGTAGCGCCTCACTGCCCGGCTCGCGCGGCGCCGTGCGCGAGGAAGTCTCGGGCGAGCAGCGCAATGCATTGCCGCGCGGCGCGCAGCACGGCGGTCAGCTTTCCGAGTACGCCTAGGCGATCGGCGGAATCCTCCCACCCGGCTCGGCTAATATGGCCGCCGAGCTTCCCGGAACATCGACTTCAGGCAACAGGAGTTTTCGCGCATGGCGGGCAAGGCAGCGACAAAGGAAAAAGCGGCAGGTGGCGGCAAGAAGTGGCTGATCCCGCTGATCATCGGCGTGGTGGTGGCCGCCGGCGCCGGCGCCGGCGTCGCGTTCTTCCTCGGTGGCAAGGCCGAGGCGCCCGAGGCCGGCTCGGAAGTGCCCGCCGAAGCGGCTGCAGCGAATACCGAGCCGCCTACCTATATCGCCCTCGACCCGCCCTTCGTGGTCAATCTGGCCGACCCCGGCGGCGACCGCTACCTTCAGGTCGAGGTCCAGCTGATGGGCCGGACCAAGGGCATCGAAGAGCGCCTTGCCACCCACATGCCGGTGATCCGCAACCGCTTGCTGCTGTTGTTCTCGCAGCAGACCGTGGATGGCGTGCGCACGCGCGAAGCCAAGGAGGCACTGCAGACCAAGGCCCTCGAAGAGGTCCAGGCCGTGCTCACCGAGGCGACCGGCTCGACGGGCATCGAAGCGCTCTACTTCACCAGCTTTGTCACCCAGTAGGCCATGGGCGCCGACCTGCTCTCCCAAGACGAGATCGACGCCCTCCTGCATGGCGTCGACTCCGGTGATGTGGAAACCGAGCCAGAGCCGGTAGACCCAACCGAGGTCCGCACCTACGACCTGGCCAGCCAGGAGCGCATCGTCCGCGGCCGGATGCCGACCCTGGAAATGATCAACGAGCGCTTCGTCCGGCTCTGGCGGGTTGGCCTTTTCAATCTGCTGCGGCGCTCGGCCGAGATCAGCGTGCGCGGCATCGAGCTGCACAAGTTCATGGACTACGTGCACACCCTCTACGTGCCGACCAACCTCAACCTGGTCAAGCTCAAGCCGCTGCGCGGCACCGCCCTGGTGCTGTTCGAGCCCAAGCTGGTGTTCACCGTGGTAGACAACTTCTTCGGCGGCGACGGCCGCTACCCGACCAAGATCGAGGGGCGCGAGTTCACTGCCACCGAGATGCGGGTGATCCAGCTCATGCTCAAGCAGACCTTCGAGGACCTGCAGGAGGCTTGGGCGCCGGTGCTCAAGGTCGAGTTCGAGTACCTTAACTCCGAGGTCAATCCGCACTTCGCGACCATCGTCAGTCCGCGTGAATACGTGGTCGTCAGCCGCTTCCATCTGGAGCTGGAAGGTGGCGGTGGCGAGCTGCATGTGACCCTTCCCTACTCGATGATCGAGCCGATTCGTGACCTGCTGGATGCCGGCGTCGCCAGCGACCGGGTCGAGCGCGACGAAGGCTGGGTGACCGCGATGCACGAGCAGCTGCGCGAAGCCGAGGTCGAGTTCACCTGCACGCTTGCCGAGCTGCGCTCGACCATCGGCAAGGTGGTCAAGTGGAAGACCGGCGACATCATTCCTCTGGAGATGCCCGAAGAAGTGCCGTTGTCGATCGAGAAGCAGCCGCTTTTCTACGGAGCCTTCGGGGTTTCCGACGGGCACCCCGCGGTCCGCATCGACCGCATCGTCGCGCCGGTGCGGACCATGACCGAGCTCGAACTGACCAAGGCGAAAGTCCAATGAGTGGCAAGCAAGGCGATGCCGACAAGATGAGTGACGCCGAACTGGCGATGTGGGGAGACCTTTCGGAGCAGACTGAAAAGCCTGCCACGGATGCCCCGGCCGCTGCCCGCCAGCCAGGCGCAGAGATGAACCTCGACGTGATCCTCGACATCCCGGTAACGGTGTCGCTGGAAGTCGGCCGGACACGCATGCCGATCCGCAACCTGCTGCAGCTCAACCAAGGCTCGGTAGTGGAACTGGAACGCGATGCCGGTGATCCGTTCGACGTCTATGTCAACGGCACGCTGATCGCCCATGGTGAGGTGGTGGTGGTCAACGACCGCTTCGGCATCCGCCTGACCGACGTGATCAGCCCATCTGAACGGGTCAAGCGACTCAAGTGACGCCCGTGGACGCCGCACCCGGCAGCGGTACCCTCGGCGCCCTGGGCGCCTCGCTGATCGCCCTGCTGCTGGTGGTGGCGCTGATCCTGGCGCTGGCCTGGCTGCTGCGCCGTCTGCCCGGCGGCGCGTTGCGTCCGCATCGCGATTTGCGCGTGGTCGCCCAGCTGGCGGTAGGCGTGCGCGAACGGGTGGTGGTGATCGCCGTGGGCGAGCGCCAGTACCTGCTCGGCGTGACGGCAGAATCGGTAAACCTGCTGCAGCAGCTCGACCCTCCGCTGACCGATGCCCCGCCTGCCGATTTCCGCAGCCTGCTGCGCCGCGCCCGGCAACAGGCCGAGAATCCATGATGCGTGCTCTGCTCATCCTCTGCGCGTTCGCTGGCCTGCTGCTGGCGCCTGCCGCTTTCGGCCAGGCACTGCCCGACGTGACCGTGGCCCGGGTCGGCAACCAGGACGTCAGCCTGTCGCTGCAGGTGCTCTTGGTGATGACCTTCATCACCCTGCTGCCGGCCGTCCTGCTCGGCATGACCGCATTCACCCGGATCATCATCGTACTGGCCCTGCTGCGCCAGGCATTGGGAACCGGTCAGACGCCGTCCAACCAGATCCTGCTCGGGCTGGCGCTATTCCTCACCGTGCTGGTCATGATGCCGGTCTTCGACGCCAGCTGGGAGGCCGGCATCGCGCCTTACCTTGACGGCACCCTGCCGGCGCGCGAGGCGTTCGACGCGGCGATCCAGCCGCTGCGCGCCTTCATGTTCGCCCAGGTCCGCGAGCGCGACCTGATGACCTTTGCCGGCCTCGCGGGAAGTGCCGGCTATGCCGGCCCGGAAGAAGTCCCGCTGCACGTGCTGGCCGCGTCCTTCCTGACTTCCGAGCTGCGCACCGCGTTCGAGATCGGCTTCCTGCTGTTCATCCCCTTCGTCATCATCGATCTGGTGGTCGCCAGCGTGCTGATGTCCCTGGGCATGATGATGATGTCGCCGATGCTGGTGTCGGCACCGTTCAAGATCCTGCTCTTCGTGCTGGTCGACGGCTGGATCCTGGTGGTCGGTTCGCTGGCCGGGAGCTTTGCCATCCCATGACCCCGGACCAGGCCCTGACCGAATTGCGCGGCGCGCTGGAGACCGCCCTCATGGTGGGGCTGCCGATGCTGCTGACCGTGCTGGTGATCGGCGTGGCGCTGGGTATCGTGCAGGCCGCCACCCAGATCAACGAGCCGACCATCGCCTTCGTGGCCAAGGCCGTGTCCCTGGCCTTGCTGCTGGCGGCCGCCGGCGCCTGGATGCTCGGCCGCCTCGTCGACTTCACCATCAACCTCTACCAGCGCATCCCGCAGCTGATCAGTTAGCGTGGACGCCACCCCGGCCGTGCTGATCGATGGCGTGTGGCTCTTCGAGTACCTCGGAGCGGTGGTATGGACGGCGCTGCGGGTGGGCGGCTTCTTCATGGTCGCGCCGATCATCGGCACCCGGTCGTTGCCCATGCGCGCTCGGCTGCTCTTCGTCCTCGCCCTGTCGACGGTGTTCGCGCCCCTGGCCAATCCTCCGCCATTGCTGTCGCTCGATGCGGCCTCGGTGATTGCCCTGCTGACCGAGATCGCCATCGGCGTGGCGCTGGGCTTCGTCCTTCGCGTAGCGTTCGAGGCAGCCGCGGTCGCCGGTGAGATGGTCGCCCAGGGCATGGCCCTGGCCTTCGCCCAGCTTGCCGACCCGCTGCGTGGCGGCGCCACCTCGGGCGTGATCGGGATGTGGTTCTACATCGCTTTCGCCCTGCTGTTCTTCGCCTTTGACGGGCATCTGGCGATGATCGAGCTGATCGCCCAGAGCTACCGGGCGATGCCCATTGGCGCGCCGCTCAAGGATCCGGTCCAGCTGGCTTCCGGGGCGCCGCAGTTCTTCGCCCAGGCCCTGCTCACCGGCGTCAGCATCGCCCTGCCGCTGATGATGGCCATGATGGTGGTCAATCTCGCGTTTGGCGTGCTGGGACGAGCCGCGCCGGCGCTCAACCCGATCGCGGTGGGCCTGCCGGCGGCGCTGGCCTCGGGGATGCTGCTGATGGCCTTCCTGATCGCCGAGCTCAAGGAGCCGGCCCGAAGCCTGTTCGACGCGGCGTTTGCTGCGGCGCTGGACCTGACGAGGTAGCGCCGTGGCCGAAGCCAACGACGGTCAGGAAAAGACCGAACAACCCACCGAAAAGCGCCTGCGCGACTCCCGCGAGCAGGGCCAGGTGCCGCGCTCGCGCGAGCTGGCGACCGCCCTGGTGTTCGGCTCCGGCGTGCTGGTGCTGATGTTTCTGGGCGGCGGCATCGGCACCCGGGTGGCCGCTTGGCTGGCCGCGGCGCTGGGTAGCGTTGGCACCCGAGTCGGTGACCCCCGGCTGCTGCCTGGCCAGTTCTTCGACCTGCTCGGCTCCCTGCTGCTGATCGCCCTGCCGGTGGCGATAGCCGCGCTGGTTGCCTCGCTGCTCGCGCCAAGTCTGCTGGGTGGATTCAACTGGAGCAACAAGGCCCTGGTGCCGGACTTCAGCAAGATGGACCCGATCAAGGGCCTCAAGCGCATCTACGGCCGCGAGGGGCTTGCCGAGTTTGTCCGCTCGTTGCTCCGCGTGGCCGTGATCGGCGGCTTTGCGACCTATGCCATCGTCGGCATCGCGCCAGGCCTGCTCAGCCTGATGCACCAGCCGCTGCAGACCGCGCTCGGGCAAGGGTTCTCGATGGCCCTGCAGATCCTCATCGCGATGGCCGTCGGCCTGTTCCTGATCGCGCTCGGGGATGCCCCCTACCAGCTCTGGAGCAACCGCCAGAAGCTGCTGATGTCGCGCCAGGAGTTGCGCGACGAGATGAAGGAGTCGGAAGGCAGCCCGGAGCTCAAGGGCAAGGTCCGCCGGCTGCAGCAGGAGATGTCGCAGCGGCGAATGATGGAGGACGTTCCCAGCGCCGATGCGATCGTCGTCAACCCCACCCACTACGCGATCGCCATTCGCTACGACGCCATGCAGATGCGTGCCCCGCTGGTGGTGGCCAAGGGCGTCGATCTGGTCGCCCAGACGATCCGCAGCGTCGGCGAGCATCACCGCGTGCCGATCATCAGCAGCCCGGCGCTGGCACGCAGCTTGTATGCACAGGTTCAGATCGGACGGGAAATCCCAGTAGACCTGTATGCAGCCGTGGCCCAAGTCCTCACCTACGTGCACCAGCTACGCCAGTGGCGACGCCATGGCGGGCGCTATCCGGAACTGCCGCCGATCACTCTCTCCGACCCACCCGAAAGGTAGGCCATGTCGGCGCAAATGACGGTTTTGCAGCGCGGCGGCGTCGCCCTGCGCCAAGGGATTGGCGCGCCCTTGTTGCTGCTGGCACTGCTGGCCATGGTGGTGCTGCCCCTGCCCACCCCGCTGCTCGACGCGCTGTTCACTTTCAATATCGCGCTGTCCCTGGTGGTGGTGCTGGCGGTGGTCTACGTCAGCCGGCCCCTGGACTTCAGCATCTTCCCTACCGTGCTGCTGATCACCACCCTGCTCCGCCTGGCACTCAACGTGGCCTCGACCCGCGTGGTCCTGCTCAACGGACACCAGGGCACCGATGCGGCCGGACAGGTCATCGAGGCTTTCGGCGAGTTCGTGATCGGCGGCAACTATGCGGTAGGCCTGGTGGTTTTCGCCATCCTGACGATCATCAACTTCGTGGTGATCACCAAGGGTGCCGGGCGCATCTCCGAGGTGTCGGCCCGCTTTACCCTGGATGCCCTGCCCGGCAAGCAGATGGCCATCGATGCCGACCTCAACGCCGGCCTGCTGTCGCGCGACGAGGCCAAGGCGCGGCGCGACGAGGTGCGTGAGGAGGCCGACTTCTACGGCTCGATGGACGGCGCCTCGAAGTTCGTCCGCGGTGACGCCATCGCCGGCCTGCTGATCCTGTTCATCAACCTGATCGGCGGCCTGCTGATCGGCATGCTGCAGCACGACCTCAGCCTCGGCGAAGCAGCACGCGTCTATGCATTGCTGACCATCGGCGACGGTCTCGTGGCGCAGATCCCGGCGCTGTTGATCGCCACCGCGGTAGCGATGCTGGTGACCCGCATCTCGCGCTCCCAGGACATGGCGCAAACCCTGTTCAAGCAGATGCTCGGCCAGGAGCGTGCGCTGGCAGTGGCGGCCGGCGTGATGCTGATCATCGGGGTGATCCCGGGCATGCCCAACGTGCCCTTCCTGCTGCTTGGCGCCGCGCTGGCCTACGCCGCCTGGTCGCTGCACAGGCGCCGCGAGCAGGCCCGCGTGGCCGCCGAGGCGCCAGCCCCATCGACCACGCCGCCGCCGCTTCCCGAGCTCAGCTGGGACGATCTCGCGCCGGTCGACCCGCTGGCGATCGAGGTCGGCTATCGGCTGGTGCCCCTGGTCGAGCGCAAGCACGGCGGCGAACTGCTGGCGCGGATCAAGGGCATCCGCAAGAAACTCACCCAGGACCTGGGCTTTCTGGTGCCACCGGTGCATATCCGCGACAACCTGGAGCTGGCGCCCTCGAACTACCGGCTGCTGGTGCACGGCGTGCCACTCGCCCAGGGCGAGGTGCACCCGGATCGCGAGATGGCCCTGGATCCGGGACGGGTTTTTGGCAAGGTCGAAGGCATCCACGCCAAGGATCCAGCGTTCGGACTGGATGCGGTGTGGATCACCCCGACCCAGCGCGGCGAGGCCGAGTCGCTGGGCTACACCGTGGTCGACCCGGCCACGGTGATCGCCACGCATCTCTCGCATCTGGTCCGCGAGCATGCCCACGAGCTGCTCGGCCATGAGGAAGTGCAGCAGCTGCTGGCAACGCTTGGCCGCAACGCCCCTAAGCTGGTCGAGGAACTGACCCCGCGCGCCCTGCCCCAGGCAGTGATCGCCCGCGTGTTGCAGAACCTGCTAGCCGAGCGGGTGCCGATTCGCCAGTTCAAGCGGATTGCCGAAACCCTGGTCGAGGAGGCGCCCAAGTCGCAGGATCCGGCCGACCTGACCGCCGCCACCCGCGCTGCGCTGGGCCGCTTCATCGTCCAGGAAATCGGCGGCATGGCGGCCGAACTTCCGGTCTACACGCTGGCGCCGCAGCTGGAACGGGTCTTGCAGGATTCCGTTTCAGGCAATGCGTCGGCTCTCGAACCCGGACTCGCCGACCGCCTCACCCAGAGCCTGGGCGACGTGGTCAAGCGACAGGAAGCGCTCGGCGAACCCACGGTCTTGCTGGTCCCGGGTGCGGTCCGGGCAGTGCTGTCGCGACTGGTGCGGCACAGCGTCCCGCAGCTGTGGGTGCTGGCTTACCACGAGATCCCGGACGACAAGCGGATAAAGCTGATCGGCTCGGTGGGATGACACGTTAAGAGGATGCAAGTATGAGGATCAAGCGATTTGTCGCCCCGGACATGCGGACTGCCCTGCGCATGGTGCGCGACGACCAGGGTCCGGATGCGGTGATCCTGTCCAGCCAAAAGCTCGAACAGGGAGGTTTTGAGGTGGTTGCCGCGACCGACTACGACGAGGCTTTGGCTCGGCATACCTTGCTGGCCGACCAGCTGCCGGAGCGGGCGCTATCCACCCAGGTAGACCCAGCGGTCGCCAGCGCCGAACGGCGCAGCGTGACCGCACTCAAGGCGGCCAGCACGCCAGCGCCCACGCAGCCGGCCCGCGAGTCGCTGGAGCGAGCCTGGGAGGAACATCCCTCGATGCACTCCCTGCGTCGCGAGCTGAGCAGCATGCGCGAACTGCTCGAGCGCCAGGCCAGCCGCTTCGCCGAGGAGCGCCTGCGCGCGGTGGGGCCGCGAGCGACCGTGCTCGACGAACTGACCTCGTTCGGGTTCGACGCCGAGCTGGCGCGTTCGATTGCCACTGCAGTACCGGCAGATGCCGACACCGCCCGCGCCCGCGGCATCATGCTCGGGCTGATCGCCAAATCCTTGGTCGTCACCCGCAAGGAGCCGATCGAGGCCGGCGGCGTGATCGCCCTGGTCGGGCCCACCGGTGTTGGCAAGACCACCAGCATCGCCAAGCTGGCGGCGCGCTACTCTGCCGCGCATGGTCCCCGAGACGTTGCCCTGGTTACCACCGACGTGCATCGCTGCGGCGGGCGCGAGCAGCTTGCCACCTTCGGTCGGATGCTCGGCATGCCGGTTACCGAGATCCATCGCGAAGAGGCCCTGGCGCCGGCGCTGGATCGGCTCGCCGACTATCGCCTGGTATTGATCGACACGCCGGGCTTTGGCCAGCGCGACCGTGGGCTTTCCACCCAGCTGCACTGGCTGCGGGCGGCGGGTCGGGTGCGCTGCTTCCTGACCCTGCCGGCCAATGCGCAGGGGCCTGACCTCGACGAAGTGGTACGCCGGTTTCGCGGCGCCGAGCCGGAAGGCTGCATACTGACCAAGGTCGATGAGACCGGCTGCCTGGGATCGGCACTCTCGGTATTGATCCGCCACCGCTTGCCGGTAGCCTATGTGACCGACGGGCAGCGCGTGCCCGAAGACATCCAGCGCGCCGAAGCACACCGCCTCGTGCTGCGGCTGGGAGAACTCAAGCGGGCTGCCAGTGCCGCCGACACCAAGGAGAGCGCCGATGCCGCATGACCCCTCCGCCCCGACCGCCAGCGGTCCGCGGGCCGCGCCCGCCGCCACGGCGCGCGCCGTGCGCACCATCGCCGTCACCGGCGGCAAGGGCGGCGTCGGCAAGACCAGCGTCTCGGTCAATCTGGCGCTGGCACTGGCAGACAGCGGACACCGGGCGCTGCTGTTGGATACCGACCTTGGCCTTGCCAATGTCGATGTCCTGCTTGGCCTTGCGCCCAAGTTCACCCTGGCCGACGTCGTCGCCGGGCGCTGCAGCATCGAAGAGACCGTGCTCACCGGGCCCAAGGGCTTGCTGGTGGTGCCGGCGGCTTCGGGCAAGCGGCACATGACCGAGCTCTCGCCGGCCGAACACATCGGTTTGATCCGCGCCTTCTCGGACATGGACCGCCCGCTCGACACCATGGTCATCGACACCGCGGCCGGGCTTGGCGAGAGCGTGCTGGCCTTTTCCCAGGCCGCGCACGAGGTGCTGGTGGTGGTCTGCAACGAACCGGCCTCGATCACCGATGCCTATGCCCTGATCAAGGTGCTCTCGCGCGAGCGCGGCGTCGCCCGGATGCACATTCTTGCCAACATGACGCGCAGCGCAGGCGAAGGCCGCGAACTGTTCGACAAGCTGTCGCGGGTCACCGACAAGTTCCTTGACGTGCATCTCAATTTTCTCGGCGCAATCCCCTACGACGAGTGGATGCGACGTGCGATCCAGCGCCAGCAAGCCGTGCTGCAGGCCTTTCCGGCCAGCGCGGCGTCGCTGGCGTTCCGCGCGCTGGCGCAAAAGATCGACAAGTGGCAAGCTCCGGCCATGCCAAGAGGAAATGTAGAGTTCTTCGTAGAACGGATGATTCCCGGAGCAGGTGCGGCGGCGTGATTGATGGCAGCTCCCTCGGCCTACCGCGAAGCGGCGCGCACCAGCACCAGTGACCAGGTCGCGCGGCACGCCGATCTCGTCCGGCGCATCGCCCATCACCTTGCCGCGCGGCTGCCGCCGAACGTCGAAGTCGACGACCTGATCCAGGCCGGCATGGTCGGCCTGATCGAGGCTGCACGCCAGTTCGACCACAACGCCGGCGCCTCGTTCGAGACCTATGCTTCGATCCGTATCCGCGGCGCGATGATCGACGAGATCCGTCGCGGTGACTGGGTGCCGCGCTCGGTGCACCGTCGGGTCCGTGAAGCTGCTGAGGCCACCCGCCAGATTGAGCAACGCGAAGGACGCGCTGCCAACACCGCAGAAGTCGCCAAGGCGCTGGGCATCAGCCTGGACGAATACGGCAAGCTGATGGAGGGCGCCATTCGCGGCCATCTGTTCAGCCTTGAGGAAGACGCCGAGCTGCACGGTGACGCGAGAGTCGCCCAGACCGCGCCTGCACCCCAGGTTGGCCTGGAGTCGCAGCAGTTCCAGCAGGAGCTGGCCCGCGCCATCGAAGGGCTGCCGGAGCGCGAACAGCTGATCCTTTCGCTTTACTATGAGCAGGAACTCAACCTGCGGGAGATCGGTGCCGTCCTTGGCATCACCGAATCCCGCGTCTGCCAGGTCCACGGCCAGGCCATGGTGCGTCTGCGCGCCAGGCTCCGTGACTGGAGCGGAACCGAACCCTCCCTTTGAATTCGATTGCCGGAGTCCTCCTCGTGAACAAGAACATGCGCATCCTGATCGTCGACGACTTCTCGACCATGCGGCGGATCGTCAAGAACCTGCTCAACGATCTTGGCTTCACCAACACAGCCGAGGCCGAAGACGGCAATGCAGCGCTTGCCGCACTGCGCGCCAGCAAGTTCGACTTCGTGGTCACCGACTGGAACATGCCGGGCATGACCGGCATCGAGCTGCTCCGGGAAATCCGCGCCGACGGCAACCTGTCCAAGATGCCGGTCCTGATGGTCACCGCCGAAGCGAAGCGCGAGCAGATCATCGAAGCCGCCCAGGCCGGGGTCAACGGCTACATCATCAAGCCGTTCACCGCGGCCACGCTGCAGGAAAAGCTCGCCAAGATCTTCGAGCGGCTGGAGGCGGCATGAGCAATCCCGCGGGACGGGAAGAGCTCATCGCGCGGCTGCACGCCGCGCTCGAAGCCTTGGAGGCGAACGACGAGGCGGGCTTCAAGGCATCGATCAACGCGATCGCCGAGCTGCGCACCAGCCCGGTGATCCAGGCGCTGGCGCGGCTGGCGCGCGAGCTGGGCGAAACCCTCGGCTCGCTGAACGTCGCCGACCCTCTGTTCGCCGAGCTTCCCGACGCCAGCGCGCGGCTGCAGCACGTGGTCAAGATGACCGAAGAAGCCACCCACACCACCCTGGACCTGGTCGAGCAGTCACGCGAACTGCTGGCAGGGATTCCTGCCGAGGCCGGCGGCGAAGCGCTGGCGGCGGTGCGCAAGAACCTGTCCGACGTCGCCCTTGCGCAGTCCTACCAGGACCTTACCGGGCAGATCATCAAGCGTGTGGTCGGCGTGGTCGATCGCGTCTATGACACCGTCGCCGCGTTCGGTATCGACGTGCGCGCCGAGCAGCGCAAGGACAGCAATCTCGCCGGCCCGGCGGTCAAGGGCGTCGACACCCATGCCGTCTCGCAGGGTGATGCCGATGACCTGCTATCGCAGCTCGACCTGTAGCCGGACGACGCGCGCATGAGCGACATGATGGATGACATCGCCGCGGACTTCCTGATCGAGGCGCGGGAGATCACCAGCCGGCTCGGCGAGGAGCTGGTGGCGCTGGAGCGCTCGCCGAGCGACAAGGAGCTGCTTAACGCGGTGTTCCGCGGCTTCCACACCATCAAGGGCGGCGCCGGCTTTCTCAACCTGGGGCCAATGGTCGACCTCTGCCACGCGCTGGAAGAGCAGTTCGGCAACGTCCGTTCGGGCAAGCGCAGCCTCGACCCTGAACTCTGCGACGGCGCCCAGGAGGCGCTCGATCACGTCGTCCGCATGCTCGGCGAACTGGGAGCCGGGACGCCCTTGCAGGCTGCGCCGGAAGGCCTGATGGTTCGCCTCAACAGCGCTGACAGCGGCCTGCCAGTGGCTGCCGTCACGCCAGCCAGGGCAGCCGAGAAATCCCTCGACGCGCCGACCCCGGCGAGCCGACGGGCGCGGCCTCAAAGCGAGCAGGACTCGCGCTCGATCGAGGCCACCCGCGAAGTCCCCATCGAGACCACCATCCGCATCGACACCAAGCGGCTGGACGCGATCGTCAACCTCGTCGGCGAGCTGGTTCTCGCACGCAACCGCCTCAAGACGCTGCGTGGGGCACGCCGCGATGACGAGGTCGATCGTGCCGTCGCCGCGCTCGACGTCACCACCACACGTCTGCAAAGCGCGGTGATGAAGACCCGGATGCAGCCGGTCGGGCGCGTGTTCTCGCGTTTTCCCAAGGTCGCCCGGGATGTCGCCCGCGCGGTCAAGAAGGAAGTCGAACTCGAGCTGATCGGCGCCGACACCGAGCTCGACAAGACCCTGGTCGAGTCACTGGCCGACCCGCTGGTCCATCTGGTGCGCAATGCCATCGACCACGGCGTCGAGGCGCCGGATGTGCGTGAGCGGGTCGGCAAGCCGCGCTGCGGCAAGGTGATCCTCGCCGCACGCCAGGAAGGCGACCACATCGCCATCGAAGTGCGCGACGACGGCGGCGGCATCGATCCCGAGATCATCAAGGCCAAAGCCCGTGAGAAAGGACTGATCGATGCCGATACCGCCGCGCGACTAGGCCCGGACGAGGCGTTTCAGCTGATCTTCCTGCCCGGCTTCTCGACCAAGGCCCAGGTCAGCGACATTTCCGGTCGCGGCGTCGGCATGGACGTGGTGCAGTCGAAGATCCGCGAGCTCAATGGTCGGGTGTCGATCCAGTCCAAGCTCGGTGAAGGCTCGCGCTTCCTGATCCGGGTCCCGCTGACCCTGGCCATCCTGCCCGCCCTGCTGGTGCACTGCGTCGATCGCGTGTTCGCCCTGCCGCTGGCCAGCGTGCAGGAAGTGCTGCCCTACCAGCCCGAGTATCTGCGCTGGGTCGACGGCCGCGAGATGCTGGATCTGCGCCAGCAGCCCATGCCCTTGGTGTTCCTGCGCCGCTGGCTGGGCGAGCAGGCTCAGGAGGGACCGTCGCACGTCGTGCTGCTGATCACCGGCGATGGACCGATGGGCCTGGTTGTCGACCAGGTTCGCGGGCGCGAAGAAGTGGTCATCAAGCCCTTGCCGAAGTCCTTGCGCGGCGTGAAAGGCCATGTCGGCGCAACGCTCACCGGCGATGGGCGCATGGCGCTGATACTCGATGTCGATGCGCTGGCACGCAGCTGAGCCGCGCCCTGACCCCTCAAGCTCGGCCGCCTTCGGTCGATAGGCGTAGATCATGGACGTGACGACCTTATGGACCTGCTGACTCTTCTCGGACTGATCCTCGGCCTGGTGGCCATCGTCGGCGGCGCCATCGCCAAGGGCGCTGGGGTCATGGCCCTGGTCAATGTCGCGGCCTTCCTGATCGTCATCGTCGGCACGCTGGCGGCAATCCTGCTGCACACGCCGATGAAGACCTTTCGCAAGGCCTTCGCCATCCTGCCCTGGATCATCAAGCCGCCACAGTCGCGCACCGACCTGCTGATTTCCCAGGTGGTCGAGTGGAGCAACACTGCCCGCCGCCAGGGACTTCTCGGGCTGGAAGCGGAGATCGCCAAATCCGAAGACCCGATGGTGCGCAAGGGTCTGCAGATGCTGGTCGATGGCCTGGAGCCGGAAGCGATCCGAGGCATGCTGGAGATCGACCTCGGCAGCCAGGAGCACAGCGAACTGGCCGCCGCCAAGGTCTTCGAGGGCATGGGCATCTACGCGCCGACCCTTGGCATCATCGGCGCGGTGCTCGGACTGATGGCGGTCATGCAGAACCTGGCCGATCCGACCAAGCTCGGTCCCGGCATCGCTGCGGCGTTCACCGCCACGGTGTACGGCATCGGCTCGGCCAACCTGTTCTTCCTGCCGGTCGCAGCCAAGCTCAAGGGCATCGTCGCCGGCCGGGTCGCCGAGCGCGAGCTGCTGATCGAGGGCCTGATCGCCATCGCCCAGGGTGAAAACCCGCGCAATATCGAAGCCAAGCTGTCCGGCTTTGCGCACTGATCCGCCCATGTCACGTCGTCGAGCGCACGAGGAGCATGCCAATCACGAAGCCTGGGCGATCCCCTATGGCGACCTGGTCACGCTGCTGTTGGCGTTCTTCGTGGTGATGTATGCGATCTCGTCGCTCAACGAGGGCAAATACCGGGTGCTCTCGTACTCCCTTAACGCGGCGTTTGGTGGACCACCGAAGTCGGTGGCCCCGGTACAGATCGGCACCCAGCTGACTGGCTCCGGCGCCAACCGTTCGCCGCCGATCGTCATCTCCGGCGCGCAGGGCATGGTGGCGCCGATCCCGGCCAGCCGGATGCCCAACCTGCCGCGCGTCTCAAGGCAGATCCGCAACAACCTTCCACAACCCATGCTTGCTGCCGACCGCAACGAGGTGATGCAGGCCCGCGACCAGCTCAACCGGATCGGCGATGACATCGAACAGGCCCTGGGTGGCCTGATCGAACGCGACCTGGTCGCAGTCAACCGCACCGACCTGTGGATCGAGGTGGCGATCAAGTCCGACATCCTGTTCGGCAGCGGCTCTGCGATCCCCAACGAGCAGGCCCTGCGCGTACTCAATCCCCTGGCCGACTCGCTGCGCGACGCGCCCAACGCGATCCGCATCGAAGGCCACACCGACGACAGGCCGATCGCCACCGCGCAGTTCCCCAGCAACTGGGAACTCTCCGGCGCCCGCGCGGCAGGCATCCTCAGGCTGTTTGCGGCGCGCGGCATCGATTTTTCCCGGCTGTCCCTGCTCGGCTACGGTGAGATGCGCCCGATCGCCAGCAACGATACAGCCGAGGGGCGCCAGGCCAATCGCCGGGTAGTGATGGTGATTCTCGCCGACGTGCCCTCACCGGACGGCCTGGCCGACCCCGCCGAGGGCGCGCCCGAAAGCATGGTCGCCCCTATCGACTCGACCACGGAGCCTTGAGCGATGCGCATCTGGACCATTGCCAACCAGAAGGGCGGCGTCGGCAAGACCACCACGACCCTTGCCCTCGGCAGCCGTCTCGCGCACCGCGGGTTCCGCGTCCTGCTGCTCGATCTGGATCCGCATGCATCGATGACCCAGGCCCTGGGCCTGGCCGCCGAACCGCCGACGCCCGGCGTACTCGAACTGTTCGATGAGCCACCGCAGCCGATTACCGGCCTGCGCCGCTCGACGCCGATCGAGGGCCTCAGCCTGATCGCCGGCCAACCAGGCCTCGCCACGCTGGAGCGCCGCGCCGGGCAGCGCCCGGGGCTGGGCCGCGCCCTTGGCGTTGCTCTGGCCGATGTCGCCCACGCCTACGACTACGCCCTGCTTGACTGCCCACCTACGCTGGGGCTGCTGATGGTCAACGCACTCGCGGCGGCGGATCGCCTGGTGGTGCCGACCCAGACCGAGCCGCTTGCCCAGTTCGGTCTGCAAGGCATCGCGCGCACCGCTGCGATGGTCAGCCGATCGCGTCAGCGACCGCTGCCGGTGTCGATCCTGCCCACCCTGTTCGACCGCCGAACCCGCGTCGCTACCGACACCCTGGCAGAGATGCGCTCACGCTTCGAAGGCGAGGTGTGCAACGACGCGGTGCCGGTGGACACCCGACTGCGCGACATCCATCATCTCCTGGGGCCCGACGGTCAGGACAATCAGGCGCGCGGCCTGCCGGCTTACTCGCGAGCGCTGGACTGGCTGCTCGCCAGCGACCACCTGGACGAGGTATCGCCATGATGGCCAACGTTCCGTGCACACCGACTGCTCAGCCTCAAGCGCGCAGCGATGCAGAGCGGAGATCCCCATGAGTGGCCACGACCTGATCGATGCCTACCTCAGCGAGCTGATGGACGATCCCGGCAAGGGTGATCCAGCCAAGCGCAATACCGACAAGGGCAGCAGCCAGGATCCGCCACCGCCGGCGCAACCCGGCGGCGACACCAAGCATCAGGCCGAGGCCGGCGCGCCGACCGCTGGATCGCCTGCATCCGCTGCCGACCCGCTGGCAGCGTTCCGGGAGGGCAGCGCGACGATCAGCGATGACGAGTTCGAAGCCATGCTCGACACCCTGCAAGGTTGCGGCGCCGAGGATCAGGCCGTGGAACGCGCCAGCGCGGGCGACCCTGTCGGCGGCAACGCCGACCCGCTGGCACAGTTCCGCGAGGGCGACGAGGAGATCGGCGACGACGAGTTCGAGGCCATGCTCGATGCGCTGGAAGGCCGTGCGCCTGCGGCACCGACACCGCCAGCCGACACCGGCGATCCGCTGGCCGCGTTCCGCGAGGGCGCCGAAGAGATCGGCGATGACGAATTCGAAGCCCTGCTGGATGCGCTCGAAGGACGCGCGCCGGCGGCCGCTTCCTCTGCCGCCACAGCGAGCGCGCCGGCGGCCGAAGCCGGCGATCCGCTGGCGGCATTTCGCGAGGGCGCGGAGGAGATCGGCGACGATGAGTTCGAGGCCATGCTCGATGCCCTGCAATCCTCGGGATCAGCACCGCCCAGCCCCGACGTCGGCCAGCCCGCCGCCGCGGTGCCCGAGCACAAACCTGCGCCGACACCGAGCGCTGCGATCCAGGCCTTGCTGCCTCCCAGCGAGCCCTCGCCCGCGCATGGTGATCCCGCACCACCGCCCGACCAGCGCCGGCGGGCCGAAGACCGGATCACTTCCTGGCTGCGCTTCAACCTCGCCCGACAGTGCTTCGCGGTCGAGGTGCTCAAGGTCCAGGAAGTGCTGCGCGTGCCGCATATCCTCCCGGTCCGCGGAACCGGCGAGGCCACGCTCGGAGTGATGAATCTGCGCGGTCAGATTGTCCCGGTGATGGACCTTGCGATCCGCTTAGGGTTTTCCCCTACCGAGCCGAACGAGGCCAGTCGGGTGATCGTTCTGGAGGAAAACGGCGAGACGCTTGGCCTGCTGGTGGCCAGCGTCGCGGACGTACTGAATCTCTCGGATTCCCGCATGGAGCGGATCAGCGGGACACCTTCGCTGGTCGCCGCAGACGTCCTGCGCGGCATTTCCCGGCGTGATGGCCAGATCGTGATCATGCTCGATGCGAGTAGGCTGCTGACCTGAGCTGGCGCCGAAATGTGCCACAGCACGCTTCAAACGCGGCGGCGTTTGCGCCTAAACTGGCGGGAACACGGTAAATCCGGATCAAGCTTGCCATGCCACCCATCGAACTTGGCCAGGACCTCGGCATCGAACACGCCGGCGACCTTCGCGAGCAGTTGCTGCCGCACATCGAGACCGGCCGCAGTGTTGTGCTCGATGCCTCCGCGGTCGAGCGCGTGCACGGTGCCGGCATGCAGGTGCTCGCTGCTTTCTTCCGTGATCGCCAGGCCGCCGGTCGCAAGACGCGCCTCGACTCCCCATCCAACACGCTGGTTGACGCTGCCCGCGTCATGGCGCTGACTAATGACCTCGGCCTTTCCGAGCCCGGAGATCAAGAATGAGCAATCAACGCATCCTCGCTGTCGATGATTCCGCTTCGATGCGGCAGATGGTGGCCTTCGCGCTGACCTCCGCAGGCTTCGACGTGGTCGAAGCGGAGGACGGCGTGATCGCGCTGGAGAAGGCCAAGCAGGAGAAGTTCAACGCCGTCGTGGCCGACGTCAACATGCCGAACATGGACGGCATCACCCTGATCCGTCATCTGCGCCAGCTACCCGACTACAAGTTCATCCCGCTGCTGATGCTGACCACCGAGGCCGGACTCGACAAGAAGCAGGAAGGCAAGGCGGCCGGCGCGACCGGCTGGCTGGTCAAGCCGTTCAACCCCGAGCAGTTGGTCGCCACCCTCCGCAAAGTGCTGGGCTGAGGACGTCCGGCATGGACCTCTCGCGCTTTCACGCCACCTTTCTGGCAGAGAGCCGGGAAGGACTTGATGCCATGGAGGCTGGCCTGCTCGACATCGAGTCGGGGCGGGCCGACGGCGAAACCATCCACACGGTGTTTCGCGCAGCGCACTCGATCAAGGGCGGGGCGTCGACCTTCGGTTTCTCCGAGATCGCCGCGCTGACCCACGTTCTCGAGACCCTGCTCGACGAGATGCGCGGCGGCAAGCGCGCCCCGGAAACCGAATCCCTGTCCGCCCTGCTGTCCTCGGTGGATGTGCTGCGCGCCCTGCTCGATGTGGCTGATCGCGGCGGCGAGCCCGACCACGCATCAGTCCAGGCGACCCAGCAGCGGCTGGAAGCCCTGCTCTCCGGCAAGAGCAGCGCCAGCAAGCCGGCAGCCGCCGCGGCGCCGGCAGCGTCGGCTGAGCCCAGCGGGTGGAAGGTGGTGTTCAAGCCGCATCCGTCGATCTTCATGAGCGGCAACGATCCGCTGCGGATCCTTCGCGAGCTGCAGCGGCTGGCTGACTCGAGCAACGAGTGCCATGCAGAGCAGCTGCCCGCACTGAGCGACCTCGAACCCTTCGAGTCGCGACTGTGGTGGGAGGTCACCCTGCAGGGCGCGATCAAGAAAGCGCAGATCGAAGAAGTGTTCTCCTGGGTGGAGGACGAATGCGATCTGGAGATCAGCCCGCTCAAACCCCTGGCGGTTGCCAGCCCGCCACCCACAGCGGCGCCGCCGCCAGCAAACAAGGCGCCGGTCGCCGCAGCACCGCAGCGGGTGAGTCCGCAGCCCTCGGAATCCGCCGCCGTGCCCACGCCCGCCGCGGGCGCCGGGGTCGGTGCGGAGAGCACGCTGCGGGTGCAGGTGTCCAAGGTCGATGCATTGATCAACCTGGTTGGCGAACTGGTCATCACCCAGGCCATGCTCAAGCAGGCCGGCAGCGAGCTCGAACCTGCCCACCACGAGCGCCTGCTCGCCGGACTGGTGCAGCTCGAGCGCAATACCCGCGACCTGCAGGAGGCGGTGATCGGCATCCGCATGCTGCCGGTAGGCTCGGTGTTCTCACGCTTCCCGCGTCTGGTCCGCGATCTCTCCGCGCGTCTGGACAAGCAGGTGCGGCTGAAGACCGTGGGCGAGGCGACCGAGCTCGACAAGGGCGTGATCGAGAAGATCGCCGACCCCCTGGTGCATCTGGTGCGCAATTCGATCGACCATGGTCTTGAGACCACCGACGAACGCCGCGCCGCCGGCAAGCCCGAGGCCGGCAACATCACCCTTGCGGCCTCCCATCAAGGCGGCCACATCGTCATCGAAGTAGCTGATGACGGCCGCGGCCTCAACCGCGAGAAGATTCTCAGCAAGGCGCTCGAACGCGGCCTGTCGGTACCCGACAACCCGACGGACTCGCAGGTATGGGAACTGATCTTCGCCCCCGGATTCAGCACCGCCGACCAGGTGACCGATCTCTCCGGTCGTGGTGTCGGCATGGATGTGGTGCGCAAGAACATCCTCGCTCTCGGCGGTGAGGTCGGCATCGAAAGTCATCTCGGCAAGGGCACGCGGATCACCGTGCGCCTGCCGCTGACCCTCGCCATCCTTGACGGCATGCTGGTCCAGGTCGGTGGCGAGACCTTCGTCCTGCCGCTCGGATTCGTGATCGAGGCGCTGCAGCCGCAGGCAGTGAACGTGCGCACGGTGCAGGCCGATGGCCGCGTGCTCAAGGTTCGCGGCGACTATCTGCCCCTGTTCAGCGTGGCCAAGCTGTACAAGATCCAGGAGCAGGCCGCCAACGACCCGATGGTGGTCGTGGTGGAAAGCGACGGCAAGCGACTCGCGCTTGAAGTCGACGCACTGCTCGGCCAGCAGCAGGTCGTAGTCAAGAACCTCGAAGCCAACTACCGCCGCATACCCGGGATATCCGGGGCGACCATCCTTGGCGATGGCCGGGTGGCGCTGATCGTCGACGTCGGCGGCCTCGCCCGGGGAGTCAGCACCCAGACCCAGGCCGCCAACGCCTGATCCGCGACATCCGGCCGCGGTCCGGGTCGGATGTCGTTACAACTAGAGATGCCGGCGCGGCAGCGCAAGGCATGCCGGAACCGCAAGCAGGGAGGAGTCCATGCAATTCAGGAACAGGCTTTGGCAGCTCAGCGGTGCTGGCATTGGCGGAATCGTTCTGATGGGACTGGTCGGCTGGTGGGGCCAGGGCCAGCTGTCGGCGGCGGCCGAACGGCTTGCGGCGGCCGCAACCGCGTCCGCGGTGCACCAGAAGTCGGTGGTCTTCCATGCCTCGCTGCGCGCCGATGCACTGGAGTCCATGGTGGCCTCCTTCCTCGCCGATCCTTCCACCGGTATCCGTCTCGAAGAACAGATAAAGATCAATGCCGCCGGGCTGAAGGCCAGCTTGCAGGAGACCGCACAGCTGCCGCTGCCGGATGAACTCAAGGCCGAGATCACTGCGCTGGATGGCCCGGTCGACAACTACATCCAGCAGGCCAATGACATCTTCCAGATCGCCACCCAGGAAGATCCCTACTCGGCAAGCAGCATCACTCCGGTGTTCGCCAATGCCTTCGCCGAGGTCGACGCCGGCCTGCGCTCGCTGAGCGAGAAGATAGAAGCCGCGCAGGCCGCCGAGGTACAGCACATCGACGACCTCCGCGGCCGGGTCGGGCTGCTGCAGCTGATCGGCCTGCTGGTCGCCACCGTGGCCATGGTGCTGCTCGCCCTGTCGATCATCCGCCAGGTGATGCGCCAACTCGGCGGCGAGCCCGGCTACGCGGCCGAAGTGGTGCGCCGGATCAGCGCCGGCGAGTTCGACCGCGAGGTCACCGTCCGCGGCCACCAGAAATCTCTGCTCGGCGACATGCGCCAGCTCAAGCAGCAGCTGGCCGACTTCATCCAGGCACAGGTCGAGCTCGGCAAGCGCTTTTCCGCTGGCGATACCGATGCCCGGCTGGACCCCTCGACCCTGCATGGCGGCTATCAGGAGATGGCGACCGCGGTCAATGCGCTGGCCGACGACCTGCTCGGAACTCAGTCCAAGGTGCTCGAGACGGTTCGCGAATACGCCCGCGGCAACTTCAGCGCGCAGATGGATCGCCTGCCCGGCAAGCAGGCGCGGATCAGCGAGGCGATGGACGAGGTCCGCACCCGCCTGAGCGAGATCAAGGACGACATCCTGCGCCTGTCCGAGGCTGCCGGCCGCGGCGACTTCAGCGCGCGCGGGGATGCCAGCCGCTTCGAGTTCGACTTCCGCGAGATGATCGCTGGACTCAACCGGCTAATGGAGCAGGCGGATGCCGGGCTCAGCGACGTCGGCGAGCTGCTTGAGGCCCTGGCCCGCGGCGACCTGTCGAGCTCGGTCGAGCAGGAGTACGAAGGCGCGTTCGGCGAGCTTGCCGGCAACGCCAACACGACGGTTGAGCAACTGCGCGGCATCATCGGCCGGATCAAGGACGCCACCGAGCAGATCCAGACCGCCGCGGCGGAAATTGCCGCCGGCAATGCCGACCTGTCCGAGCGCACCGAGCAGCAGGCCGCCAACCTGGAAGAAACCGCTTCCTCGATGGAAGAGCTCACCTCCACGGTCAAGCAGAACGCGGAAAACTCGCGCCAGGCAAGGCAGCTGGCAGTGGGCGCGGCCGAAGTCGCCGCCCGTGGCGGCGAAGTGGTCGGCAAGGTGGTGACGACGATGGATGGCATCACGGCTTCGTCGAAGAAGATCGGCGACATCATCGGAGTCATCGACGGCATCGCCTTCCAGACCAATATCCTCGCCCTGAACGCAGCGGTCGAAGCGGCCCGCGCTGGCGAGCAGGGCCGCGGATTCGCGGTGGTCGCAAGCGAGGTGCGCTCGCTGGCCCAGCGCTCGGCCGACGCTGCCAAGGAGATCAAGACCCTGATCGCCGAGTCGGTGAAGACGGTAGAAACCGGCGCCCAGCTGGTCGACGCCGCCGGCAAGACCATGTCCGAGATCGTCACCTCGGTTCAGCGGGTCACCGACATCATGAGCGAGATCGCGTCGGCCAGCGACGAGCAGTCCGCGGGCATTGAAGTGGTCAACCAGACCGTCGCGCAGATGGACGAGTCCACCCAGCAGAATGCCGCCCTGGTCGAGGAGGCCTCGGCCGCGGCGCGCGCGCTGGAAGATCAGGCCGAGAGCCTGGCCGATGCGGTTTCGGTATTCCGCCTGCTGGGCGAACACGCGGCCGGGCCCGACGCCGATGCCGCCGGCGACGACGATGCGTTCGATCCAGCCGATGATGATTCGCTGCAGGACGACGACGCTGATGATGAGGACGCCTACGCGCGGCCGGACAGGGAGGATTGAATTCGGATGCCACAGGAGCCCAGACCATGAGCACCCAACTTGCCCCGGCGCAAGGCGCACCGCCCGTCGCCACAGGGCATGCCGGGAACATTGCGCTGCAGGAGTACCTGACCTTCACTCTGGGCGAGGAGGAGTACGGCGTTGACATCCTCAAGGTGCAGGAAATCCGCGGCTACGACTCGGTCACCCGGCTTCCGGACGCGCCTGCCTGGATCAAGGGTGTGGTCAACCTGCGTGGCACCATCGTCCCGGTGGTCGACCTGCGCATCCGTTTCCGCCTGGGCAAGCCGGTCTACGACCAGTTCACGGTCATGATCATCCTCACCGTGGCCAACCGGATCATCGGTATGGTGGTCGACGCGGTGTCCGACGTCACCCAGCTCGATCCCGATCAGGTGCGCCCTGCCCCGGAACTGGGCAGCGGCATCGACTCGCGCTACATCTCGGGGATGGGTACCGTCGAGCAACGCATGCTGATCCTGCTCGACATCGAGCGACTCATGCTCAGCCCCGAAATGGCCCTGATTGACCAGGAGGACTGATCCGCCCATGTCCGCCAGATTCCCCCTTTTGCCCCGCGTCCCGCGTCCCCGCCTGGGCGGCCAGCCCGGACAATTGCAACCGCGATCACAGCACGGCCGCCTCGCGGTTTGCAGTGACGCGGCAAGCCTGAATAATGGTGCCAGGCGATCCGCACGGCTGCGCTCTGCGTGCGCTCGACATCCATCCGCCATTGCACCGCCCTCGTTGGCAAGGAGCTAGAAATGAAATCCATGATCCCGATTTGCACCCTGCTCATGCTGGTCGCCGGATCCGTCGCCGCCCAAGGTCCGACCATCGGCGCAGACAATGCGCAGAGCTTTATCGGCAAGGATGCGACCGTCTGCGGCAAGGTCGAAAGCGCTCGCTACAACGAGAACTCCGACGGCCAGCCGACCTTCCTCTACATGGGCGGCAAGTTTCCCGCGCACAAGTTCGGCATCCGCATCAATGGCGATCTCCGCGACCAGTTCTCGCCGCCGCCGGAGCAGAACGAAGGCAAGATGGTCTGCGCCTCCGGCCGCGTCGGCCGCGCGCCGGGCAATCGCGCCGAGATGGTGATCAGCGGCCCCGCCGACATGACCGTGATGTGATCGAGAACGCCATGAACATGCACCACCAGTCATTGCGCATCATCACCGCCATGCTCGCCGCATCGCTGTTCGGGCTGTCAGCCAGCGCCCCGGCGCAGACCACGGTAGGCGCCAACCAGGCGGCTACCGTCGTCGGCAAGGGCGCCACCGTCTGCGGCAAGGTCGAGAGCTTCCGCACCAATGCGAATATCGAAGGGCAGC
>CAYGMG010000003.1:57514-68471 GCA_964350895.1 uncultured Lysobacter sp.
ACCGTCTGCGGCAAGGTCGAGAGCTTCCGCACCAATGCGAATATCGAAGGGCAGCCGACCTTCCTGCATCTGGGCGGCGTCTTTCCCAAGCACACCTTCTCGGTGCGCATCAATGGCGACGACCGCGCAAAGTTCCAGTCCGAGCCAGAGGCACTGATGGGGCGCATGATCTGCGTTACCGGCAGTGTCGCCTTCGCCCAGGGCAATGTTCCCGAGATGGTGATCAGCAAGCAGTCCGACATGACCCTGATGTAGACCCCGCAAGGCTCAGGCGCCCCACCTCGACACCGCCGAACGCGGACCGACGCACAGCACAAGGCAGACCATGAACTTCCTCAACAACCTCAAGCTGCAACCGCGCCTGTTCCTCGCCTTTGGCGTGATCATGCTGCTGACCCTGGTGCTTGGCGTCGCCGGACTGCTCGCGCTGGACGATCTGAACGGGGAACTGACCGGCATCGCCGGCAATGATCTGGCCGGCGTCGAGAACGCGGGCAAGCTGACCAATATCGCCGCCCGCCACCGGCTGCAGACCTTCCAGCTGATCGTGCCTTCGGCCGCTACCGTCAAGGAGCGCGCGCGCGAAGCGCAGCGCGACTACGAAGCCGAGTTCGACACCATCTGGGAAGCCTATGCGGCGACCTCGCTGGAGCCGGGTGAGACCGAGGCGCGCGAGCAGGCCCTGGCCGCCTGGGAAGCATTCAAGGCGCAGGCCGCCGAAGTCGATGAGATCGTCCAGGCCGAGTTCCTTGAAGAGGCCACCGACATGGCCATCGGCGACGGCAGCGTGGCCTATGCCGCGGTCGCCGATGCGCTCGACAGGATCGCAGCGATCAAGGGCCAGGCCGCAACCCTTGCCGTCGAGCAGGCGCACAGCACCTTTGCCGCCGCCCGCGGCACGATGCTCACCGTCCTGTTCATCGCCATCGTGCTGTCGGTGCTGTTCGCCATCCTGGTCGCGCGCAGCGTGGTCGGCGGTGTGCGCGCCACCCTTGGCGTGGTCAACGACATCGCCCACGGCCGGCTGGATGGACGCATCGACGTCAGCCGCCAGGACGAGGTCGGCGAGCTGAACCGCGGCATGGCAACCATGCAGGACACCCTGCGCGCCTTCGCCCGCGCCGAGACCGATATGGCCGAGCAGCACGAGGCCGGTCAGCTCGACTACCGGATCCAGGCGGACCAGTTCACCGGCGCCTACCGAGAGATGGCCGAGTCGCTGAACACCCTGGTCGCCTCGCAGATCGACACCATGAACCAGGCAGTCACCCTGATGCGCCGCTACGCGGTGGGCGACCTGACCCAGGACATGGCCGCCCTGCCCGGCCAGAAGGCGGCGATCACCGAGGCCATGGCGCAGACCAAGGGCAACCTGCAGAAGGTCAACGCCGAGATCCAGCGCCTGGTGCTGGCCGCAGCGGACGGCGACTTCACCGTGCGCGGCGACGAAGGCCAGTTCGAGTTTGCCTTCCGTGAAATGGTTGCCGGCCTCAACCAGCTGATGCAGCAGGCCGACTCTGGCCTTGGCGAAGTCGGCAAGCTGCTCGCCGCGCTGTCCCAGGGCGATCTCACCGTACGCGTCGAGAATCGCTTCAAGGGTGCTTTCTTCAGCCTGGTCGAGAATGCCAACACCACGGTCGAGCGACTGACCGACATCGCGCGCAAGATTTCCCAGGCCAGCGAAGAGATCAACGTCGCCGCCGGCGAGATCGCCGCCGGCAACTCGGATCTCTCCGAGCGCACCGAGCAGCAGGCGGCGAACCTCGAGGAAACTGCCTCCTCGATGGAGGAACTGACCTCGACGGTGAAACAGAATGCTGAGAACTCCCGTCAGGCGCGGCAACTCGCCGTGGGCGCTGCGGACGTTGCCTCGCGCGGCGGCGAAGTGGTCGGCCGGGTGGTGGTCACCATGGATGCGATCAGCGCGTCATCCAAGCGCATCGAGGACATCATTTCGGTAATCGACGGCATCGCCTTCCAGACCAATATCCTTGCCCTGAACGCAGCGGTCGAGGCGGCACGGGCCGGCGAGCAGGGCCGCGGATTTGCCGTGGTCGCCAGCGAAGTGCGCTCACTGGCGCAGCGCTCGGCCGATGCGGCCAAGGAGATCAAGGAGCTGATCGCCGAGTCGGTGATCACCGTCGGCGAAGGTTCCAACCTGGTCCACAACGCCGGCAAGACGATGGACGAGATCATGCAATCGGTGCAGCGCGTCACCGACATCATGAGCGAGATCGCCGCGGCAAGCGACGAGCAGTCCTCGGGCATCGAGCAGGTAAACCAGACCGTCGTACAGATGGACCAGACCACCCAGCAGAACGCCGCCTTGGTCGAGCAGGCCTCCGCTGCGGCGCGCTCGATGGAAGAGCAGGCCACCGACCTTGCCACCGCGGTCTCGGTGTTCCGGCTGCCGGGTGGCGCCGGCAAACCTGCCGCGTCGGCAAAGGCGGAGCAGGTTCGCGGACCTGGCCTGCTGGGCTCGCGCCAGGGCAGCGCCAAGCCGTCAGCGCCGGCATCCGCCAGCCGCTCTCCCGCGCGCGCAGCGCCCGCTGCGGCCTCGGCCAAGGCAAAGCAGGGCACCTCGACCGAGGCGCAGCGCAAGGCGCCCAGCGCGCCGGCGGCAGCGCCCAAGGCACTGTCCAAAGGCCAGCCGGCCAAGACTGACGAGCATCATTGGGAAGAGTTCTGAGCCGCGCAATCCGCGGCCTGATTCGGCCACGCAGGGAGAGGCCACATGCAAGCCAAACAAGCCATGCAGGTAAGTAGCGAGACGGCGCTGCCGGCCGCGGCTGCCTCGGGCGAGTTCCTGACCTTCGCCCTGGGCGAGCAGCAGTACGGCGTCGACATCCTCAAGGTGCAGGAAATCCGCGGCTATGAGGGCGTTACCGGCATTCCGAACACGCCTGCACACATCAAGGGCGTGATCAATCTGCGCGGCACGATCGTGCCGGTGCTCGACCTGCGGCTGAAGTTCCGCCTCGGCGAAGCGCGCTATGACGGCTTCACCGTGATGATCATCCTCAACCTCGGCGAACGCACGGTGGGGGTGGTGGTCGACGCCGTGTCCGACGTGGTCCAGCTGAAAGCCGAGCAGATCCGCCCTGCCCCGCCGCTCGGCGCCGGCGTCGATGCGCGTTATCTGGTCGGCGTCGGCGTCATCGAAAAACGCATGGTGCTGCTGATCGACATCGAGCGACTGCTTGGTTCCGAAGACCTTGCCCTGATCGACAACGCAGCCGACAACTGAGCCGAGGGGAGTGGCCATGCCAACTGGGGACACCGCGCTGGCATCCCGCGACCGACGCGGAGGCCCTGCCTCGCCCGCGCTGGCAACGTTGCTCCCTGGCGCGGTGACGGCGGCAAGCAGCGATGGCTGAGCACGCCCAGGATCGCGAGTTCAGCTTCTCCGACCGGGATTTCCGCCGGGTCTGCGACCTGATCTATCGACGCGCTGGCATCGCCCTTGCCGACAGCAAGCGCGACATGGTCTACAGCCGCCTGTCCCGACGCCTGCGCGCACTTGGTCTGCGCAGCTTCCAGAACTACCTCGAGCAGCTGGAGGCCGGCGGCGAGGACGAGTGGGAGGCATTCACCAACGCGCTGACCACCAACCTCACCAGTTTCTTCCGCGAAGCGCACCATTTCGAGATCCTGCTCGATCACCTCAAGGCACATCGCGACCGCCAGCCACTGCGCATCTGGTGCTCGGCCGCCTCCACCGGCGAAGAACCCTGGTCGCTGGCGATCACCGCCTGCGAGGCGTTCGGCACCCTGACCCCGCCGGTGCAGATCCTCGCCACCGATATCGACACCCAGGTTCTGGCTGCCGGTGAGCGCGGCATCTATCCGCTGGAGCGCATCAAGGGGCTTTCCAGCGAGCGCACCAAGCGCTTCTTCCAGCGCGGCACTGGCCCGCATCAGGGCATGTGCCGGATCCGCCCGCAGCTCAGCGAACTGGTCGAGTTCGCCCAGCTCAACCTGCTGGTCAGCAGCTACGGCATCAAGGGACCGTTCGACGCGATCTTCTGCCGCAATGTGATGATCTACTTCGACAAGCCAACCCAGCGCGGCGTGCTGGAGCGAATGACCCCGCTGCTGGCGCCGGACGGCCTGCTGTTTGCCGGCCACTCGGAGAGCTTCCTGCACGCCAACGACCTGCTCCGGCCGCGCGGCCGCACGGTATACGGACGGGCGGACGCGGCGCGATGAAGATCCGGATCGCCCGTGCCTTCGATCCGGTAGCCAATCAGCGCTCGCGCGCTGGCCCGCTGCTGTATCGGGACACCCAGCTCAACGCTGACGTGGTCAAGGTGCTGCCGGCGGAGTACTTCTGTACCGAGCGCGACCTGGCGCTGATGACCGTGCTCGGCTCCTGCGTGGCCGCCTGCATGCGCGACCCGGTGATCCGGGTCGGCGGGATGAACCATTTCATGCTGCCCGACGGCGAAGTCACCGATGGCGTGCCGGCGCGCTACGGCAGCCATGCGATGGAGCTGCTGATCAACGAGCTGATCAAGCAGGGCGCCAGCCGCGAGCGCATCGAGGCCAAGGTCTTCGGCGGCGGCAACGTGCTCAAGAGCTTTACCTCGCAGCCGGTGGGCACGCGAAACGCCGAGTTTGTCGTCGACTACCTGCGCAAGGAGCGCATTTCGGTGGTATCCAAGGACCTGGGCGGCATCCACCCGCGCAAGGTGTGCTTTTTTCCGGTAACCGGCCGAGTCCTGGTCAAGCGGCTTCCGCACGCCCACGAAGATGCCGTGGCCGCCGAGGAAATCGCCTACAAGGATCGTCTCAAGCAAGCCCCTGTGGGTGGTTCGGTGGAGCTGTTCTGATGGCCATACGCGTTCTGGTGGTGGACGACTCGGCGCTGGTCCGCCAGCTGCTGACCGAGATTCTTTCCGAGGACCGCGAGATCGAGGTGGTTGGCGCCGCCGCCGATCCCTACATCGCCCGCGACAAGATCAAGCAGCTCAGCCCCGACGTGCTCACACTCGACGTCGAGATGCCGCGCATGGACGGGCTGAAGTTCCTCGAGAACCTGATGCGCCTGCATCCCATGCCGGTGGTGATGGTCTCGACCCTGACCGAGAAGGGTGCCGACGTCACCATGGCCGCGCT
The DNA here is from genome assembly GCA_964350895.1 of uncultured Lysobacter sp. Classification (GTDB taxonomy): domain Bacteria; phylum Pseudomonadota; class Gammaproteobacteria; order Xanthomonadales; family Xanthomonadaceae; genus Pseudomarimonas. Next base: position 62,633 of record CAYGMG010000003.1, read on the forward strand.
CGAGCTCGGCGCCATCGACTTCGTCACCAAGCCCAAGCTCGACGTCGAGCGCGGTCTGCGCGAGTACGGCCGCGAGCTGATCGAGAAGGTGAAGATCGCCGCACGGGCAAAGGTCGCCAGTGCGCGCCGCCACGATGCGCCCACCGGCAACCGCGCCGTGCCCACGGTCTACAAGACCACCGATCGCCTGATCGCGCTCGGCGCCTCGACCGGCGGCACCGAAGCGCTGCGCTACGTGCTTGCCCAGTTCCCGCCCAATGCACCCGCGGTGGTGATCGTCCAACACATTCCGGGAGGCTTCTCGCGCGCCTTTGCCCAGCGTCTGCACCGCGAGACCCAGCTCACCGTTTACGAAGCAAGCGACGGCCAGCCGATCACGCCAGGGCATGCCTATGTCGCACCAGGCGGTTTCCACCTGCGCGTCGAGCGCAGCGGCGCACGCTGGTTCTGCCGCATCGGCGACGACGATCCAGTCAACCGGCACCGCCCGAGCGTCGACGTGCTGTTCCAGTCGGTGGCGGTCGCCGCCGGCCGCAATGCGGTGGCCGGCATCCTCACCGGCATGGGCGACGATGGCGCGCGGGGCATGCTGGCATTGCGCGACGCAGGGGCGTATACCTTGGCGCAGGACGAAGCAAGCTCGGTGGTCTGGGGAATGCCCGGCAGCGCAGTCAAACTGGGCGCGGTCAGCGACATCGCACCGCTCGACCAGGTAGCGCTGAGGTTGCTGGAGCGCGCCGCCAGCTAAAGACCGCAGGCGCGAGGCCGATATGTTGAATCAGGAAAGGATCCGGACGGCACCATGAATGGAAGGATGATCAAATACCTGAGCGCGGGCGTCGTGTTGAGCCTTGCGTTCCTCGCCACCTACTTCTTCTTCGACTTCGGGGCGGCCGTGGTTGGAGGTTTTGCCGTCGCCTCAAGCCTTGCCTGGGCTGCCGGTGCCATCATGCTCGCGATGGACGCGCGCCGGCACACGCCGGACGAAGTCAAGCTGCTTCGCGAGCAGGAGAAGGTCCTGCTCGAACTGCGCAACTTCGTCGGCCGCGAACTCGAGGGCGGTCGCAGCGAAGTCGGGCGCACCAAGACCCTGATACGCGACGCCGTGCAGACCCTGTCGCAGAGCTTCGATTCCATGACCCGCCACTCGCGCGAGCAGGCCGGCGCGGTGTCGCGGATCGTCGATCGCACCGGCGAGCGCGACGGCGAAATGGGCATGCAGCGATTCGCCAACGAAGCTTCAAGGCAGATGGAACAGCTGGTTCAGGCGCTGGAGGAAGTCAGCGGCCAGAGCAGCGCCACGGTCACCCATATCGACACCATGGTCGAGCACCTTGACGGCATTTTCGCCCTGCTCGAGGACGTCAAGTCAATCGCCGACCAGACCAACCTGCTGGCGCTCAACGCCGCCATCGAGGCAGCGCGCGCCGGCGAGGCGGGACGCGGCTTTGCCGTGGTCGCCGACGAGGTACGCAACCTCTCCGAGCGCTCCACCGCCTTCAACGAACAGATCCGCAAGCTGGCGCACAGCTCGCGCGAGGTGGTGACCAAGGTGCGCGACGCCGTGCAGCGGATGGCCTCGCGGGACATGACCCGCTCCCAGGAAGCCAAGCACGAGTCGGCCCGCCTGATGCAGCAGGTCGGCACCCTGAACACCGCGCTCAGCCAGGGCATCCAGGAAATCAGCACTGCCGGCAAGGCGATCGATGGCTCGGTCGGCCAGGCTGTGCGCTCGCTGCAGTTCGAGGATATCGCCACCCAGGCGCTGGGCTCGGCGATGGTCCATCTGGAGCGCCTGCAGGCGATCAATGCCGAAGCGACCTCGCTGCAGGAGCTCCTGCACCGCAGCGGCGGACCGCGCGACGCCGAGCTGGTGTCGGCCCTGCACGCCATCGCCCGGCGCATCCAGGAAGTGCGCGGGCAATGGGAGAAGCAGCCACACAAGCCGGTGTCGCAGGTCGATATGGCTTCAGGTGACGTCGAGCTGTTCTGATCTGCAGGCCAAGGCGCCCACGCGACGCGCAAAGCAGAACGCCGGGCACTGCCCGGCGTTTTCGTTTCAGCCCATCAGCCAGGGCACAGCCGCTCAGCCGTGCTGGTGCCCGCCAGGACCGTGGGCGTGGCCATGCGCCAGCTCTTCCGGGCTGGCCTCGCGCACCTCGACCATTTCGATATCGAACTTCAGATCCTGTCCCGCCAGTGGATGATTCAGATCGACGTCGACCACGCTCATCCCGACCTTGAGCACGGTGACCAGACGCGGCCCCTCATTGGTGCCGACCGAGGTCTGCATGCCGGGGCGCAGCTGCGCAGGATCGCGGAAATACTTCTTCGGCACCCGCTGAACGAAGTCCGGACGAACCTCGCCATAGGCTTCGGCGGCCGGGATTTCCACTTCGAAGCGATCGCCCTCGGCCTTGCCGATCAGCGCGCTCTCAAGACCGGGAATGATCCCGTTGTGGCCCAGCAGGATGGTCAGCGGCTCGCGCTCGCGCGAGGATTCCAGCGCCTCACCGGCTTCGGGCAGGGCGAACACGCTGTAGTGGAAACGGACGACGTGGTTCTTTTCAGCCTGCATGGGCCGACTCCGGATTCGCGGGCGGCGGATGCTACGGCCTTTCGGCGGGCTTGGCTACTTTCTCGATTTGTCCGCGTCCCCCGCGGCCTCTCGATCCGCCTTGCGCCGGGCCTGGCGGAGCTGCTTCAAGCGGGCCACGTGGCCCGCCTGCTTTTTCGCCAGCAGGCCGCGCCGAAGGCTGGCCAGCTCGCCATCGTGCTTCTTGCACAAAGCCCGCCGCTGCTTCTCCAGCGCCCCACGCAGGACGCGGATCTCGGCACCGTGCCCTGCCCCCTTGAGCGCGGTGCAGGTCAGCCATAGATCACCTTCTACGCCGATCTCCCGGGCAACATCGACCAGGGTCGCTGCCCCTGGATCGCGCTGGCGCAGCGCGTAAGCCGCCGCCTTGCGCATCGCTGCATAGCGGCGCAGCTGACGACGTAGCTCATGACGGCCGTTGCGCTGCACGTGGCCGAGGGCTTCGGCTGCGGCGAGGCGGGTCTTGCGCCGCGCCTTTTCCAGGGCTTGGAGGATCGCTACGGCGTCCAGCTCGGCCAGCGGCCAGCGATCAAACGCCGCCAGATGGCGGGCGACGGCGCGCTCGATCTGCTCCCAGAAGGTCCCAGGCAGGCCCGCCCACAACGCCACGCGCGCCGCCTCAAGCTTGGCCGCTGCCTGCTCCACAGCACTGCGCTGCTCGCCCTCAAGCGGCGTCTCCAGCATCACCCTTGCCAGCTCAGCGCGCACCGCCGCATCGCGCAGCGGGCCAAGCCGGCGCCGCAGGCGACGCAGCTGGGCATCGGTCCGCGCATGCCAGTCCGGCTGTGCCTCGCGAACCAGACGCAGGATGCAGCGCAGGCGCTGCAGCGCCTTGCGCGCCTTGTGCACGCCGGCATCCTTGCCCTTGCGGGCCTTGACCAGTTCGCGGACCAGCAAGGCGAGTTCGTCAGCGGCCAGCTTGGCCAGGCGCTGACCGGGAGTCGTGGAGTCGGGCATCTCCCCAGCATGCCGCTGCGAATCGCGATTTTCCATGCGAAAACCATGACATATTCGTGACAGCCAACCCTGATCTTGGTCAATTCCTGCCCGCCTGCGATGCTGGCCGTCTCGCCGGCCGACTGACATCGCCATGCACGCCATCCGTATCGACGCACCCGGCGGCTACCAGGCCCTGCGCTGGGTTGAACTTGCCGATCCCGAGCCCGGCCCCGGCCAGGTCCGCATCAGCGTGCACGCCTGCGGGGTGAACTACGCCGACGGCATCATCCGCATGGGCCTTTACGCCTCGGCCAAGGCGCTACATGGCTATCCGATCATCCCCGGCTTCGAGGTCGCCGGCGTGGTCGATGCGATCGGTCCGGGCGTCAGCCGATGGAAAGTCGGCGACCGGGCACTGGCCCTGACCCTGTTCGGCGGCTACTGCGAGCGCATCGTGCTGGCCGAGGAGAATCTGTTCGCCGTTCCGGAGCGACTCACCCTCGCCGCGGCAGCGGCCCTGCCCACCGTCTTCCTGACCGCCTGGTTCATCGCCCAGCGCAAGCTGGTGACCGCGCCCGGTGACCGCTGGCTGGTGCACTCCGCTGCTGGCGGGGTCGGCAACGCACTGCTCCAGCTCGGACGGCTTGCCGGCTGCCGCTGCGTCGGAGTGGTCGGCAGCGCAGACAAGATCGCCTACGCCACGGCGGCCGGCGCCGAGCTGGTGATCGCGCGCGAGCAGGAAGACTGGTGGCGCGCGGCGCGCACCCATTCACCCGAAGGCTATGCCGCGGTGTTCGATGCCAGCGGCGTCGCCACCTTGCGCCACAGCTACGCCCTGCTCGCCCCGACCGGAGTATTGGCGATCTACGGTTTCCACAGCATGTTGCCGCGCGACGGCAAGGTTCGCTGGCTGCGCCTGGTCTGGGACTGGCTGCGCACGCCGCGCTTCAATCCGCTCGATATGACTCAGTCAAACCGTAGCGTGGTCGCCGCCAACCTGAGCTTCCTGCAGTCCCATTCCGCGGAACTGCGGATCGGCATGAGCTGGCTACTTGAGCGCTTTGCCGACGGCCGGCTGCAAGCGCCATCCTTGCGCTGCCTGCCCCTGCACGAGGCGGCCAAGGCGCAGCAGCAGATCGAATCGGGCCGCACCCAAGGCAAGCTGGTCCTGCTCACCCGTCATGCGGACTCGACGGCCGTGGAGCCGACTGCGGCAAGCTGATCGTGCTGCGCTCCGGCTCCGGACGCAGCCAAAGCCAGATCGCCACGCCGAGCATGACCGCGCTGGCCAGCACCGCCATCCACAAGGCCGGCGCCAGCCACGCCAGCAGGGCCGCGCACAGCAGCATGGTCAGGCTGGCCATCCACTTGGCTCGACGATGCACCGCGCCGGCGCGCTGCCAGTCGGCGATCATCGGCCCGAACAGCCGATGTGCCAGCAGCCAGGCATGCAGCCGCGGCGAACCGCGCGCCGCGGCCCAGGCTGCAACCAGCACGAAGGGCGTGGTTGGAAGCCCCGGCAGCAGCACGCCGAGCGCGGCAAGCGCCAAGGCAATCCAGGCAAGCGCCCACCACAACGGCCGGCGCCAGCTCATGCACGCCGTCCCGGTGCTGCCGACGGGCCCGTCCATCCGCTACCATTCAACCGATGCCGCCGGATCGCCGGCAGCCAGGCTCCGCGCGCGGAGCGCCGGATCGCTGATCCGGATCGTGCTCGACGCCCAGGGAGAAGCGGCAAGGAATGGCCAGCACCAACGACATCCGGCTCGACAGCCGCTTCGGCGTGGAGGATCCCGACTCCATTGCCGTCCTGCTGCGGCGGATGATCGAACAGCGCAGCATGCTTGAAGCGCCTCTGGCCGATGGCAACAGCGGTCTGCTCACCGTGCTGCTCGACTACGACGAGCGTCGCGACCAGCTGCTGCTGGACGTCTCGCCGCATGCGCCGGTGGAGCGCCGGGTGCTGGAGTCGCAGACCCTGACCTTCGCCACCCGCGTTGACAAGGTCAACGTGCGTTTCACCACCGGGCCTTTCGAAAAGGTCAGCTTCGAGGGCATGCCGGCCTACCGGACTCCGGCTCCGGAGCGCCTGAGCTACATCCAGCGCCGTGAGTACTTCCGCATCGACGTGCCGACGACCCACCCGTCCTATTGCCAGGTTGTGGCCCCGGCCGATGCCGACAACCCGCCGCGGGACTTCCGCAGCCGGGTCCATGACGTCAGCGGCGGCGGCGTGTCCCTGCTCATCCCGCCGGGCGCCGAGGACGTACTCACCCCGGGCAACCACTTCGCTGCCTGCAAGCT
>CAYGMG010000004.1:0-3406 GCA_964350895.1 uncultured Lysobacter sp.
AACCGCTGACCAGTAAAGGAAAGTTCTGGGGAGACCTCAGGTCTTGGACGCGCCGCCCGCACCCCGCACCGTTCCAACCAGGCGGATTGCCGGCACGCCTTTCGGCGCGTCCAAGACGCGCCCTACGTGAGGCGGTGCGGTGGGGAGCGACGCGTCCGAGACGCTTGTTCGGCGCGTCCGAGACGCGCCCTACGGGGTGCGGCGGGTACGGGAGGGTCAGGCGCGGGCAGGCCGGCGGCTGGCAAGCACCGCAAGCAGCTCGTGGGCGACGCTGGCGGCGGCCAGCGCGGTGATCTCGGACTGGTCGTAGGCGGGGGCGACTTCGACGACGTCCATGCCGATGACGTTGAGGCCGGACAGGCCGCGGATCAGGGTGAGGGCGTCGTGGGTGGAGAAGCCGCCGCAGACCGGGGTGCCGGTGCCGGGGGCGAAGGCGGGGTCGAGGAAGTCGACGTCGAAGGTCACATAACAGGGATGTTCGACTACGCGCGCGCGGATCAGCTCGATGGCGTGGACCAGGCCGTGGCGGTGGATCCAGTCGGCGTTGAGCACCTGGAAGCCGTGGTCCTCGGCGTTGTGGGTGCGCAGGCCGAGCTGGATCGAGCGCGCCGGGTCGACATAGCCCAGCCTTGCTGCGTGGAAGAACATGGTGCCGTGGTCGATGCGGCCGTCCTCGTCGCGCCAGGTGTCGCTGTGGGCGTCGAAGTGGATCAGCGAGAGCGGGCCATGACGCTCGTGCAGGGCGCGCAGGACCGGAAAGCTGATGAAGTGGTCACCGCCAAGCGCCAGCGGCACGACGCCGGCCTGGACGATCTCGCTAACCTGCTCGTAGAGCTTCTGCGGCAGCGCTTCGGGGCGGCCCTGGTCGACGTGCAGGTCGCCGTAGTCGAGCACATTGAGCCGGTCGAGCGGGTCGAAGTCCCACAGGTAGGGCTTGCACCAGGCAAGCGAGGCCGAGGCGGCGCGGATCGCGCGCGGCCCGAGCCGGGCGCCGGGGCGATTGGTGGTGGCTAAATCAAACGGTGCGCCGAACACCGCTACATCAGCGGCGCCCAGGTCCTTGCCGTAGCGCCGGCGCAGGAAGCTGGTGATGCCGGAGAAGGTCGGCTCGGCCAGCGTGCCGTACGGCGAGGCGCGGGTGATCGCGGTGTCGGTGGAACGTGGAGTTGCGGGGCTGGATGCCTTGGGGTCTTGCTGGGTGCTCATGTCTGACGTCTCGATGGATTGAGGTCGTCATTCCGCTCGCAAGGCGGGCGCCGGGACGATGGGACCGGTGGAGCGAAGTGATGGGTGGATCAGGGGCTTCGGTCTGGTCGGCTTCAGAGCGCATTCGAAGCGTCCTCGTCATCCCCGCGAAGGCGGGGATCCATTGTTCTCGAGACCTTTGGAAGGCCAGAGCTGGATCCCCGCCTTCGCGGGGATGACGATTCGCACACAACGTACTCAGAGATTTCTGATTCTTTGGTGAGTGGCCTTGTAGCGATGAACGGCTTCGATGTGGACGGTGTCCGAGTCGCTTTCGAGGTTTCCTCGTCACCCCCGCGCAGGCGGGGGTCCATCGCTCCTGAGGCCCTTGGAAGGCCGGAGCTGGATTCCCGCCTTCGCGGGAATGACGAACTACCGATCACCCATCACCGCCTCTATCCCATGGTCGGCATGGTGAACTCGGCACGTACTTCGTTGGGCCATCTCGCGGTGATGGTTTTCATCCGGGTGTAGAAGCGCACGCCGTCGGGGCCGTGCATGTGCAGGGGGCCGAACAGGGAGCGCTTCCAGCCGCCGAAGCTGTGGAAGGCCATGGGAACCGGGATAGGGACATTGATACCGATCATGCCGCACTGCACGCGGTGGGCGAACTCTCTCGCGGCGCCGCCGTCGCGGGTGAACAGGGCGCAGCCGTTGCCGTATTCGTGGGCATCGACCAGGGCGGTGGCGGCGGCGAGGTCGGGGACGCGGACGACGCAGAGCACCGGGCCGAAGATCTCCTCGCGGTAGATCCGCATGTCGGGCGTGACGCGGTCGAACAGGCAGCCGCCGAGGTAGAAGCCCTCGGGATGTGCATCGACGCGCAGGCCGCGGCCGTCGACCACCAGCTCGGCACCTTCGGCAACGCCCGTGTCGACATAGCCGCGCACCTTGTCCAGATGGGCGCGGGTGACCAGCGGGCCCATGTCGGGATTGCCTTCAGCGCCGTGGCCGATGCGCAGGGCGCGCACCTTGGGCGCCAGCGTGGCGACCAGATGGTCGGCGAGTTCGTCGCCGACGCAGACCGCGACCGAGATCGCCATGCAGCGCTCGCCGGCTGAGCCGTAGGCAGCGCCGAGCAGAGCCTCGGCGACCTGTTCGACATCGGCATCGGGCAGGGCGACCAGGTGGTTCTTGGCCCCGCCCAGGGCCTGCACGCGCTTTCCGGCGCGGGCGCCGCGCTCGTACAGGTATTCGGCAATCGGCGTCGAGCCGACAAAGCTCACCGCCTGAACCCGCGGATCATCGAGCAGGGTGTCGACGGCTTCCTTGTCGCCATGCAAGACGTTGAACACGCCGTCGGGAAGGCCGGCCTCCTGCAGCAGCCTGGCCAGCAGGTTCGGCGCCGAAGGATCGCGCTCGCTGGGCTTGAGGATGAAGGTATTGCCGCAGGCAATCGCGATGGGAAACATCCACATCGGGACCATGGCCGGGAAGTTGAACGGGGTGATGCCGGCGACCACGCCGAGCGGCGCCATCTCGCTCCAGCTGTCGACATCGCGGCCGACATTGATCGACTTCTCGCCCTTGAGCAGATGCGGAATGCCGCAGGCGAACTCGACCACCTCCAGCCCGCGGGTCAGCTCGCCGCGGGCATCGCTGAGCACCTTGCCGTGCTCGGCGCTGATGCTGCGGGCGATCAGGTCGGCGTTCTGTTCCAGGAGGGACTTGAACCTGAACATCACCCTTGCGCGATTCAGCGGGGTGGTCGCGGCCCAGGCAGGAAAGGCGGCCTGGGCGCTGGCGATGGCCGCCTCGACCTCAGCCTTTGATGCCAGCGGCACGCGGGCGCTGACCGCGCCCGTGGCCGGATTGAACACATCGCTCCAGCGGCCACTGCGGCCCTCGACTTCCTTGCCTGCGATCAGGTGGGGGAGGGCGGGGACGCTGTGCGGATTGGGCTGGGCGTTCATTGGATGGTCCGTGGCAGGAGTCCCTGAACCGTCGGGACGGGCGGATAGCGGGTCAGCCCGCCCGTGCCGGCGCGCGGTTGGCCGCCGGAGCTCAGCAAGGTATCCGTCCCGTCACCCCCGCGCAGGCGGGGGTCCAGCTCTTGCCCATGAAGCCGTTGATACGGCTGCGCAGGGCTGGATCCCCGCCTACGCGGGGATGACGATTCACGCACAACGTACTCAGGGATTTCAGGTTCTTTGTTGAGTGG
>CAYGMG010000004.1:3506-67326 GCA_964350895.1 uncultured Lysobacter sp.
TGTCCGAGTCGCTTTCGAGGTTTCCTCGTCACCCCCGCGTAGGCGGGGGTCCATCGCTTCTGAGGCCCTTGGAAAGCCGGAGCTGGATCCCCGCCTTCGCGGGGATGACGTCGAGATGCCCGATGGGACGTAGCAAGGATCGCGCGCACAGCCCTCGCCCGGTCGCCGGGCATTCGCCCAAACGCGGGTTCAGGACTGCGCAGCGAAGCCGGGCTCACCCCAGCGCCTTCGCCGCCGGCACATAGGCGTAGCCCAGGTCGCGGGCCACCGCCTCATAGGTGATCTGCCCGGCGTGCACGTTCAGCCCGTTGAGCAGGTGGACGTCCTCGAGCATCGCCCGGCGCGCGCCCTTGTTGGCCAGCTGCACGGCGAATGGCAGGGTGGCATTGGTCAGGGCGAAGGTCGAGGTGCGGGCGACGCCACCCGGCATGTTGGCGACGCAGTAGTGGACGATGCCGTCGACGTCGTAGGTCGGATGCTGATGGGTGGTGGCCTTGGAGGTCTCGAAGCAGCCGCCCTGATCGATGGCGACGTCGACCAGCACCGAGCCGGGCTTCATCAGGCCGAGCTGGGCGCGGGTCACCAGCTTGGGTGCGGCAGCGCCGGGGATCAGCACCGCGCCGATGACCAGGTCGGCATAGCGCAGGCATTCCTCGATCGCATCGGCGGTGGAATAGAGTGTGGTGATGCGGTCGCCGTACAGCTCGTCGAGGTACTTCAGGCGATCCAGCGAGCGATCCATCATGGTGACCCGGGCGTTCAGGCCCATCGCCATGCGCGCGGCATTGATGCCGACCACGCCGCCGCCGATCACCAGCACGTTGGCCGGCTTGACGCCGGGCACGCCGCCGAGCAGCACGCCCGAGCCGCCCTGCGCCTTCTCCAGCGCGTGCGCGCCGGCCTGGATCGACATGCGTCCAGCGACCTCGCTCATCGGCGCCAGCAGCGGCAGGCCGCCGCGCTTGTCGGTCACCGTCTCGTAGGCGATCGCGGTGCAGCCGGACTTCACCAGTCCGATGGTCTGCTCCGGGTCCGGCGCAAGGTGAAGGTAGGTGTAAAGAACCTGGCCCTCGCGAAGCATGGCGCACTCTACCGGCTGCGGCTCCTTGACCTTGATGATCATGTCGGCGCGGGCAAAGATTTCCTCGGCCGTGTCGATGATCTGCGCGCCGGATTTTTCGTACATCTCGTCGGTCAGGCCGATGGCGGTGCCGCCGTCCTTCTGCACGATCACCTGATGGCCGTGGCCGACGAGTTCACGCGCGCCGGCCGGGGTCAGGCCGATACGGTATTCGTGGTTCTTGATTTCCTTGGGTACGCCGATAAGCACGAGGATTCCCTCCCGGGGAGTAATGCGGATTGTGGTGCTGCTGGGTCGCCGGTCCGGCTCTGTGGCCGGTCTGTGGCGGTGGAGGTGCCGAGACGGCGGGTCAGGACCCGCCCTAGGCCGTGCTGCGTATGGTATCGGCCAGCGTGCCGAAAATCCTTTCGATCTGCGCCGGTTCGATAATCAGGGGGGGCGAGAGGGCGATGATGTCGCCGGTCACCCGGACCAGCAGGTCGCGCTCGTGGAAGCAGCGGGTGAACACTTCATACGCGCGTTTGCCCGGCGCGCCCTCGCGCGGCGCCAGTTCGATACCGGCGATCAGGCCGTAGTTGCGCACGTCGATCACATGGGGCAGGCCACGCAGGGCGTGGGCGGCGTCTTCCCATACGGCGGCGTGTGTCTTGGCGCGCTCGAACAGGCCTTCCTCGGCATAGGTGTCGAGGGTGGCCAGGGCCGCGGCGGCGGCCACCGGATGGCCGGAGTAGGTGTAGCCATGGAACAGCTCGATGGCGCCCTCGGGGCCGTGCATGAAGGCGTCGTGGATCTGCCTTGAGGCAATCACCGCGCCCATCGGAATGGCGCCATTGGTCAGGCCCTTGGCGCAGGTGAGCATGTCCGGGACGACGCCGAAGCGCTGCGCGCCGAAGGCCTCGCCGATGCGCCCGAAGCCGGTGATCACCTCATCGAAGATCAGCAGGATGCCGTGCTTGTCGCACAGCGCGCGCAGGCGTTCCAGATACCCCTTCGGCGGCAGCACCACGCCGGCGCTGCCGGAGATCGGCTCGACGATGACCGCGGCGATGGTCGAGGCGTCGTGCAGGGCGACCAGACGCTCAAGATCGTCGGCCAGCTCGGCGCCGTGCTCGGGCAGGCCGCGCGAGAACGCGTTGCGGCCGATGTCCAGCGTGTGCCGCATATGGTCGACGCCGGGCAGCATGGCGCCGAAGAACTTGCGGTTGTTGACCATGCCGCCGACCGAGATGCCGCCGAAGCCGACCCCGTGGTAGCCCTTTTCGCGGCCGATGAAGCGGGTGCGCTGGCCCTCGCCGCGGACCCGGTGGTAGGCCAGGGCGATCTTCAGCGCGGTATCCACCGACTCCGAACCGGAGCAGGTAAAGAACACATGCTTGAGCGGCTCGGGCGCCAGCTCGGCCAGGCGCTCGGCCAGCACGAAGGGCAGCGGATGGCCCATCTGGAAGGTTGGCGCGAAGTCGAGGGTGGCGATCTGCTTGGACACCGCCTCGATGATCTTCGGGCGGGCGTGGCCGGCGTTGCAGCACCACAGGCCAGCCGTAGCGTCGAGAATCTGCCGGCCGTCCACCGAGCGGTAGTACATGCCCTCGGCCGAGGCCAGCAGGCGCGGCTCGGCCTTGAACTGCCGGTTGGCGGTGAACGGCATCCAGAAGGCGTCGGTGACGGTCGGCGCGGCGGTGGGATCGAAGCGCATGGGACGCCTCCGCAGGTGTTGCGCGAACGCTAGCAGTGTTGAAAAAACTTTACAATCGAGGAAGGGATGGGGTGCCGCGGCGGGGTGGTTCGGGGGGGTGAAAATCTTCGCCAGCAAGCTGGCTCCTGCAGGAGAATCAACGCCTTGTAGGAGCCAGCTTGCTGGCGAACAGGCTGTCGGCCGGCCTCGGCGTGTCCCGCGCGGTGTCAATTTTATTGACCCAACACGCCCCGGCTGCTACACAGCACCGGGTACCGTAGGCGTCCTCCGGAGGTTGCCCAGCATGGATATCGGCGCCCGCCTGCAGGCGGTTCGCAAGGCCAAGCAGCTCAGCCAGCGCGAGCTGGCCAAGCGGGTCGGCGTGACCAACAGCACGATCTCGCTGATCGAGCAGAACAAGGTCAGCCCCTCGGTCAGTTCGCTGAAGAAGGTGCTCGATGGCATCCCGATCTCGCTGGCTGACTTCTTCACCCATGATTTCGACGACGGGGCGATGGACAGCCCGTTCTACCGCGCCGCCGAGCTGCCGGACCTGGGCAACAACGAGATCCACTATTTCCTGATCGGACAGCACCGGCCGAACCGGCAGATGTGCCTGCTGCGCGAGGTCATGCCCGCCGGCAGCGATACCGGCGATGCCATGCTCCAGCATGAGGGCGAGGAAGGCGGGGTGGTGATTGCCGGCCAGGTCGAAGTCACCGTGGGCGATCAGGTGCGGGTGCTGGGGCCGGGTGATGGGTACTATTTCGAGAGCCGCATCCCGCATCGATTCCGCAACGTTGGCAGCGGCGATGCGGTGATCGTCAGCGCCAATACCCCGGCGACGTTCTGAACACAGAGGTCAACCACTGATCGCCAGCAAGCTGGCTCCTACAGGCGATCACGCTTCGTTGTAGGAGCCAGCTTGCTGGCGATACGCAGCCCCCACGAATACCGAGGCCCCCATCATGGCAAAGCCCAACACCCAACAGGATTGGCAGGCACGCGCCGCCGAACTGCAGCTGCGCACCCAGGCCTTCATCGATGGCCGCTACGTGGATGCCGCAAGCAACAGGACCTTCGACAACATCAGCCCGATCGACGGCCGCGTGCTGTGCAAGGTGGCCGAGTGCGGCAGCGAGGACGTCGATCGCGCGGTGAGCGCGGCGCGGCGCAGCTTCGAGGCCGGCAAGTGGTCGGCGGCCCCGCCGCGGCAGCGCAAGAAGATCCTGCTCAAGTTCGCTGCTCTGGTCGAGCAGCACGCCGAGGAGCTGGCCCTGCTGGAGACCCTCGACATGGGCAAGCCGGTGACCGACGCGCTGAATGTCGATGTCGCGGCCAGCGTGCGCTGCCTGTCGTGGACTGCCGAGGCCATCGACAAGGTCTACGACGAGATCGCGCCGACCGGGCACAACGAGCTGGGTCTGGTCACCCGCGAACCGCTGGGCGTGGTTGGCGCCATCGTGCCGTGGAACTTCCCCCTGCTGATGGCGACCTGGAAGCTGGCGCCGGCGCTGGCGATGGGCAACTCGCTGGTGCTCAAGCCGAGCGAGAAGTCGCCGCTGTCCGCGCTGCGCCTGGCCGAGCTGGCCATCGAGGCGGGCCTACCGGAAGGCGTGTTCAACGTGCTGCCGGGCTTTGGTCGCGAAGCCGGTGAGCCGCTGGCCCTGCATATGGATGTCGACGGCCTGGTGTTTACCGGCTCGACCGCGGTCGGCAAGCATCTGCTGCAGTGCGCCGGGCGCTCGAACATGAAGCGCGCCTACATGGAGTGCGGCGGCAAGAGTCCCAACATCGTGTTCGCCGATGCGCCCGACCTGCGCGCCGCGGCCAAGGCGGCGGCGTCGGGGATCTTCTACAACCAGGGCGAGGTCTGCACCGCGGCCTCGCGGCTTCTGGTGGAACGCTCGGTCAAGGACGAGTTCGTCGCCATGGTCGCCGAATTCGGCGCGCGCATGCAGCCGCGCCATCCGCTCGATCCCGGCGCGCCGATGGGCGCGATGGTCGACGAGGCGCAGACCCAGCGGGTGATGGAGTTCATCGCCCGCGGCGAGGAAGGCGGCGCCCGCCGCGTACTGGGCGGCCAGCGCATCGCGCCGGTCGAGGGCGGCTGCTATATCGAGCCGACCGTGTTCGACGATGTGCCGGAGAGCGCCACCATCGCCCGCGAGGAGATCTTCGGCCCGGTGCTGGCGGTGATCGGTTTCGACGATGAGGCCGAGGCCCTGCGCATCGCCAACGACACCCCGTATGGTCTGGCGGCCGGCCTGTGGACCCGCGACCTGTCCCGCGCCCATCGCGTGGCGCGCAAGCTGCGTGCCGGCAGCGTCTGGGTCAACTACTGGGACGGCGGCGACATGACCGCGCCCTTCGGCGGCTACAAGCAGAGCGGCAACGGCCGCGACAAGTCGCTGCACGCGTTCGACAAGTACACCGAGCTGAAGGCAACCTGGATCAATCTTGCCTAGTCGGGATTCGTTGCGGCCGTAACCCCCGATTGTAGGAGCCAGCTTGCTGGCGAATCGTCGTTGGGCGGCGCCTATCGCCAGCAAGCTGGCTCCTACAAGGGGCGGAGCGACGCTGTGGCGGAGCCCGGTCGATCAAGAACACGCAAACGCGAAGCGGGCGGTTTCCAAGCCGTCCTTGAACAGTGCATCACGCACCGACCAGATCGTGGTGGTGCCGCTGACCTCATTGGCGACGGCAATCGCCGGGCGGCCGTCGGGGCTGTCGGCGGCAGGGATGAAGACGATGCCTTCCGGGCCGAAGTCGCCGGCACCGGCGAAACTGGCGGGATCGTCGATATCGACCGGCGCGCTGAAGTCGCGATTGTTCTCGTAGGCCACGGCGAAGGCGTTGGCCGGATCGGTCACGTCGTAGACGGCGACGCCGCCGATGCGTTCGAGGCCGACGAAAACATAGGTGCGCTGTTCCAGCGAGGTGCCCGCTGCGATCGCCTCGGGCTCCGGACCCTTGTTGTCCGAGCGCGAGTCGGCGCTGCCGTTCTCCTCGTTGTCGCTGTTGAAGTCGGACGACAGAAGGGAGGCGGTCATGCACTCAAGCTCATCGCCGCTGTCGAACACCTGGGTTCCGCTGGCGTCGAAGATGCTGAAGGAGCGGCTGCCGAGCACCTGCAGGCGGTCGAGGTCGCCATCGCCGTCGAGGTCGCCATCGATGCGTGAGGCGTTCAGGCGACCCAGTGCCGCGTTGGCCTTGAGTGCGGCGGCATTGGGAAAGGCGCTGGCATCAAGTACCACGGCGCTGCTGCCGATGCGCGAGACTTCGCCGCGGTCATCGCCTTCGCCGGCGCTGGCGAAGAAGGTCTGGCCGGCGGCGGCGCCGACGCTGGGCGCGAAGCTGGCGATCGAATCGGGCATGTGCATGCCGAACACCGGCCAGTTGTCGAGGACGAAGGCCGGTCCGTTGCTGGCGCCGTCGCGGTCCGAAGGGTCGAGCCGGTTGCCGTGCAGCATGTGGTTCTTCAGTGGGATCGGAATGATCGGATCGACCGCGCGCAGCGCACGGGTGTTGAGGTCGATCACCGCGAAGGCGTTGGCCTCCTGCAGGGTGACGAAGGCGAGGCTGTTGTCCGGCGCGAAGGCGATGTACTCCGGTTCAAGGTCCTTGCTCGCTGGGCGCGGCGGATTGCCGGGGCCGACCGGCTCGGTGAGCGTCTCACCCATGATGCGCACGCCGAGGGCGCGCAGCGCGGTTTCCTGGCCGTCCAGCGAGGCAAAGCCGATCTGCGTTGCGGTGGCCATCGAAAGCCCCTGGCTGAAGTCGATCAGGGTGACCGAGCCGGGCGGGTCGTTGGCGACGTCGAGGTCACCGACCTCGCCTTCATTGGCCGACATCAGCAAGCTGCCGTCGCGGCTGAAACTCACGTTGTCCGGCAGCACGCCGGCCGGAAACACCCGCCGGAAGGCGCCGCTCGCCGCATCGAAGATCACGATCGAGCCGGGCGTCACCGCATCGAAGCCGGACACCGCGACGGCCAGCAGGCCGTTGCCGACCGCCACGCTCTGCAGGCCGGGCCCATAGGGCGTGATGTCGATGCTGCGGACCAGGGTCGGGGCGTCGAGATCACCCACGTCGAGCACGTCGACGCGGGTTTGCGCGCCATTGGTCACGAACAGCTGTTGGCTGCCCGCATCGTAGGCGACGATCTCCGCCGCCGCCGGACCGCCGCCGGCAAAGCTGCCGCGCTGCACCAGATCGAACGATCCGCCGGCGCGCGACTGGGTGATCTGCGGCGTGCTGGCTTCGCCCGAGGTAACCGCCAGACTGGCGAGCGCTGAGAGCAGGGCGGCGGTAAGCAGGCGGGTGCGCGGCATCGTGGGGCTCCTTGACGAGAAGCCCGCAGTTAAACGGCTGGATATGGCAGGGCGGTGACAGTCGCGGTCATCGGACTGTCATCAGGCCGTCGCGATGCACGCCGCTGCCCGCCGAGGGCCAGGGCACTCCTCTGCGTTCGAGCGCACCTCCCGAACGCTGCGGACGGAGGTTGTTGACCGGGCAAGGGGAGATTCCAGCGCCAGCGATGCCATCGCCGAACGCGATCCCCGGTCGGATGAGGGCAATGCCGCACGGCAGATCCGCCACCCTGTCGAGCCGTGAGCCGCGCACCCACGGCGGCATGTCGTTCGCGCGGCGCCGGGCTCGCCTACACTGCGCAAGGGGCCCTTGGCCTCGAACAGGAGTTGCCGATGTCACGATGCCGATTCGTCCTGCCCTGCGCCATCGCAGCGCTCGCCCTGCTGGCCGCCGGCGCGTCTTCGGCGCAGTGGGTCAACCACTACGCCAAGTTGTCCGACTTCGGGCATCACGTTTATCTGGAGCAGCACGAGCTGCCGCTGCTGGCGCATGGTCCGCTGGATCCGGCGCCGGCCCCGGACGGGCGCCGGCTGGCAATGGCCGCGCAGGGCTGGCTTTGGCTGCTCGATCTGGACAGCGGCGTCGCCAAGCGGCTGACTTCGGGCGCCGGGGTCGACAGCCGGCCGCGCTGGTCGGCGGACGGCAAGCGTCTGGCCTTCGTCCGCGATGCCGATGCCGATACCGCCGTCGTGGTCCTTGATCTGCAAAGCGGCAACGAGACCCTGATCAACACCCCGGCGATCGAGCTGGATCCCGAATTCTCGGTCGATGGCCAGTACCTCTACTACAGCTCGGGCGCGGGGGGGGTGCTCAGCCTCTGGCGCCGCCATCTTGCCGCCGGCACCTCCGAGCAGATCAGCGACCTGCCTCAGGTCGAGCGCAATGTGCGTCGTCTCGCCGACGGCAGCGGCATCCTCTACCTGCATGGCGACGGGCCGGCGCGCTCGCTGCGCCTGCGTGACTTCATCGCCGGCAGCGACGTCGCCGTGCGCGAAAACAGCCTGACCTACCACCTGACCGCCGATGTGCATCCGACCCAGCGCATCGCGGTGTTCAGTTCGCCGACCGACAACGACTACCATCTGTACTCGATCGACCTCGACCGACCCGGGCCCGCGCTGCGTCTGACCAGCGGCAAGGGCTATGCGCAGACGCCGGCCTTCAGCGCCGACGGCAGCACGGTGTTCTACGTCGAGCCGGACGCCGACCAGCAGTTCCAGCTGTGGGCGGTCCCCAGCCTCGGCGGCGCGCCGCGCGAGGTGTCGATCCGGCGCTGGGACTACACGGTCGAGACCGGTGAGCTGGTGGTCGAGACCCGCGACGATCAGGGCCGCCCTCTGCCGGCAAGGCTGAGCATCACCGATGCCGCCGGGCATCCGGTGAGCAATCCCGCCGGACCGACCTATCGTGATCCCGAGACCGGGCGCTACTACTTTTACAGCGCAGGCCAGGTCCGTCTGCAGCTGCCGCCCGCGGAGTACCGGATCCTGGCCGCGCGCGGGCCGATGATCACAATGGCCCGCGCCACCGGCAAGGTGCGTAGCGGCGAGAGCAGCGCTGCGACCCTGCAGCTGGATACGCTGTGGTCGGCCGCGAAGGCCGGCTATGTCTCGGTGGATCAGCATGTGCATCTGAATGGCGACGGCCACCATCGCGCCACCCACGAGGACATGCTTGACCTGCTCGCCGGCGAGGATCTTGATCAGATCAACCCGATGTCCTGGAATCGCTGGGAGCGCGGCATCGACATCCCGCTGATCGGCCAGCGCACCGTGCGCGACGGGCGCACCGTCGACCAGTCGCAGGAGGTGCGCTCCCACTTCCACGGCCACGTCGGCCTGTCCGGCAATGATCTGGCCTATCGGCCCTGGTTTTTCGGCCCGAACAACCCGCACTACGCGGATCCGGATCAAAGCAACGGCGATGTGATCGCGTTTGCCGAGCGTCACGATGCATTTGCCACCTATGTCCACCCGATTGGCAGCGACCAGGATCCGTTCGCCGACCTCGCCGCCAACCCGATCCCGCTGGAGCTGGTCTCCGATGGCGTGCTTGCCGAACGCATGGGGCTGGAAATCGTCTGCGCCTGGACCAGCCCGTTGGGCACCTCGGCGCTGTGGTATCGGCTGCTCAACATCGGTCGGCCGGTTGCCGCGATGTCCGGCACCGATGGCTGGGCCGATTTCCATCGCACGCCGGCGATGGGCACGGCGCGGACCTATGTGCGGGTGGCCGAATCGCAGCGCGACTACGATCAGGTCTTGGCCGCGTCGATTGCCGGCAGGAGTTTCGTCAGCACCGGCCCGGCTCTGGTCTTCGAGCTCGGCGAGGGCGCCGCTCCAGGCGAGGTCGTCGGCGGCGGTGAGCAGGCATGGCGGGCAACGCTCGCCAGCACGGTGGCCGTCGACCGTTTCGAGATCCTGGTCAACGGCGCTGTGGTGCACAACGAACGCGGCGTCGAGGCTGGCAAGACCCGCCAGCTCGCCGGCACGCTTTCCCTGCCCGAAGGCGGCTGGGTCGCCGCACGCGCCTACGCCAGTGAAGTCCTCGATGACCCCTGGCCAAGCATGGCCATGCGCCCCTTCGCGCACAGCTCACCGATCTGGATCGACAAGATCGGCAGCGTCAATCCAGCCGCGCGCTCGGCCGCCGCTGCCGATCTGCTGCGGGCGCTGGATGCAGCCGAGCAGCGCTACAAAGCGGCCTATGGCGCCACGTCAATGAGCAGGATGCAGACGCGGTTCGACGCCGCGAGGAAGCAATTGAGGTCGTGGGTCGACGCGTCCGGTGGTGCCGGTTAGCGCCAGAATCGGCGGCGCGGGGCGGTGGATCTTGGCAGAAGCGTCTGCCAAGGGCGCATTGTTGCCGTTGGCGGATCAGGTCGGCGAGCTGTTGTGGGAGCGGATCGTATCCGCGACCGCAGCGCTGCAGGCTTGCCACTGACTGCGGTCAGATCGGAGTTCCGCGGTCGCGGATACGATCCGCTCCCACAACAGTCCGCTCCCACAACAGCTCGCCGGATTGCCCTGCGAACGGCAGCTTCGCGCCCCACGTCGACATTCCCAGAGCTGACCTGGATACGGCGCGCTGGCCACCGTCGCCGGCATGCAGGCCGACGGTCGCTCCGGGACAGGACACTAGCCGACGACGCCGATACCGATCGGTGCCAGCAGCATGTTCCATAGCCACATCGCGGCGCAGGCAGCGACCATGGTCAGGACCACGATGCTGTGGCGGATTTTCCGCAACAAGCCCCAGTTTGCCGTCCAGGCACGCGGCAGGGTGAGCAGGGCGAGCAGGCTGAGCGCGGCGGCGATCTGCGCGGCCAGCACGGCGTGCGGCAGCATGGGAGTCGGGTACTGCTGCACCACGTCGTTGCCCAGGCGCGAGAACTCGGCGCTGACCAGGGCGACCATCACGAAGAACCCGATCCAGCCGAAGCATGCCAGCAGCAGCGTCGCCGCTGGAACCCGTCCGCTGGGCGCGGCCGACGTGGCGTAGCCGCGGCGGCCGCTCCAGCGCGCCCAGGCGACCAGTGGCACGAGCACGGAAAACAGTCCGCTGGCGGCAAGCAGGGCGATCAGGGTTTTCGGGTGATTCCACCAGGTCAGTCTGTCGGCGACCCAGTGGCCGCTGCCGGGCACCAGGGTGGTGGCGCGGCCGTTCTCGTCGACCAAGAAGGTGAGTCGCTCATCGCCTTCGATGCCGCGGAAGACCAGCTCCGACTCGCGAACGAAGGCGAGCGTGTCGCCGCCCAGCTTGACGCGCATGATGCCCTTGGCGTCGATGCCCACATCGATGGTGTCGATGCTGTTGAACAGGTGTTCAAGGGTGCTTTCGTTGCGCCGCAGGTTGGCGTAGCTGCCGGCGAAGCGATCGGCCTGGGCGAACAGATCGGGGTCGGGCGCGGGCAGCGGCGCCGGTCGCGCCGCGGCGACGTAGCGCTGGAAGATCATCGCCGGCACCCGGCTTACCATCTTGCGGCCGGTGTTGCTGTTGGTCGATATGAAGACGCCGAGCCCGGCCTCGGGCAGCACGACCATGGCGCTCATCATGTCCAGCGTGGCGCCGCCGTGGCCGAGCGATTGCAGATCGCCGAAACGCGAGGCGAAAAATCCGTGGGCGAAGCCGCTGACCGCATCGGCATTGCGAAAACGTACCTGGCTCATCCGCGCGAAGGTCTCCTCGTCGAGCACGCGGGCGCCGTCCAGCTGGCCGCGGCCCAGCAGCATGCGCATGTAGCGGCCCATATCGGCCGCCGAGGAGGATGCGCCGCCGACCGCTGATGCGTGCGCGACGTGCTCGAAGCGGGTGCCGATGAAGCTGCCGGCCTCGCGCTGCTGGCCGGTTGCCCAGTCGTCGATCAGGGTGTCGGCTACGCGCCGCGAATCGCCTTCGGGAAGCTTCTCGCGAAAGGTGGTGTGCTGCATGCCGAGCGGCTGCAGGATCTGCTGCTCGACCACGTCCTCGAAGGGTGCGCCGCTTTGCACGGCGATGATATGGCCGAGCAGGCCGACGCTGTAGTTCGAGTAGACCGCGCGCGCGCCGGGCGGACGAACGCGTGCCGGACGATAGCGCTCAAGGTATTCCTCGGCGGTCGGCACGCTGTCACCGTCGCGCAGGATCAGATGGCCGAGCGAGCTGTCCTCGAAGCCGGCCGTATGGGTCATCAGGTGCCAGACGCGGATCGGACCGAGGGCGTCGGGATCAGCGATGTCGAGCGCGTCGGGCAGGTAGTCGTTGATCTCGGCCTCCAGATCCAGCTGGCTGCGCTCGACCAGCTGCATGGCGGCGATGTAGGCGAAGGTCTTGGATACCGAGCCGATGCGGAACAGGGTGGTCTGCGGGTCGACCGGCAGCTCGGGGTCGAACGATGCGTTGCCATAGCCGCGCAGCAGCAGCGGACCATCGCGATCAACCACCGCGATGGTGGCGCCGGCCACCTGATCGCTCTGCATCATCGACTTGATCATGCCGTCGACGAAGGCGCTCAGATCGTCGCGGTCAATGGCTTCAGCGGATGCCGACGGAAGCGCATCCGACCCTGCGGGCAGTTCGGGCTGGGCAGTCGCAGGATCGGTGGCGATACCTGCATCGCCGTCCGCTGGTGCCGGAACGGGGTTGCTAGCCGGGGCCGCGGCATCGTCTGCGCTGGTGGGAGCGAGGGCGGCATCCGTCGCGCTGGCTTCGACAGGCGGGCTGGCGGAAGCGGATGACGGGTCCCCGACTTCGACCGCGGGGTCAAACTCCAGCTGCGGCGCAGGCTCGGCTGCTGGCTGCGCAGCGCTCGCTTCAGGCGCAGGCTGCGCCGGCGCGGAGTCTTGCGCCCGTACCGCGGACAGCGACAGGCCAGCGATCAGGACGAGCAGGGTGGCGGCAGTGCGCATGGAGCTTCCTTCTGGCCATCGGGATGCGCCGCGCCGACCGGTTCAGATCGGCGACGACCTCAGCAGTCTACGTTCAAGTCCGCAAAAGCTTTTCCGCTCGGGGCCTTGACGCGACGATGTGTCGATCAGACAGCGTCCGCCGGCACCGGGAAGCGGAGCAGGGCGCGGGTCCCCTTGGCCGGTACGCTTTCGACGCTGAGGCAGCCGCCCAATGAACGGCTGCGCTGAGCCAGGCTGGCCATGCCCCTGCCAGGCGCAAGCGCATCGCTGTCGAACCCGATGCCATTATCGGATACCTCGATCTGGATCTGGGCGGCGCCATGTTCCGGACCGGCGCCGATAAGCTTGCAGCTCAGACTTATCCGATCAGCCCTGGCGTGCTTGACCACGTTGGTGATCAGTTCCTGCAGGATGCGCAGCACCTGAAGGCTGTCCTGAGCAGACATCCGCGGCAGATCTGGCATCTGGGTGAAGTCCCATTCCATGCGGATGCCCAGCGCCGTCAGGCGGCTCGCGAGCCGTTCGCGGAGCCGCGCAAGCGGGTCGTTAAGACACTCACTGTGCACATCGCTGGCGTCAATCAGCAGGCGAAGATCGTCCAGTGCGGTCTGGATCGGCTCGCGCAGCAGGGCGCCAGACTCTCCGCGGTCGGCAAGTGCCAGGGCTTGCACCAGTTGACCGCCGACACCGTCGTGCATCTCCCGCATCAGCCGGTCACGCTCTTCGAAGCGGGCGCGCTCCTTGTCGATCTCTGCAGTTCTTCGCCAGCTGCGCTCCATTTCAGCGGTCTTCTCCGCGACCTTGATCGCCAGTTGCCGATTGGTTTGCTCGGCAGTCGCCAGTGCCTGGGCATAGCGACGCAGCAGCATGCCGCCAAACACCAGGAAGACCATCGGTGCGGCAAAGGGCAGGTAACGCATCGACTGCCAGTTCCCGATCATACGCGCGTCGACCAGCCAGTCGCGGACGCCGATTGCCAGCAGACTGCTGGCAAGGATCAGCAGCCAGCGGGATTCCCGGTGGTCGGGGCGAGCACGTACGGCTGTCCAGAGCTGGGCCGAGATCACAGCGCCCACGGCAAGCACGCCGGGGACGACCAGGTAGAGGGCCACTGACTGATAGCCCCCACGCCAGTCGACCGCGCTCACCGACAGCGCCATGGCTGCCGAGAGCGTGCCGAACACCAGCACCGCGCGCTCGATGCGGCGATGCCGGTTGCCAAGCAGGCGCTGCACGAAGTACAGGCCAAAGATCACAAACCACACCAGGCTCAACAAGACCAGCGGGCGGACCAGCCATGCTGGTAGCTGCGTGCCGATCATTCCGAGGTCGACCGCCGTATGCAGCGCCCAGCACGCCAGTGCCGCAGCAAACCAGCCGAAGGACGTGTCCTGTCGGCGGACCAGGAAGATCCCCGCAAGTGCGACGGCCAGCAGGCTTATCACCTGCACGGCAATGCGCGGCCAGGTCTTTTCGATCCGGTTGCGAGTCGCCTTGTAGGCAGCCATCTGCGCGGCATCGCCGAGCCAGACTTCGGCCAGGCCAGCGCTGTTGATGCGCGAGCGGACCAGGATCAGCAGCGAGTTCCGGCCCGGTTTGAGCAGGCTGGGGCTCAGGTTGTAGCGAAGATCATGGCGATACTCGGGCGGCGGGTCGCGCTCAACGCCGGAGTCGGCCAGGAGCGCCCCATTCACCCAGATCTTTGGCGCAGCATAGGGCCGCTGCAGCATCAGTCCCCACAGGCTCGGTGCAGACGTTGGCAGTTCAAACGCGAATCGGAACCAGACGTGCTGCAGCTCGGAATTCGGGTTCACCGGAGCGCTGTCGGGCAGGTCGACGCGGTGCCAGTCCTCGGTGGCTGTGGGATCGCTGGAGAACGGTGCCAGGCTGCGCTCCGCGGCGTTCAGACGAAGAAGCGGTGTCGGGAGTTCGGTGTGGGTTGCGCGATCAAGACCAAGGATCAAGAGCAGGCCGCTCAGCAGTCCGAGCAGCAAGCACAACCAGGCGCGACGCCGAGCCGCTGCGTGGTCAGGGTCAGTTTTGGGCGGCATCGATCAGGCCCATGCGGCCGGCTTCGTAGAGCGCCTCGGCGCGCGAATGGACCTCGAGCTTCTCGTAGATGCGCCGCGTGTAGGAAGCCACAGTGTTGGCGGTCAGCCCAAGCAGCCTGGCGACCTCGGCATGGTTGTAGCCCTTGGCGGCGAGCCCCAGCACTTCGATCTCGCGCGCGGTTAGCGGGGATTCGCGAGCGGAGGAAGGATCGGCGGGCTCGCGAACCAGGCGCGTCACAAGAAAACGCGCGATGGCGGGACTGATTGGCGCTCCTCCTGCAAAGACCTGCTCGATAGCGTCGACCAGCCCGATTGCGGTCTCATCCTTGAGCAGATAGCCACGTGCACCCCGTTCGAAGGCATGGATCAGTTTCTGCTCATCGCCAAACACGGTCAGCACGAGGGTGGCGGTACGCGGATGGCGCTCCGACAGCTCGGCGATCAGCTCAAGGCCCGAGCCGTCGGGTAGGCCAAGGTCGACGATCAGCACGTCGGGCATCTGTGAGCGCAGCAGGGCGCGAGCGCTACCCAGGCTGTCGGCCTCGAACAGCAGATCGAAATGGGCGACGGCGCGCAACCGCGCGACCAGGGCCGAGCGGGTGGCAGGCTCGTCTTCGACCACGGCAATCTTGATCATGGGCATGGGAGTCAGTGCGTCACGCCAGCGGTCGGAAAGGTCACCGGAGCTCAAAGGTAGCACCGGATGCGTGGTCCGCCGTCGCCGGTCGGGCGGCCGAGGGCTGAGTTACTCGAAACTGTCGGCAAACAGCTGCGAGGCTTCCCATCGCTGCTGCAAGACCGAAATCGGCCGTCCCACCAGGTTCGCGACATCGAGTTTTGTGCGCTCGCGTGCAATGGCCGCTTGTAGTGCCATGCTGCCGTGGGTCTCGAACTGCAGCAGAACGTCCAGCAGTCGATCCTGCATTTCGCCGCTGATGGTCACCGAGCCGTCGCCGTCGACGATACTGGCTACCGCTGGCATCCATGCATCCTTGAGCTGCCACAGCTGCCCGTAGATCGCGGGATCGACGAAGCTGGCGATGTATAGATCACGCTGCATGGACTCGTAGAGCGCGATGTATTCCCGGCCACCGGCGCTCGCTGCCATGCGTTCGTCGCGCAAACGCTGGAGTAGGCGCACTTCGTCCGCCGTGCCCATCAATCCGCTCGACTTCTGCAGCGCGTCCATCTGTCCTTGAGAGCGCGATCGATGGCAGTCGCCGATCAACATGCAGGCAAGAAAACAGTGCAGATCGAACTCGCTGGCGACTGGGCTGGGAAAGGTGAACGCAAACACCCGGTTGGGCTGGCCCACGACGGCGGCGGAGGCGGGCGCGATCTGAAGGAGGTCGATCGTCCATGGCTGTCCGGCCGCGTCGCCGTTGACCGGCACCTGCACGACGACTCGCGTCCGGGTCCGTCCTGCAGGAATCTGTGCGGAGAACGGGGTCGGCGCCACGCTGTCGCCGGACACCTCGAGTTGTGCCACCAGCGTCTGGGGCGTTGCCGGAAGCACGCCCAGATTCGCGCCGATGCGGTTACCGAAGAAGTAGCCGCCGCTGCCGTCCGCAGCGGCGCCGCGCAGCGAAACCACCGGCAGCAGCGGTGCCTCGATGTCACTCCGCCACAGGCTGTGGCTACCCGGATCCAGCCCGGCCATCCAGAGATGCGGACTGCCTCCGGCGCTCAGAGGGGCGGTTTGCAGGGTATCAGCGCGCACCAGGGTCTGGCTCGGCGCCGGGGAGAAGGTCAGGCCGTCGCGCGGGTGCACCGAAGAGTCGACAGCGTTGCGCGCGACGACCAGCGCTTCGCTGCCGCCACCGTCCGCGTCTATCCACGCGTAGCCGCGGGCGGCGCCACCGGCAGCGCCGGGGATGCTCTGCACCAGGGCGAACTGCGGATCGCCGTTGCTGTCGAGTCCGGTGTGGCGATAGACCTGCTCGCCGGACACCGTGGAGAGAACCAGATCGAGACGGTTGTCACCGTCGAGATCGCGTGCGGTCGCCGCGAAAACCGTTCCGGTAGAGGCAAACGGCGAACTGGCGATCGCAACCATCGGGTCGCTGGGGCTGCCGCTGTTGAGCCATAGCCGGGTCTGGCCTCCGAAGAACAGCACGTCGTCGCGATTGTCGCCGTTGAAGTCGCCGATCTCGGCGCCGATGGCACCCGGCTGCATGAGGATCTGAACGGGTTCGAGCTCCGACAGTTCAGTGGCAAACCCATGGGTGGCGAAGAGAACGCTAGGGCGCCCGGTGCCCCCGACCAGCAGGATATCCCTGGGCTGCGTGGAGTCCGCGGTCAGCCTGAGCACTTGCACCGCGGAGACCAGCTGTGCTCTGAGCTGGCCAGCTGCCCGGAAGAATGCTCCGGGCGTACCCCGCTGCACACCGCCGTCATTTATCCACAGCGCTAGCGCGTCGTCGCCGTCGTCCTGCGCTACCAGCAGATCGGCGTCGCCATCGGCATCGATGTCTGCCACGGCCACATCGACCGGAAGCCGCGCTGGGAGCACCTGGCTGGTGACAAACTTGACGGAAGACCCGCGCGGCGGCGTCTGCCGGAACTGCACGATCACGCGGTGCTGGTCAATGTTGCTGCTGTCGAATCGCAGAGCAGCCAAGTCGTTGAAGTTGTCCAGGTTGAAATCGGCGACCACCAGCTTGAGCGTCGGGGTCGAGGTCAGGAACTGGCTATCTATCTCCTGCAGTGAAGCTGGCTGGGCGGCGGCAGGGCGCGACCAGAGGCTGGGCATTAGCAGGGATACGATCATTGCGCAGTGCTGCAGACGAAGACTTGGCATGGGAGCGCGACAACTTTGTGTGGACCGAATCCCACGCTAGTGCCACGTCAGGCCAACGCACACCTCAGAGTGCAGGCTTGACAATGCGATGCTCAGCGGGTTCTGCCTGCACGGGGCGGGTGTCCGATGCGGCACGGATTGCTGCCAGCGGCCGCGACAGGCCCGCCCTGCGCTGGGTCTGTGGTCGAACAACATGTTCAGGGCGGATCTGGCTGGCGCCGGCTCGTTCGGCAGGGCGCCGGCAAGCGCAGGCGCGCTATCCCGCGGGGCTCCGAGAGCCTGGTAACGGCTCGCTCTGTTCGAATCCGTCGCGTATCAGCAGGTTCTGCCGCCATTCGTGCGCGCCGATGTCCGGCGATTGATCACGCGGCAGTCCGTCGATGTCCTCGCCTGCGGCATAGGCTGGGTCCCCGGCATCGATCATGGCCGATTGCGCAGAAGCCGCGCGAAGATCACGCTGGAAGCCGTCGGCGAATCCGGGCAGGACAGCGGCCGACTGCTGATCGAAGCCGGTCTGGGTTGCCCACGTGCTCAATGCGCCAACTTGTGCAACCCACGGCAAGCCTGGCTGCGAGCCACTGCAGCGATGCCGATCGAACCACGCCACGACGGCCGGAGCGGGGATCGAAAAACATGAGAATCCGCTGTTTCCGGAGAGCTCGATCGCGTTGTGGCCGACGCGGTGCAGGGCGCCCTCGTTGCCGATGGTGATGGCGCTGCCGCCCTGGGAAGCGAGATGGATGCTGTTGTTGTGGACATCCAGCGACTGCATCAAGGCGTCTCCGGTTCCGCTGCAGCAGGCCGGAGCGATGATGGCGCGTACCTCGAAGGCTTGGCTTGAGGTCAGCAGATTGTTCTCGACCCGACAGCCGATGCAGGAGCTCAGTCCGATCAGCACATTGCCGACGTCGTGCACCCGGTTGCCGGAAATCGTCACGTTCTCGAATTGCTCGGCACTCGCATAGCCTGGCACCACGGCAATTCCCCAGCAGCCTTGCCCGGCGGCGCCGGGATCTTCGCGCACCAGGTTGTGTTCGATCCGCAGGTCCCGGAAGCGGCCGTGCACGACCAGCGAAGTGGCCTGGCATACGCCCTGTGGATCGAGCGCCGAGCGATAAAGGGTGTTGCGCAGCACGCTGACGCCGACCCCCATGGCCGCGCTCAGGTAGATGTTGTGGTCGAAAACCGGCCGGGTTCCATTGGATTCGAAGTGGTTGTCGAGAATCTGGGTTCCGCTGTCGCCGCCCAGCCAGCCTTGCGCGCTGTTGTGATGGATGCTCGACGCACGCAGCACGATGCGCTGGTTGCGACCATCGCACTGCGGGTCGGCCCGGCAAGGGTTCGATCCGGCCTGGTGTACGCCGATGCCGAATCCCTCGATCTCCAGATCGCGCAGTTCTACGTCGTCCACGTCGTTGAACAGGAACACGCCGTTGCCCTGGTCGCCGGCGCCGATCAGATGGAGGCCTTCGACAAGATAGCCGCCGTCCTGCAGGGCATCGCCGCCGTTGGCGAGCGAGATCGCCGACACGTCGCTGAGCATGCGCAGGATGGGGCGGCCCTCGTCGCCGCTGGCGAACGGCGCCGGATAGTCGCCGAGCACGCAGGGCTGGTCGGCGCGACAGCGGGTGTTGTACCAGTTGCCGAGGCCATGGCTCTCGAACGCGCCGCCTCGGCACAGGCGGACCTGGTCGCCGGCTGCCATGCCAAGGAAGCGCGCGCGGACTGCAGCGGCGCTTCGCCAGGGCGATGCCAGGCTTCCCGGATTGGCGTCGTCACCGGCGACGCAATCGGCGTCCGCGCCTGCGGCGCAATCGCAGGCGTGCCAGACCGCCGCGTCCGCATCCGGCACCGCGAACCACAGCAGAAAGAGGAGCAGCGCGCCTGCCCGCATTGCCCCGGCAAGCGTTCCGAAGTTGATCTGCTGTTGGCTGTCCTGCGTCTTCAACGCGCGCTCCCCGTCAGTGCACAGCGTTCGAATCCGAGCACCGCAGTCGACAGCGATTGCGCCGATTCGACGGCGCCTTTCCACCAGCCACCTCTGACAACCGCCTGCAGCACGCTCAAGGCGCTGCCATCCTGGAACAGGTCCGTGCCGATCTGTTGCACAGCAGCGCACAGTCCGAGCGCCGGATCATTGGCGTGGCCGCGTGCCAGCAAGCTGAGCATCGCCAGCTTGTTCTGGCTCAGATTGTCCGGGTCGGGCACCGGCGTGCAGCGGTCGATCTGGCTGAAACCGGCTCCGCTGAGCTGGCAGAAGACGCCGTTGGGCCAGCTTGCGTCGACATCGATATCTCCGTTGCCTGTGGTCGGCAGGCTAGCCAGCAGCTGCGCTGGCGTAATGGACAGCGCGTGCCGCCAGGATTGCGCCAGGGCTGGCGAAAGGCTCTCGCCGTAGTTGAGAAAGAGCCGTTCCAGGATCGGATAGAACCATGCGTAGAGCATGAAGTTCTGGCCGACGAAGCAGTCCGCTCCGGGTTCCAGCTTGAGCTCGCACATCAGTCCAGCGCTGAGCGAGTTCTCGATGAGGTGAGTGAGCACTTCGCGCAGCCGGGTGTCGCAGTTGATGCCGGCGCTTCCGTGGACGAACTGGGCACAGTTGGCGAGGCTCTCGATGTACTGGAGATTCAGCCGTCCGATGGCTGCCCAGGTGGTGTCGTCGTTGCGGTCGTTGCTGAAACGCAGTGAGGCCGCATGCCCGGCGGCAGCGAAGCGATCATGCTGGGCGATGCTTGGTCGCAGCACATGGGCCACCGCCTGATGCCGGTTGTAGGTGTAGTCGGCCGACCCGGCACCGGAGCGATGCCAAAGCCCCTCGCCGTTCCCGCCGGAGCCGAAACTGTGTCCGGCGATATTGCTGTTGGCGCCGGCTCCGTTGGGGAAGCGGCCGAAGTGGTAGTACGCGGTGTAGGACATCAGGCGCGACTGCGGGAGGGCGAACTCCCAAAGCCAGCGCGGTTGGCCTGACCTTTGGAACTCGGTCAGCTCGATCAGGGCCGGGTCCCAGTAGTTGAGTCGTACCTCATTGCTTTCAGGGTCTGCATTCTCGGTGAAGCCAAACTGTTCGTTGAACTGGATGTCAGGCCAGACCTGCAGGCCGAAGGTCTTGGCACAGGTCCATTGGCTGCCCGCATCATTGCCGGCATCGGTACACGGCTCGTCGCCGACCGTAGCCAGGTGCTTGAGCTGCAGGTACTGCAGGTAGGCACCACCGGGCGCCGTCGCCAGCGAGCCGGCGAGCGGAGGCTGCAGCGCGGCGGCATCCAGGCTGGCCGGCGTGGGCCGGACAGTGAGCGCGCGCTCGGCGGCAAAGTGCAGGCTTGAGCGCATCGAGGTCGCCAGATCCAGCGACTGCGAGGCGCTGGCAGAGACGCGCAGCTCAATGCGTCCTGCGAACCACAAGCTCTTGGCCTTGCCGACCAGACTCGGCTCGGCAATCAAGGCAAGCGACAGACGGCCACTCTCGACCTGCAGCGCTTGCGGTTCCCGGTAACGCATCCAGGGCATCGTGGCCAGCGCGACCAGTCGAGCATCACCGGCCAAGGGGCGAATCAGACCGACGGCTGGCTGCAGGAAGAACCCGTTGCTGTCCAGCACGTTCCCGTCCTCGGTGAGATCGGCCCGCCTTTGCCACGGGATGCCGCTGCCTCGATGCTGGCTGACGCGGAAGACGCTGCCCGAACCGCTGGAGAAGGCTTGCGGGTTGCCGATGGTGGCCACGAGAGCCTGTGTCTGCGGCTCGACGCCGCGGGCAAGCGGCAGGCGGAACGCCGCGAACTCAAACTCGACCAGGGCGTCATCCGGCGCTGACTGCGGCGTGCCGCAGGCGTTGCCCAGCTGGGCATCGATCTGGATGGCGGCGCTGCCGCGGTGAAAACCCAGCGTCAGGCTGTAGGGGAAACGTTGCCAGGCGGGGTCGCCCTGGCAGAGGTGGCCACTCCCGGCGCTCGCCAGATGCCCGTCGATATGCACCTCGGCGCGCACCGACGCGGCGTCTGCCTGCCAGCGGACAGCATCCACCACCAGTGAGCCGGGGACGCTCTCCGCTGCGTCGAGGATCAGCGATCCACCCGGCTCACGCACACGGATCGCAAGTCCTTCATCTGCGCTGCCGGGCTGGGCGGCAAAGATTTCGGTCAAGCTGCCATCGCGACCGTCGCGAATGCGGATGCGGCGGATCGGCTGGCTCAGTGCGGCATCGATCTCGAACTCGGCAGCGCCGGTATCGATCAGGCGCCGTTGGGCGCCCAGCACGCTGACCTGGATCGCGCCGGGGTCGGCAACTGCCGCTGCGGGCGCGGGCAGGCGCATCAGCGCCAGGGTGGCCGAAGCGCCGGCAACCATGTTCACCGCCAGCGCGGTCTGCAGCCAGCGGATCGGTGCCGTTGTCGCGGCCAGGGGAGCACCCCAGCGAGAAAGGACATGGAAGTCCGCAGGCCGGCGTTGGCCTCCCGGGCCGATCACCACGAGCCGTTGCAAATCGGCGTCGGCCACGGCCGCTGCGCGGGACAGAGGGAGGCTTCCGAAGGCCAGCTCGTCGACGCGACCGGCAGCGTCGTTGCTGATCTCGAAGCAGCCGAGCAGCTCGGCCTGACGCAGCGACGGTGGCGACAGCGTCTCGCCGCCCAAGGCGCCGCCGAGGCAGTCTGGCAGCTGGCTCTCGAAGCCGTCCTCGAACACGTTGTCCTGAGCGCGTGGGGCGCCACCGCCGAGACAGAGTGTGATGACCAGAACAAACCGGAAGAACTTCATTGGGCGACGGCCGCCAGTTGCCAGAAGACGTCAAGCTGTCATGTGTCCGGCGACCGGGAGTACACCCATCCTGAGATTGACCCTGGCCTTTTTGGGTGCTAGGTCGCGGCACTCGTCTGCCAGATGCGCACAACCATTCTTTGCGTCGGAGGCATGCTGGCTGCGACCAGGGTGATGAGTCGACGCGTGCAGCGAGCGCTACCGCGCCGAGTAGCCGGTGAGTTCCAGATAGCCCTCGCCGGCAAGTGGCTTGTGGCCTGCACTGCCGGTGGCCTCCACGCTGCCTTCCCAATAGCGAACCTGTGTGTTCAGTTCCTGGTCGTCCATGCGCGGGCGCAGCTGCAGGTCGATGTCGTGGGCGGGGAGGGTGATGCGCCAGTCGAGCGGGTAGCGGGCGCCGCTGTGCGGGCTGGTCCACCAGCGTGCCGGCTGCATATCGGCGTCGCCGCCGCTGAGCGTGGTCACTGCGCCGTCGGATTCGATCAGACTGCCGCGGACGCCGGCTTCGCCGCCCTGCCCATCGTGCAGGCGGAACAGCATCAGGGCGCGGCCGTCATCGAGCTGCAGGGACAGCCAGTCCCAGCCGCGCTGGCCGCCCTTGAGCAGGCCCGGGCTCCACTCGTGGTCGAACCAGCCCTTGCCCTCGACTGCCCGCGCCGATTGGCCGGGTACCTGCAGCGTGCCGCGGGCGCTGAGCCAGGGCTGGCTGTAGTAGAAGCTGGCATTGCCGGCGCCGGATTTCTCGCTGTAGCCGGCGCGCCCGTGCAGCACGGGCGGCCCGTCGGCCACGACGTCCAGCTGCAGCGACAGGTCGTCGAGTTCGCAGTCGATGCGTCGCTGCATGGGCGGCTCGGGCCGTGTCGCTGCGAGGCGGCAGGACTCAACCCAAACGGACAGTGGCGATTCCTCCACGCCGGCAAGACCGACCACGGGACGCGCCAGCCTCTCGCGGTAGGCGAAGCGTTGGCCGCCCAGGTCGCTGATCGCGACATGCGCCATGAACAGGTGGCGTGCGTCCCAGCCTTCGAGGTCCGCTGCGTTCGGTTCGAGGGCGAGTCGGAACAGGGCTAGCTGCGCCCCCCAGCGCTGGCCGGCGGCGTCCTTGAGGTTGAATGTGAGGTACCACCACTCCACACGCTGCTCGGGATGTGCGCCGAAGTCGCGCGGAAACTGCGGAACGTAGCTGGGGTCCAGCACCGGGAACTCGCTCCCATCGGCGCCGAGGAAGCCGCTCAGTGGATCGCTGGGTGGTGTCGTGGGCTGGCAGCCGGCGAGCATGACGATCAGCAGCGTGAGCAGGCAGAAGCGGCTCATTGGCGACCCCGCAGCAGTTCGGGCAAGGGCGAGCGTGCCAGCCGGCGCGCCGGCCACCAGGCGGCGAGCAGGGCGCAGGCCGCGGCCAGGGCCGCGGTGCCGAACAGCGGGCCGGGGCCGATCCGCAGTTGCATGCTCCAGCCAAACGCGCGCTGCTGGATCACCTCGGTGAGCAGGGCGGCAAGCAAGGCGCCGAGCGGCAGGGCGAACAGCGCGGCGAGCAGGCCGAGCAGCAGCCCCTGGCCCAGCTGCAGACGGAACAGGGCGGGCGGTGGATAGCCCAGGCAGCGCAGCAGGGCCAGCTCACGCTGGCGTTCCAGCTGCAGCGCCGACAGCGCGCCGAGCACGGCGACCGCCGCGATCAGCCCGGCCAAGCCGCGCAGCACGTCGGTGATCGCGAAGGTGCGGGCGAACACGTCCAGACTGAGCGCGCGGATTTCTCTGGCGCGGCTGGCGCGTAGCGCCTCATCCTTGGCCAGCAGGGCCAGCAGGGCCGGCAGCGCGGCATCCACGCGGTCGAGCTGACCGTCGGCGGCGAACAGGGCGGCGCCGCTGACCGAGTCATCTTCGAACAGACTGGCGTAGTGCGCGCGATGGATAGCCAGCGTGCCCTGCGGTGAGGCGTAGTCGCGGTAGACCGCGGCCACTCGAAAGTCGTGCGGCCCCTGCGCTGTCGGCAGGCGCAGCGTGCTGCCGGCGGACAGCGAGAGCCGGGTCGCCAGCGGCTCGCTGACCAGGACGGCGCCTTGCTGGAACGCAAGGTAAAGATTGTCATCGGCGGCGTCGATGAACTCGAAGCCAGCAAAGCCGCGCGGCGGCAGGTCGTAGGCCACCAGCCATAGCGGGCCAGAGTCCGAGCGGATCTGCCGGCGCAGGGTGGTGGCGACGTAGTCGATGCCGTCCAGCTCGGCAAGCCGGGTCAGGCTGGCGGGCGACAGCCGATCACGGCCCTGCGCCGGGCTGATATAGACATCGGCGGTGAGGCTGCGATCGATCCAGCGCAGCACGCTGCCGCGAAAGCTGTCGATCATCGCGCTCATGCCGACCACGGTGGCCATGGCCAGGGTCAGCGCGGCGAGCGCCGTGCCGGTGCGCGAGAGCCCTGACTGCAGACCGCCGAGCAGCAGTTCGGCGCGCACCGGAGTGCGCCCGGCGAGCAGCTGGCGCAGGCCACCGACAAGCCAGCCGGCAATCGGCGGCAGCAGGCTGAGCAGGGCGATCAGCAGGCCGAACAGGGCGGCGAAGGCGACCCACAGCTCGCTCGGTCCCAGCCACAGCAGTCCCAGCGAGGTCAGCGCGAGCAGGATCGATGGCAGCCGGCGCTGCTGCCGGGCCAGAGCCTCGGTCTGCGCCAGCGTGGTCTCACGCATCCCTTCCAGTGGTTCCACCGAAAGCGCCTCGCGCAGCGGCCGCCAGGCCGCCGCAAGTGCCCCGCCGATGCCTAGCAGCAGGGCCTTGAGTGCGGTGCCCGGATCGAGCCGCGTGACCACCGTGCCGACTTCGTAGAACAGCGCGTCATAGCTGCGCGCGATGCCCTGCTGCAGAGGCAGGGCGAGCAGCATGCCGAGCAGCAGGCCGACGGCCGCAGCGATCAGTCCAATAGTGGCCGCTTCCAGCAGCAGCCAGCGACCGAGTTGCGCGCGTGAGACGCCGAGCGCGCGCAGCCGGGCGACCAGGTCGCGACGGCGCAGGCCGAGGAAGCCGAGCGACTGGAACACCAGGAACACGCCGACCAGCAGGGCGAGCAGGCTGAGCGCCTGCAGGTTGATCTCGAAGGCGCGGCTCATCCCCAGCACCTGCTGGTCGGCCTCGGCGCTGGCCTCCAGCTGCAGGCCGAGCGGCAGCTTGTCGATCAGTGGAGCAACCTGTTCAGGATCAAGGCGCAGATCGACGCGGCTGAGCTGGCCTTGGGCCCCAAGCAGCTGCTGGGCGAGGCCGATGTCGGCGAGCAGGCTTTCCGCGCCGCCGGCCTCGCCGAGCACGGCGACGACGCGCAGCGCGGGTCGATTCGCGTCCAGGGTCAGCGCGTCGCCGGCGGCAAGACCGAGCCGCTCAGCTAGGGCGCGGCTGAGCGCGACCGCGCGCGGTTCGAGCAGTCCGCCGCCCTCGCTTGCGCCGCCCTGGCGCAGCAGGGCTGGCCGCAGCTGCCACTCGGCCAGCGGGTCGATGCCGAGCACGGGCAGCTTTCCGCCTGCGCTATCGAGCCGGCCCTCGAGCACCGGCGCGGCGCGCAGGCCGTCCATGCGCAGTCGCGCGTAGAGCTGCTCATCAAGCCGTCCGGACACCGCCACAACGCGGTGGCTGCTGTCGCCGGAGAGGTTTCGGCGGGCATCGCCAAAGGCCTGCTGGGCGCTGCCGATGGCGATGTCGATGGCGACCACCACGGCAATCGACAAGGCCAGGCCGCCGAGCATCAGCAGGGCCTGCAGCGGCTGCTGCCGGTGGATTCCGGCGAGTGCGCGCAGCACCAGCATCAGGCGGCGACCAGGTGTCCGCGTTCCAGCCGCAGCAGGCGGTCGGCGCGACCCATCACCTCCTGGGCGTGGGTGGCCATGACCAGCATGGCGCCCTGCTCGCGGCAGGCGCGCTGCAAGAGGTCGAGCACCCCCTGGGCGTTGTCCGAATCGAGCGCGGCGGTGGGCTCGTCGGCCAGCACCAGTGCGGGCTGATGGACCAGGGCGCGGCCGACGGCCACGCGCTGCTGCTCGCCGCCGGACAGCGCCGAGACATCGCGTCCGGCGAGCGCCTCAAGACCCAGCGCTGCAAGCATATCCATCGCGCGCTGGCGCGACTCGGCTGCGCTCACGCCCAGCAGTTCCAGCGGCAGGCGCAGGTTGTCGAGCACGCCCAGGGTAGGGATCAGGTTGCCGGACTGGAACACGAGGCCAATGCGCTGACGGCGCAGCGCGCAGCGCGCCGGCTCGTCGAGCGCGGCGACGTCGACGCCCTCGAACAACACCCGGCCGCTGTCCGGCCGGTCGATCCCGGCCAGCAGGTGGAGCAGGGTCGACTTGCCGCTTCCCGAGCGCCCGACCACGGCCAGGAACTCAGCGCCCGCGACGGCAAATGACAGCTCGGCCAGCACCGGTTGGCCGGCCCAGGACTTGCTCAAGCGTTCGATATTCAGACTCATGATCAGAGCTTGCGGTCCGTTTGCGCAGGGAAGGGGATAACACGGGCAGCGTGAAGCGCGGCTGCCATCGCGCTGTCATGGGATGGCCACAGACTGCGCGGCATGCGCTTGCTCATGGTGTCCGACGTCTACTTCCCGCGGGTCAACGGGGTATCGACCTCGATCCGCACCTTCGCCCGCTGGCTGGTGCGGCGCGGCCATGAGCTGGTCCTGGTGGCGCCCGATTATGGCCCCGGCAGCGGCCAGGCCGCGGTCGATGCCGAGGCCGGGTTCCGGATCATCCGGGTGCCGGCGCGGGTCATCCCGTTCGATCCCGAGGACCGCTTCATGCGCCGCGGCGCGCTCGACCGGCTGGCCGAGCAGCTCGCCAGCGAGCGCTGGGACCTGGTCCACTGCCACACGCCGTTCCGCGCGCACCGTCTGGCCGTGCGTTTGCGCCGCCAGCTGCGTGTGCCGGTGGTGGAGAGCTATCACACCTACTTCGAGGAGTACGTCGCCCACTATCTGCCCTTTGCCCCGGCGCGACTTAGCCGATGGTTCGCGCGCTGGGCTTCGCGGCGGCTGTGCAACGAGGTCGATCACCTGATCGTGCCGAGCGCGCAGATGGTCAGCGTGCTGCGCCGCTACGGCATCGACATGCCGCATACGGTGTTGCCGACCGGGATCGATCCGCAGGAGTTCACCGGCGGCGATGGCGGGGCGTTTCGCCAGCGTCATGAGATACCGCTGCAGGCGCCGGTGCTGGTGACGGTCAGCCGGCTGGCGGTGGAAAAGAACATCGCCTTCCTGCTGCAGGTGGCCCGGAAACTGCGCGGGCGTTTTCCCGAGCTGCGTTTCCTGATCGCTGGCGAAGGCCCGGACGGGACGCGCCTGCGCCGCCTCGCTACCGAGCAGGAGCTGGACGGCTGCGTGCGCTTCTTTGGCAATCTCGACCGCCGGAGCAGCTTGCTCGATGCCTATCGCGCCGGCGACGTGTTCGTCTTCGCCTCGCCCACCGAGACCCAGGGACTGGTCCTGATCGAGGCGATGGCGCTGGGCGTGCCGATCGTCTCCACAGCGGTGATGGGCACCGCGACCGTACTCGAAGGCACGCGCAGTGCATTGGTTGTCGATGAGGATGTCGACGCCTTCAGCGCCGCCGCCGCGCGCCTGCTGGAGCAGCCGGCCCTGCGCGCCGAGCTGGCTGCGGCCGGGGCGGAGGACGCCAGGCGCTGGCACAGCGATACCCTGATGGCGCGAGCCGAGACTCTGTACGTAGCGCTTGCCCGCAGCGCGTCTTATCCGGCCCCGGCGGCGCCCGCTTCAGAGCAGGGCTGAGAGCGGCCGGATCAATTCCGCGCCCTGGTTGCGCACATTGCCGACCCGGCGATCCACCGCATGCCAGGCCAGGATCGGCGTGGCGGCGGTCTGGGCGATGGCGGCGGCGGCGTCCGGCTCTGCATTGCACCAGTCCCATCCCGTCGCCGGGTCGAGCATCAGCGGCGTGCGGTGATGCAGTTCGGCGATGTCGCCTGTGGCCTGGCGGGTGACGATGCTGACGCTGGGCAGTGCGGGTTCAGCCGGGTGGGGCGGCTCCCACAGCGCGGCAAAGCAGATGAGCGGAGCCTTCCCGGCGTGGATGTACCAGGGCTGCTTGGATTTCCCCTCGCCGGTCCACTCGTAGTAGCCAGAGGCGAACACCAGGCCGCGGCGGCGGCGGAAAGCGGCGCGGAAGGCTGGCTTGTCGGCCATGCTTTCGGCGCGCGCATTGAAGGTGCTGTAGCCGCCTCGTGCGTCCTTGGCCCAGCTCGGCAGCAGGCCCCAGCGCATCCGCTCGGGCTGCAGCTGGTCGCCCTCGATGCGCAGCGCCCAGCAAGGCTGCGACGGGGCGATGTTGAAGGCCGCCTCGATCGGGGTGTCGACCGCCCTCAGCCCGATCGGCTGCATGAAGGCGTGCACCTCGGCCCAGCTGGTGTCCTGCGTGAAGCGTCCGCACATGTGCCCTCCGTCCTGCTCGGCTCACCGGTGAGGCTGCCGAATCGGCTAAAATCCCGGGTCTGATTCTGAACGGAAGTTGCCCATGCCGTCCCGCCGATTGACCCTCGCCACCTCGTTCATCCTGCTGGCCGGTGCCATGGCCCTGACCCGGGTCAACCATTTTGCGGCGATGCCGGATGCTTCCTGGGCGGTGTTCTTCGTCGCTGGTTACCTGCTGCGTGGCCAGGCGCGCTGGGCGTTTCCGCTGCTGATGGCGGTCGCGGTGGTCGTCGACTACCTGGTGATCAGCCGCGCCGGCCTCGACTTCTGGTCGCACTACTGCGTGTCGCCCGGTTACTGGTTCCTGTTGCCGGCGCACTTCAGCCTGTGGTTGGCTGGCAGCTGGCTGGCGGCGCGCAAGTCGCCGCTGGGCGTCCGCGCCATGCAGTTCGCCGTGGCCCTGGGCGTTGGCGTGGTGCTCTGCCACCTGTTCGCCCAGGGCGGCTTCTACTGGCTAAGCAGCAGCGTGGCCGAGCCGACGCTGGCCGGCTGGTGGAAGAACTTCAGCGACTGGCTGTGGCCGTACGCGCGCACCGCGGGCATGTACGTTCTGCCGCTGGCGATGATCGAAGCCCTGCGTCTGGGGCTCGGCGAGCGCCGCGACGCCGGGTCGGTGGCCTGATCGATGGGCAACCGGCTATCCAAGATCTACACCCGCACCGGCGATGACGGCACCACCGGGCTTGGCGATGGTTCACGGGTTGCCAAGGACTCGGCGCGGGTCACTGCCTACGGCACCGTCGACGAACTGAACAGCCAGATTGGCGTGGTGATCGCCTGCGAGGTGGATGAGGAGATCCGCAGCCTGCTGCTCGGCGTCCAGCACCAGCTGTTCGACCTCGGCGGCGAGCTGTGCATCCCCGGCCACTCGGCGATCTTCGAGGCCGACATCGACGGCCTAGAGAAGACCCTCGACCGGCATAACGCCGACCTGCCGCCACTCAAGGACTTCATCCTGCCCGGTGGCGGCATGCCGGCGGCCCAGTGCCACGTCGCGCGGACCGTCTGCCGGCGCGCCGAGCGCGAGCTGGTGACCCTGTCCCACCATGACGCGGTGCGCCCGGAAGCGATCCGCTACCTCAACCGGCTGTCTGATCTGCTGTTCGTGCTGTGCCGCGTGCTGGCCCGCGCCAGCGGCCACGGCGAGGTGCTCTGGAATCACGCCAAGCGGGCGTCCTGACGCTTCCAGTAGATGCGGATCGCGCGGCCGTAAGGCACCGGTTCCACGGCGGCCTTCTCGGCCGGCCATCCGGCCACCACATGCCATAGCGCGCGGATCACCCCGGCGTGGGTGATCAGGATGGTCGGGCCGGTCAGGCCGTCGACCAGATGGGTGACCCGCTCGATCAGGTCGGCGAAGCTCTCCCCGCCCGGCGGGCGGAAGCCGACCACGTCGCGCGACCACTCATTCAGCAGTTCGCGGTCGAGGTCGGTCCAGCGGCGGGTTTCCCAGTCACCGAAGTCGAGTTCCATCAGCCGGTCGTCGATCGCCAGCCCGCCATGTCGCGGGCTGAGCACGCGGGTGGCAAGGCGCAGGCAGCGCTGCAGCGGGCTGGACAGGATCGGCCAGTCGGGCAGCTGGGCACGCAGCTGGGGCAGGGCGGCCTCGATGTCGGCGATATCCGCCGGCCAGTCGTGTTGCCCATAACACAGGCCTTGCGCGCCCTGTACCGGCAGGTGGCGCAGGGCGACTACCGGATTCACGCGACCACCGCGACGAAGGCGAGCAGGAAGGCTGTCTCGCCGAGCTGTTCAGCGGCGCCCAGCGCATCGCCGGTGTAGCCGCCAAGACGCTCCCGGTACCAGCGCGCGCAGAGCGCATGCACAAGCGCGATCGCGGCGAGGCCGGCCAGGGCCGCCAGCGGCTGGATGAGACCCAGCAGAACGCTCGGCAAGAGCGCCCAGAGCAGCATCCAGCGCAGCGCCGGGCCTGCCTGCCTGCCGGCCACCGGCTTGGCCTTGCTGTCATCGTCGCGGACATAGTCGAGGCGCGTCATCAGGGTCGCCGCGCCGCCGCGTGCGGCCGGGTGCAGCAGGAGCAGGGCCAGCGCGCCGCTTGCGGCAGCCAGGCTGGCAAGCGCCGCCCAACGCAGTCCGGTGTTCAGCAGCAGGGCAAGGCTGCCATAGCTGCCGATCCGCGAGTCGCGCATGATTTCCAGCGCGCGCTCGCGACTGACGCTGCCGCCGAGGGCGTCGAAGGTGTCGGCAAGGCCGTCCTCGTGAAAGGCACCGGTCAGCACGGCCGAGCAGGCAAGAGCCAGCCCGGCGGCCACCGCGCCGTTCCAGTATTGCGCTGCCAGCCAGAAGACCAGGGCGCTGGCGATGCCGACCAGCCAGCCAACCAGCGGAAAATAGCGTGCGCTGTGGCTCAGCCAGGCCGGGTCGAAGTCGCGGATCGCCGGTACCGGCAGTCGGGTGAAGTACTGCACCGCGACCTGGAACAGGCGCAGTTCGTGGGCCAGGTTCATGCGCGGCCGTCGACCGCGGCGCCAGCGAAGGTCGCCATGCTGTCGAGGATGGCGCAGGCGGCGCGCAGCAGGGGCAGCCCGAGCACGGCGCCGCTGCCCTCGCCCAGGCGTAGGCCCAGATCGAGCAGGGGCACAACATCCAGTTCCGCCAGCCATGCGGCGTGCGGCTGTTCGGCCGAGCAGTGGGCAAAGACCAGATAGTCGCGGACCGCGGGTTCAAGGCGCATGGCCATCGCTGCAGCGGCCGTGGCGATGAACCCATCGACCAGGACCACACGGCGTCGGGCTGCGGCACCGAGCATGGCGCCGCACAGGGTGGCGATCTCGAATCCGCCGAAACGCGACAGCAGAACCCGCGGGTCATCGCTGCGCCCTTGTTGCATCACTGCCGCGGCGATCACCGCGGTCTTGTGCGCAAGGCCCTGGTCATCCAGCCCTGTACCGCGTCCGGTGCAGTGCTCGGCGGCAAGACCGGTGCTGGCATGCATCAGCGCCGCCGCGCTGCTGCTGTTGGCGATGCCCATCTCGCCGAGGACATAGCAGTCGGCAGGCAGCTCATCGACCACGGCACTGCCGTTGTCCAGCGCGGCATCGACCTGCTGTGGCTGCAGCGCCGGCTCGCGCAGCAGGTTGCCGCTGCCGAGGCCCAAGCGACGCTGCAGCAGCGCCGGATGCGCAGCGAGCGGCTCGCGCAGGCCGCAGTCAACCACGCTCAGGGCGCAGCCGAACTCGCGCGAGAGCACCGAGATCGCCGCGCCGCCGGCGAGAAAATTGGCGACCATCTGCGCAGTGACCGACTGCGGATAGGGCGACACGCCCTCGGCGGCGACACCGTGGTCGGCAGCGAACACGATGCTGCGACAGTCGGCAAGCCGCGGGCGCGGGCGGTCCTGGATCAGGGCCAGCTGCAGGGCCAGCGCTTCGAGCCGGCCCAGCGAGCCGGGCGGCTTGGTCTTGGCGTCCAGCTCGGCGCGCACCGCCTCGGCCAGCGGGCCGCGCCAGTCGAGGGCGGTGATCGAAGCAAGCATGTGGGTGGCGCAGGATGACGGCCGCGGATTATCGCCGATCCGTCAGCAGTGCACAGCCTTGCCGGCTTTGCCGCGCCGTATCCGGGATAAAATCGCCAGCATGCTGCTCAACGTCGCCGCCTACGCCTTCTGCTCCCTCGATCAGCTCGCCGAGCTGCGCGAGCGACTTCTCGCACGCGCCGAGCAGGCGGCGCTGCGCGGCAGTGTTCTGCTGGCGCCCGAGGGGATCAACCTGTTCCTCGCCGGCGAGGAAACCGCGCTGCGGGAGTTCCTTGTCTGGCTGCCGAACCAGCTGCCGGCGGCAGCGCAGCTGGACTGCAAGTTCAGCTGGAGCAGCAGCCTGCCTTTTCGGCGGCTGAAGGTGAAGTGCAAGCGCGAGATAATCGCCTTTCGCCAGCCGGGTATCGAGCCGGGTGCGGGGCGCGCCGCGGGCGTGGATGCCGCGACCCTGCGTCGCTGGCTGCAGCAGGGTCGGGATGACCACGGCCGGCCGCTGGCCCTGGTCGACACGCGCAATCGCGAGGAGCTGGCGCACGGCAGCTTTCGCGATGCGCTGCGCCTGCCGATCGACGACTTCGTCGATTTTCCCGCCGCGGTCAGCGCGCATCGCGAGGCGCTGGCCGATTCCACGGTGGTCACCTTCTGCACC
The DNA here is from genome assembly GCA_964350895.1 of uncultured Lysobacter sp. GTDB lineage: Bacteria > Pseudomonadota > Gammaproteobacteria > Xanthomonadales > Xanthomonadaceae > Pseudomarimonas. The sequence goes on from CAYGMG010000004.1 coordinate 36,232, forward strand.
GGTGGCATCCGCTGCGAGAAGGCCGCGCTGTGGATGCGGCAGGCAGGCTGGGACAACGTGCTGCAGCTGGACGGCGGCATCCTTGGCTACTTCGAGGCCGTCGGCGGGGAAGGCTGGGAGGGGCGCTGCTTCGTCTTCGACCAGCGGGTCGCGCTGGACCCGGCACTGCAGCCGCTGCGCGACGTCGCCGACTGACTGGGGCAGGTCGTCGGATCCTTTGCGCTGATGCTTGAGATGGCCGCGCCTGCATGCGAGCATCCGGGATCAGGGACAGGCCATCTGCGGGGGCAGGATGACCACGGTATTGCTTATCGATGACCATGCGCTGGTGCGCACCGGCATGCGCATGTTGCTGGAAGGCACCAGTGATTTCAGCGTGCTCGGCGAGGCCGGGGAGGGTGAAGAAGGTATTCGCCTGGCGCGCCAGCTCAAACCGGATGTGGTGGTCTGTGACCTGCATCTGCCGGGCATGAGCGGCCTTGAGGTGACCGAACGCCTGGTCAAGGCGCGTGCCGGGCAGAAGGTGGTGATCGTCACCATGCAGGAGGAAGGGCCGCTGCCGCGACGGCTGCTGTCCGCGGGAGCGCTGGGCTATGTGGCCAAGGCCTGCGCTCACGAGGAGTTTCTGCGCGCCCTGCGCGAAGTGGCCCAGGGGCGCCGCTACCTGTCGGCGGAAATCGCCCAGCGACTGGCGCTGGAGCCGCCCGGCGGCGAGCAGTCGCCGTTCGACCTGCTCTCTCCGCGGGAACTGGAAGTAGTGAAGATGCTGTGCCAGGGCAAGCGCGGGCGGGAGATCGCCGAGTCCTTGCACCTGAGTCCGAAAACCGTCTCGACGCACAAGCTGCGCCTGCTCGACAAGTTGGGTGTGGATGACGTGGTCACCCTGGCCCGGCTGGCCAACAGCTACGGAGTTGCGGTGTGACCCGGGAGCCTGTGCAGGTCCGGCGCAGCGCGCAGGGCTCGCTCAGCGGTTCCTGAGGCACCGCCGACCCGTCCTGTGACGGGTCGGCGGTTCTTGCTCAGCGGTTGCCGGCCTGCGTATCCGCGCTGCCGGAATCCTTCTGCTGCTCGGCTGAGTCGGCCTGGCCGTCCGCATCCGGCGTGCTTGCCGTTGGCGCTTCGATCACTTCGGCCAGCTCGCCATCCTCGATCCGCGCGAGCCCATCGGTCGGGGCCTCGGCCAACACGGCGGCGTCGACCGGCAGCGGCTTGGCCTGCTCGACCGGTACGGCCTCGCTGGCAGCAGGTGCTGCGGCCGGCGTGGCGACCCGTGTGCTATCCGCTTCGTTGGCCGCGGCCGGCGGTGCCGGGCTGTCGACCTGCTCGGTAGCAGGCTTGGGCAGCTCGGCTGACTCGCTGACGCTCATCGCAACCGGTTTGCTCGCAGCGGCTTCCACCGGCGCAGCAGGCTCGGCCGGTGCCGGGTGGTTGGCCACTTCATCGGCCGCTGGAGCCGCTGCGGGCGCAGGCTTGTTGGCCTGCGCTGCGGACTCGGGCTGCGCATTCTGCGCCGCGGCCTCGGCGTCGGGCTGCGGCTTGTTCGCCGGGTCCGGTTCGGCCTTGGGCGCAGGGTTGGCCTGCTGCTTCGGAGCGCTGCTGGCGGGCTCGGCACTCGATGGCTCGGCCTGTAGGGGCGGCGCTTGAGCAGGCTTGGTTTCGGCCTCGGCGGCCGGCGCGGCAGCCGGAGCCGGAGCCGGAGCATAGGCAGGAACCGGCGCGGGCGCCAGGACCGGTGCCGGAGACAGCGCTGCGACACTGGCCACGGCTACCGCCTGCTTGCGCGACGCCGGTGCGGCCTCGTCGCTGCCGCTGTCCTGATCATCGTCGAAGTCCAGTTGGCCCTGGTCCTGCTCCTGATCCAAGCCCTCGACGCTGGAACCACCGTTGCCGTCCTGCTGACGACGACGACGACGGCCGCCGCGACGGCCGCGACGACGGCGTCCGCCGCCTTCGCCCTGGGTGTTGTCGGCATTGGACGCGGCGTCGGACTGCTCGCCCGTGATCTGCTGCGCTGCTGCCTGCTCGGCTTCGCTGTCGCCGGAGGTCGCCGCCGCTGCGGCGGCAGCCGCTGCTGCCGCTGCTTTGGCCTGCTTGTCCTCGGGCGCGCTGCCTTCGCTGGCCGGCTTTTCCTGCTTGCGCGGCTCCTGCTGGGCCTTTTCGCGCTTGCCCTGCTGGGCATTGCCGCGACCACCGCCCTTGCTGCTGCGCGGCTCGTCGCGATTTTCCTCGCGCGGCTTGTCGGCCTGCTCGTCGCGCTGCCGGTCGCGCTGGCGTTCGCCGCGCTCCTTTCGCTCGCCGCGCTGGCGTTCGCCGCGTTCGCTGCGCTCACCACGCTCGCGCGGCGGGCGATCCTCGCCACGCTTGCCGTCACGACGCTTGCCGTCGCGCGCCGGCTTGCTCTCCGCCGTGGGCTTGGCCTTCTCGGCAGGCACAGCGGCGCTGGCCACCGAGGGCGTGCCGCGGAAGAAACGCACGATGCGCGAGATCATCCCTTCGGAATGGCTCGGCACCGGGGTGCTGGCCGGCTGGCGAGTCGGCGCCGCTGCCGCCACGGGCGCCTCATCGGCTTCCTCGTCGCTGCCGCGCACCGGGGCCGGGGTCGCCGGCTTGACATTGGTCACCGCCGGGGCGGCCGGGATGTTGAGGTTGGAGCGGGTCAGCTGGTGGGTTTCCAGTCGCCGCGGCGTGGCACGGTGATAGCTCGGCTTGGCGGTCTCTTCGCCCAGCTCGTTTTCACGGATGCGGGTGACGTGGAAATGCGGGGTCTCCAGCTGGGCGTCGGCGACGATCACCAAGGGCACGTCGTGGCGTGCCTCGATCTCCATCAGCGGACGGCGCTTCTCGTTCTGCAGGTAGTTGGCAATCTCCTGCGGCGCCTGCACCAGCACCTGGCCGGTGTTGTCCTTCATTGCCTGCTCTTCGACCAGACGCAGGATCGACAGCGACAGCGACTCCACCGAGCGCAAGCGGCCGTGACCCTCGCAGCGCGGACAGACCACCTGGCTCGACTCGCCAAGCGACGGGCGCAGGCGCTGGCGCGACATCTCCAGCAGGCCGAAGCGCGAAATGCGGCCGACCTGGACCCGGGCGCGATCCTGCTTGAGCGCCTGGGCAAGGCGGTTTTCCACCTCGCGCTGGTGCTTGTTCGAGCCCATGTCGATGAAGTCGACCACCACCAGGCCGCCGAGGTCGCGCAGGCGCAGCTGACGGGCCACTTCATCGGCCGCCTCGAGGTTGGTGTTGAACGCGGTCTCCTCGATGTCACCACCCTTGGTGGCGCGCGCCGAGTTGACGTCGACCGCGGTCAGCGCCTCGGTCTGGTCGACCACGATCGAGCCGCCCGAAGGCAGGCGGACCTGGCGCTCGTAGGCGTTCTCGATCTGGGTTTCGATCTGGAAGCGCGAGAACAGCGGCGTGGTGTCGCTGTACAGCTTGAGCTTGCGCAGGTTCTGCGGCATCACCTGCTCGACGAACTCGCGGGCGTCCTGGAACACACCCTCGTGGTCGATCAGGATCTCGCCGACATCGGCGCGCAGGTAGTCGCGCAGGGCGCGGATGATCAGCCGCGACTCCTGATAGATCAGGAACGGCGAGGGCTTCTTCAGCGCCGCCTCGGCGACCGACTTCCAGACCAGCAGCAGGTAGTCGAGGTCCCACTGCAGCTCGTCCGCCTCGCGGCCCATGCCGGCAGTGCGGATGATGACGCCCATGTCGTCGGGAATCTGCAGCTGGTCCATGGCCTCTTTCAGCGCGGCCCGGTCCTCGCCTTCGATCCGCCGCGACACGCCGCCAGCCCGCGGGCTGTTAGGCATCAGCACCAGGTAGCGGCCGGCCAGCGAAATGAAGGTGGTCAGCGCCGCGCCCTTGTTGCCGCGCTCTTCCTTGTCGACCTGGATGACGACTTCCTGGCCTTCGCGCAGCAGCTCCTTCAGGCCGGCCTTGTTCGGGTCTACGCCCTGGGCGAAGTAGTCGCGGGAGATTTCCTTCAGCGGCAGGAAGCCGTGGCGCTCGCCGCCGTATTCGACGAAAGCGGCTTCCAGGGAGGGCTCCAGACGGGTGATCCGGCCCTTGTAGATGTTGCCTTTCTTCTGTTCCTTAGACGGCTGTTCGATATCGATGTCGTACAGCGTTTGACCGTCAACAATAGCGACCCGCAGCTCTTCCTGCTGGGTGGCGTTGATCAGCATCCTCTTCATTGTGTGTCATTCCTCACGCGCTCGACCGCGAGGAACGCCGGGTGTCCGCGCCCTGTGGGGCAGATGGCCAGCGCAAAGCGCCCGACCACCGCTGCGAATGCTCCAGCGCTACAACACCACGGCGTTCGGCCGCGGGAGCGCTTGTTAAGTCAAACCGGAAGGTGCACCAGCACCGCCCCGGCCTCCATGCCGGAAACATCATTTGGGGTTTCCGTGCGATCACATCCAACTGCCCTTCGAGCACAACGTTCTGCCAGCGCTTACCATCTGTGAACTAGACGGCGCCGGCGAAACCTCGGTGGCAATCTGCGCTGTGTGCTCCAAGTATTTGAGCAAACAGCAGAATCCTGACGTAATTTCGCGGCGCGAGTGTACCAAGCGAGGAGTCATGGCAGCAAACGACAAGGCCGGCGGTGGTGTGCGCCGGGTGCTGGTAGAGCCCGACCGGGAAGGTCAGCGGCTCGACAACTTCCTGCTCGGCCAGCTCAAGGGCGCGCCCAGGTCATTGATTTATCGGATTCTTCGCACCGGCGAGGTGCGCGTGAACGGGGGGCGGGCCAAGCCTGATACCCGTATCTCAGGCGGTGATGAGATTCGCATTCCGCCGGTTCGACTGGGGGATTCCGGCGACAAACAGCCGCCTTCCAGCGCGGCCACCCAGCGCATCGAGCAGTCGATCGTGTTCGAGGACCGCTGGCTGCTCGCCATCGACAAGCCCAGCGGCGTCGCCAGCCACGGCGGCAGCGGGATCAGCCATGGCGCCATCGAACTGATGCGCGCGGCGCGTCCTGGCGAGACCCTGGAGCTGGTGCATCGGCTCGATCGCGACACCAGCGGCGTCCTGGTGCTGGCCAAGAAGCGTTCGGCGCTTTCCGAGATGCAGGCGCTGATGCGCGAAGGCGGGATGGAAAAGCGTTACCTGGCCTTGCTCGCCGGCAACCTGCGCAAGCCAAGGGTCAGTGTCGATGCGCCGCTGCTGAAGTCGGTGCTGCAGGGCGGTGAGCGGATGGTCCGGGTGGATGCCGCGGGCAAGGAGTCACTCAGCCACTTCAGCGTGATCGATCGCCCCGGCGGACACAGCTACGTGGAGGTCAAGATCGACACCGGGCGCACTCACCAGATCCGCGTCCACGCCGCCCATCTCGGCCATCCGGTAGCGGGCGACGAGAAATACGGCGACGCCGAGGCCAACCGCGCGCTGAAATCGGTCGGCCTGCGGCGGATGTTCCTGCATGCCGCCTCGCTGCAATTCAGCCTGCCGGTCAGCGGCGAGCGTTACGTGCTCAATGCGCCGCTGCCCGATGAACTGAAGGGCGTGCTGGACCGGCTGTCGGCAGGCTGAGCCCGGCTCAGCCGCCGTGGCGGTCGGCGTACAGGGCGCTGGCCTTGGCTGCGCAAATCAGGTCATTGCGGGTCACGCCGCCACAGTCGTGGGTCGAGAACTCGACCACGCAGCGGTTGTAGTGCACGCCCAGATCCGGGTGGTGGTCCTCACGATGGGCGATGTAGGCCAGCGCGTTGACGTAGGCAAGGGTGCGGTAGTAGTCATCGAAGCCGAACTCGGCGCGCAGCTTTTCGCCGGCGGCGATCAGTTGCCAGTCGGGCAGCTTGCTCATGGCCGATTCCAGATCGCTGCCGGAAAGCCGGTGCTCGGCACCCTTGAGCGGCTTGCAGTGGCTTGAAGCGAGGTCGTCCCAGGACATGCGGGCCTCCTTGTTCAGGGTGGATTGCGAGTATAACAACGAGCTTCTAACGCGCCCTGAGTAAACTTCCGCGCGCTGAATTCCCCACTTCCGTCCCAGGTTCCGCATGATCCAGATCACCGAGGCAGCCCAGTCCTATTTCCGCCGTCTTATCGAGCAGCAGGACGCCGATTTCCTCGGCATTCGCCTGTCCGCGCTGCGCGCCGGTACGCCGAGCGCCGATGCGCGCCTGGAGTTCTGCGAGAAGTCCGATCTCGACGGCCAGGAGTGGGCGGTCGACTGTGATGGCTTCACCTTGTTTGTTGAAAGTGCCAGCGTTCCCTACTTCGATGGTGCCGAGATCGACTTCGCGCAAGCGGTGGGTGGTGGCCAGGTCAGCATCAAGGCGCCGCGGATCAAGGGCGCTGCAGCGGCCGGCGAGGGCAGCGTGATCGCCCGCGTACAGCAGGTGCTGGACGCCGAGATCAATCCCCAGCTTGCCTCACACGGCGGTCGGGTCAGCGTCGAGCAGATCACCGCCGAGAATGCGGTCGTGCTGCGCTTCGGTGGTGGCTGCCACGGCTGCGGCATGGTCGACGTGACCCTGCGCCAGGGCGTCGAAGTCACCCTGCGCGAGCGGGTGCCCGAGATCACCGCGGTGATCGACGCCACCGACCACGACAGCGGCAACAACCCGTACTTCAAACGGCAGGCGTGACCGACCCGGCCGAGGCCCTGGTCGTTGGCCGGGCCGAGCGGCGCGCCGGCGATGATGTCGCGCTGCGCCGCATCCGGCTGCTTGCCGGCATCCTGGCCATCGCCCTGCACGGCGCCCTGTTGTGGGGTTGGATCACGGTTTCGCGCTGGCAGCCCGAACGGCCGCCGCAGCGGATCGAAGTGGTCTTCGTCGAGCGCAGCACGCCTGCCGAACTTGCCGTTCCTGCGATGCCGGTGCCGCCGGCACGGCCGATCCGGCGGGTTGCCTCGCCGCGACCGGACCCTCCCGGCACCCGGCGCATGCAGGCCATTGAAGTGCCACGCGATGCGCGGCCGGTCGAGCCGCCGGCGCCACCCCTCCAGCTATGGCGCCCGGATGGCGGTATCGACCTGCCGGATCAGGACGCCGACCTGCCGGTCTTCGATGACTATGCACGGATCACCTATGACCGCCGTGTCGCGCTGCCCGGCTCTACCGATGCGGCCTATGCCGAAACCGTTGCCCTGCGCCTGAGGCGCAGCTTTACGCCAGAGGACATCGTGCTGGCCGTGGTCCAGTTCCTGATGGGTCGCCCGCAGCCGGACGACTGCGGCAAGATCGAGGCGCGATTGCAGGCAAGCGATCCCGACGTGTCGCGCGAGATCGACCTGCACAAGTTCCAGCGTTACTGCAAGTAAGCCGCGCTTTGAGCGCCGGAAACGACAAGGGCCCCGATGGGGCCCCTGTGACACAGCATTGCGCTGCGCTTACTTGGTGTGGCTGAGGTCGCGCAGTGGACCCTTCTGCGCCGCGTAGTAGGCGGACAGATTGCGGATATCCTCATCGCTCAAGGTGCTGGCAAAGCCGGCCATGATCGCGTTGGCGCGGGCGCCGGAGCGATAGTCCTTGAGCGACTTCTCGAGGTAGTCGGCGTACTGCCCGGCCAGGCGCGGGTACTGCCCGTCACCCATGCCGTTGCCGTCAACGCCGTGACAGGCCTGGCAGGTCTGCGACTTGGCCTTGCCGGCCTCGATATCGCCCTTGGCGGCGGCCGGCAGGGAGAGCGTCGCCAGCGCGACCACGAATGCAATGCGGATCATGTCGGAAGCGTCCTTACTGTTCGTTGTGGCCGACGCCGGACAGATAGCGCGAGATGTCCGCGATGTCCTCGGCAGTGAAGCTCTCGGCCTGCGCCTGCATGGTCGGATGCTTGCGCTCGCCCTTCTGATAGGCGGTCAGTGCGATCACCAGGTATTCGTAGTTCTGGCCACCGATCTTCGGCACGTGGTAGTGCGGATAGATGTTCCGGTAGCCCTCGATGCCGTGGCAGCCGGTGCAGGTGTAGACCTTCAGGCGACCTTTTTCAGCGTCTCCTTCCTGGGCGAAGGCGGGCAGGGTGATGCAGAGCGCCGCCACACAGGCAGCCAGACGAGGGATCAGCTTCATTCGCGGGTCCGGGGTCGTTCGAGTCAGGGCAAGCGGCGAGTATACCGGGCTGGCCAAGGATGCCGCCAGACAGTCGATTGCTCACATCAAGCTGCGCAAGCCTAACGCAAACTGAACGAAAGCGGTCCAATCCAGCGGGATCGGCCTCGTAAGGCGCCTGCCGTGACTAGTTGCACAAGCTGGCGGGCGTCGGCCGGCGCACACTGCCGCCACGCTGCTTGACTATGTCAGTGTAGTAGTTGACTATAACACCAGTACCCCCTTCGCTGCCCCGGATCCGTCATGAATGACATCGCCCGTACCGAGCCCAAGGCTCCGCTCCGCCTGCTCCGCCTGAGTGCCCTCAGCCTGATCCTGGCTGTCGCCGTGGCCGGCTGTGGTGGCAAGCCGGAGGCGGATGCTGATACCGACTCGCAGGCCAAGCAGGACAACGCCGAGGGCGCCGAGCTTGGCAAGGACGGCAAGCCCAAGGTCGAGCCGCAGCCGATTCCGGTCGAGGTCGCGCCAGTCGCGCGCCGCGACATCGAGGCAAGCTATGCCGGCACCGCCGCGCTGGAAGCGCCCGAGGAGGCTCAGGTCGTGGCCAAGACCTCGGGTGTCCTGCTGCAGCTGCTGACCGAAGAGGGCGAGCAGGTCAAGGCAGGCGAGGTGCTGGCGCGGATCGATCCGGATCGTGCACGCCTTGAAGTGGCCCGCGCCGAGGCGACCCTGCGCAAGCTGCAGGCCGAGTTCGCCCGCTCGCAGGAGCTGTTCGAGCGCAAGCTGGTCGCCGCTGATGCCCACGAGCGGCTGCGCTTCGACGTTGCCAGTCAGCGTGCGGCCTGGGACCTGGCCAAGCTGGAGCTGAGCTATACCAATGTGGTCGCGCCGATCAGTGGCGTGGTGGCACAGCGTATGGTCAAGAACGGCAATCTCATCCAGCTCAACCAGACCATGTTCCGGATCGTCAACATCGAGCGTCTGGAGGCCGTGCTGAACGTGCCTGAGCGCGAGTTGGGCAAGCTGGAAACGGGCCTTGCGGTGACCTTGGGCGTGGATGCCCTGCCCGGTCAGAAGTTCGAAGGCGTGATCGACCGGATCAGCCCGGTGATCGATGCCGCGACCGGCACCTTCCGCGCCACGGCGCGTTTCGAGGCCGGAAAGGGTCGGCTCAAGCCGGGCATGTTCGGCCGCATCCAGGTGATCTATGACCGCCGCAGCGAGACCCTCTCGGTGCCGCGTGTCGCCCTGCTCGAAGAGAACGCTGATCCGGCGGTCTTCGTGGTGCAGGAAGACAAGGTGATCCGCACGCCGGTGACCCTGGGCTACATCAACGGTGAGTTCGCCGAGGTGCTGGCCGGCCTGTCCGAGGGCGACCAGGTGGTCACCGCGGGCAAGGTCGCGGTCCGTGACGGCTCCAAGGTGCAGGTCATCGTTCCTTCCTCGGCGCTGGCCCGCGCCTCGGCTGATGCGATTGCAGGTGCTGCCCGTCCATGAGCATCGTCGAGCTGTCCACCCGCCGCAGGGTGACCGTGGCGATGGCCATGTTCACCCTGGTGCTGTTCGGCCTGATCGCGCTGTCCGATCTCAAGGTCAATCTGCTTCCTGACCTCAGCTATCCGACGCTGACCGTACGCACCGAGTACGTCGGTGCGGCGCCCTCGGAGATCGAAACCCTGGTCACCGAGCCGATCGAGGAAGCGGTCGGCGTGGTCCGCGGCCTGCGCAAGCTGCGCTCGATCTCGCGCACCGGGCAGAGCGACGTGGTGCTCGAGTTCGCCTGGGGCACCGACATGGACAAGGCCAGCCTGGAGGTCCGCGACAAGCTCGAGGTACTGCGCCTGCCGCTGGAGGTCAAGGCGCCGGTCCTGCTGCGTTTCAATCCGAGCACCGAGCCGGTGATGCGGCTGATTTTCGCCTCCACCGCCGAGCGCGGGGGCGAGGAAGTCAGCGAGCTGATGCGCCTGCGCCGCTATGCCGACGAAGAGCTGAAAAAGCGCCTGGAGCCGGTCGAAGGCGTCGCCGCGGTGAAGATTTCCGGCGGCCTGGAGGATGAGGTGCAGGTGCTGATCGACGACCAGCGCCTGTCCCAGCTCAAGCTCTCGGTGAACAACGTCATCGAGCGCCTGCGCCAGGAGAACGTCAACATCTCCGGCGGGCGGATCGAAGAGGGCTCGCAGCGCTACCTGGTGCGCACCGTCAACCAGTTCTCCGGCCTGGAACAGATGCGCGAGATGCTGGTCGCCAACCTCAATGGCGTGCCGATCAAGCTGCGTGATGTGGCCAGCGTCAGCCAGGGCTTCAAGGAACGCGAGGCCATCATTCGCCTGGGCGGCAAGGAAGCGGTCGAGATCGCCCTGTACAAGGAAGGCGATGCCAATACCGTTGCGGTCGCCGATGGCGTGCTCGCCGAAATCAAGCGGCTGCAGAGCAACCTGCCGCTCAACAGCGACCTTCGCGTGGTCGAGAATCAGGCGACCTTCATCCGCGCCGCGCTGGACGAGGTGAAGTTCGAGGCCGTGATCGGCGGCCTGCTCGCCGTGCTGATCATCTTCCTGTTCCTGCGCGATGGCTGGAGCACCTTCGTCATCGGTCTGTCCCTGCCGGTGTCGATCATCGCCACCTTCTTCTTCATGGGCCAGCTTGGCCTGAGCCTCAACGTGATGTCGCTGGCCGGTCTGGCTCTCGCCACCGGCATGGTGGTGGACGACTCGATCGTCGTGCTGGAAAGCATCGCCAAGGCCCGCGAGCGCGGCCTCGGGGTGATCGAGGCAACCATCACCGGCGCCCGCGAGGTGAGCATGGCGGTGGTCGCCAGCACCCTGACCACGGTGGCGGTGTTCTTCCCTCTGGTCTTCGTCGAAGGCGTTGCCGGCCAGCTGTTCAAGGACCAGGCGCTGACCGTTTCGATCGCCCTGATCATTTCCCTGGTCGTGGCGCTGACCCTGATTCCGATGCTGGCCTCGCTGAAGGCGCGCTCGCCGCTGGCCTTCGCTGATGCCGATGCGGTGCCGGCACAGCCGGCCTGGCGCCGGGCCTGGCAGTTCACCCTCGACTGGCTGCGCTGGCCGCTGCAGTCGCAGGCAAGCAAGCTGCGGCGGAACGGAATGTTCGCGCTGACCCTGCTGCCAAGGCTGGCCCTGCTGCCGCTGCTGCTGGGCGTGGTCCTGCTCTGCCTGCTGGCCCCGGCGCTGGCTCTGGTGCTCGGCTTCGTGTTTGGTCGCCTCGGCGGTGGTCTGCTGCGTGCCATCGGCGCGGTTCTCTCGCGGGTCGGCGGCGGCATGCTGTTCCTATACGATCGCGCCGCCGAGCGCTATCAGCAGGTGCTGCCGCGTGCGCTGGACAATCCGGCCATCGTGCTGGGCGTTGCCGCGCTGGCATTCGGACTGTCCCTGTTGCTGGTCCGCGGCCTTGGTACCGACCTGATCCCGCAGTTCGCCCAGGACCGTTTCGAGATGACCGCCAAGCTCTCGCCGGGCACCCAGCTGCGCGACACCGATTCACTGGTGCGTGCGGTGCAGGCCGCGCACGAGGGCGATAGCGATATCCAGCAGCTGTACGGCGTGTCCGGCAGCGGTACCCGGCTCGACGCCAATCCGACCGAGTCCGGCGAGAACATCGCCAAGCTGACCGTGGTGCTGGGCGCCGGCTACAGCCGCGAGACCGAGGCCGAGGTGACCGACCGGATGCGCCAGACCATGGCCGGCTTCCCCGGTGTCGACGTCAAGTTCGGCCGCCCCGAACTGTTCAGCTTCTCCACCCCGCTGGAGGTCGAGCTGCGCAGCAATGACCTGTCCGCACTGCAGCGCGCCGGGCGTCAGCTGTCCGACATGCTGCAGTCCGAGCCCGGCTTCGTCGACGTCAAGTCGACGGTCGAGGAAGGCTTCCCGGAGATCCAGATCCGCTTCGATCAGGAGCGCGCCGCGGCGCTTGGTCTGACCACCCGGCAGATCGCCGACCAGGTGGTGCGCAAGGTGCGCGGTGAGGTGGCCACCCGCTACAGCTTCCGCGAGCGCAAGATCGACGTTCTGGTCCGCGCCCAGGAAGACGACCGCGCCTCGGTGGCGGATATCCGCCGGCTGATCGTCAATCCCGAGAGCGAGCGTCCGCTGACTCTCGACTCGGTGGCCGAGGTCGTCGAAACCATCGGACCCAGCGAGATCAATCGCTCCGACCAGGTGCGCGTGGCGATCGTCCGCGCCAACCTGCAGGGCATCGATCTGGGTACCGCGGTGCAGCGGGTCAATTCGCTGGTCCAGGAAAGCCCGCTGGGCGCTGACATCCGCCTGCACATCGGCGGCCAGGGCGAGGAGCTGCAGGCTTCGATCAACTCCCTGCTGTTCGCGCTGGGCCTGGCGATCTTTCTGGTCTACCTGGTCATGGCTTCGCAGTTCGAGTCCCTGCTGCATCCCTTCGTGATCATGTTCAGCATTCCGCTGGCCATGGTCGGCGCGGCGCTGGCGCTGTGGCTGTCCGGGTCGGCGGTGTCGGTGGTGGTGTTCATCGGCCTGATCCTGCTGGTCGGTATCGTGGTCAAGAACGCCATCGTGCTGATCGACAAGATCAACCAGCTGCGCATGGAAGGCGTGGCCAAGCGTGATGCGATTGCCCAGGGCGCCGAGTCGCGCCTGCGGCCGATCGTCATGACCACCCTGACCACCCTGATCGCCTTCACTCCGCTGGCCTTTTTCGGCGGCGAGGGCGCCGAGGTGAAGTCGCCGATGGCAATCACCGTGATCGGCGGCCTGGCGGTCTCCACTCTGCTCACCCTGATTGTCATTCCGGTGGTCTACGACCTGCTCGACCGCACCGCTGACGCGGTCTACCTTGAGCGTGGCGAACGCCAGCGCCGCGCCCTGGCGCCGATGCAGACTGTGGAGGGCAATGCATGAGCCTTGCGGAGCTGAGCCTGAAGCGGCCGGTATCGGCGGTGATGTTCTACGTCTCGCTGGTGCTGGTCGGCATTCTTGCCACCCAGCGCCTGCCGCTGGAGCAGTTCCCCGAGGTCAATGTTCCCTTCATCTTCGTCGACCTGCCGTATCCCGGCTCGACCCCGCAGGAGGTCGAGCGCACCCTGACCCGTCCGGTCGAGGAGGCGCTCTCGACCCTGCCGGGCATCGGCATGATCAACTCGAACAGCAGCGCGGATGGCGCTGGCGTGTTCGTGATGTTCGATGATTGGCTGCGCGACATCGACCTGACTGCCAGCGAGGCGCGCGAGCGCATCGACGCGGTTCGCGATGAGCTGCCCGACGACCTGCAGCGCTACTTCGTGCGCAACTTCTCGCCCAGCGACCAGCCCCTGCTGCGGGTGCGCTTTGCCGGGGAGCGCGACATGACCGGCGAGTACACCCTGATCAAGCAGCTGATGGCGCGGCGCATCGAGCGTATTCCCGGGGTGGCCCGGGTCGAAATCAGCGGCGCGCCGCCGCCCGAGGTCGAGATCGCGGTGATCCCTTCGCGCATCGGCGCGCACGGCGTTGCGTTGAACGAGCTGGCCGCGCGGCTGCAGGCGGTGAATTTTTCGGTCTCCGCCGGCGAGATCGACGACGGCATGCGCCGGCTGCGGGTGCAGCCGGTCGGCGAGCTGCGCGACCTCGATGAGCTGCGCGAGCTGGTGATCAATGATCGCGGGCTGAAGCTCAAGGACGTCGCGATGGTCCGCCTGAAGGATCAGGAGACCGACTTCGGCCGGCGTCTCGACGGCCGCGCTGCGGTGGGCCTGGATATCTTCCGCGAGCGCAGCGCCAACCTGGTGGATGTTTCCGCCCTGGTGCTTGAGGAAGTTGACCGGATCGCCGCGACCACCGACTTCCAGGGCATCCAGGTCAAGGTGATCAGCGACCAGGCCGAGAGCGTGACCAGTTCGATCAACGAGCTGGTCAAGGCCGGCATGATCGGCGCCCTGCTGTCGATGCTGGTCCTGTTCGCCTTCCTGCGGCACTGGGCCTCGACCCTGATGGTCACCCTGTCGATCCCGCTGTGCATCGTGATGACCCTTGGCGCGATGTACTTCGGCGGCTTCACCCTCAACGTGCTGACCATGATGGGCCTGCTGCTCGGCATCGGCATGCTGGTCGACAACTCGGTGGTGGTGGTCGAGAGCATCTACCAGTACCGCGAGAAGTACCCCGATGACCCGATGCGCTGTGCCATCGAGGGCACCCGCAGCGTGCAGCTGGCGATCAGCGCCGGCACCCTGACCAGCATCATCGTGTTCGCGCCCAACCTGTTCGGCGAGCGCAACTTCATCAGTATCTACCTCGGCCAGGTTGCGATGACCATCACCATCGCCCTGCTGGCCTCGTGGATCGTCGCGGTCAGCCTGATCCCGATGATCTCGGCGAAGATCCGCACCCCTGCCAATCTGGCCAGCGAAGCCGGCTTCATCCGTCGCGTGTCCAGGCGCTATGCCGGCGCCCTGCGTTGGACCCTCAACCACCGCGCGCTGTCGCTGCTGGCGATCTTCGCCATCGTCGCGGTGAGCATGGTGCCGATGCAGGCGACCAAGGTCGACATGTTCAGCGAGGAGTCCGGTCGCGAGCTGGAGTTCTATTTCCAGTGGAAGGGCAGCTACAGCCTGGAGACGGTTTCCGAAGAGGTGCTGCGCGTCGAGGAGTTCCTCGACGAGCGTCGCGAGCGCTACCAGATCACCCAGATCTACTCCTGGTTCTCCGAGCGCGGCTGGGCCGGAATCCGGGTCACCATGGTCGAGCCCAATCCCGGGATCCTCGACTACCTGATGCTGCGCAACTACGAGTCCGGCCTGCTCAGTCCGGGCGAGCTGCAGGAGATCCTGCGCGAGGAGCTGCCCAAGTCGGCGCGTGCCGAGATCGGATTTGGCGACGACGACGGCGGTGGCGGCGGCGAGGAGGACGGCATCCGCTTCAGTCTCAGCGGTGACTCCAACGAAGTGCTGGAAGAATTGGCCACGTCGCTGATTCCGGTCCTGAGCCAGTTGCCCGAACTGCGCGACGTGCGCGTGGACACCGGCGATGCCAACTCGGAGGTGCGCATCCAGGTGGATCGCGAACGTGCCCTGGCCTACGGATTCTCGGCTGAGGAAGTGGCCCGCTACGTGGGCATCGCACTGCGCGGCTCGCCGCTGCGCGAGTTCCGCGAAGGCGATGCCGAGATTCCGGTATGGATCCGTTTTGCCGGCTCCGAGCAGTTCAGCGTCGACGATCTGTCCAGCCTGATGATGCGCCGCGGCGACGGCACCGAAGTGCCCCTGCTGTCCCTGGTGCGGGTCGACATGGAAAAGGCCGCCAACCAGATTCGCCGGCGTGACCGGCAGATCAGCCTGACCATCCAGGCCAACCTGGCGCCGGAAAAGACCACCGAAGAAGCGCGCGAGGCGCTGGAGAAGGTGATGGCCAGCGTCAGCCTTCCCGATGGCTACACCAGCAGCCTTGGCGGCAGCTTCGAGCGCAACAACCAGGCCGCCCAGCAGATGGCCTTCAACACCCTGATCGCCCTGGCCCTGGTCTACATCATCATGGCGGCCCTGTTCGAGTCGCTGCTGATGCCGGCGGCGATCATCACCAGCGTGTTCTTCTCCGCGCTCGGCGTGTTCTGGCTGTTCGCCCTGACCGGCACCACCTTCACCATCATGGCCTCGATCGGCATCCTGGTGCTGATGGGCGTGGTGGTGAACAACGGCATCGTGATGTTCGAACACATCAATGCGTTGCGACGGCAGGGCCATTCGCGCACCGACGCCCTGGTCGAAGGCTCGCGCGAGCGCTTCCGGCCGATCCTGATGACCATGGGCACGACCATCCTCGGCATGCTGCCGCTGTGCGTGGGCGGTGCCCAGATCGGCGGCGACGGCCCGGCCTACTACCCGATGGCCCGCGCCATCGTCGGCGGCCTGGTCTTCTCAACCATCGTCAGCCTGCTGTTCCTGCCGACCATATACGCCCTGTTCGACGACATCCGCATGGGCACCGGCCGGCTCATCGTGCGCGCCGCACGTAGGCGACGCGGTCTCAGTGCGGGTGCTGCCGCCTGAGGGCTTGAGCACAGCATGGGTGCCGGGTAGGCCAAGACTACCCGGCTTTCGGGGGTTGCAGTTGGCACTGGCAGAATGGCTAGCCCTGCGCGACACCGGTTCGCCCTCACTCGTCGCCAGGCTCGTCTAGCGCTTGTGACAGCCAGGAGCGTCCCCGCAAGATTCAGGGCGACGCAAGCCATGTGCGCGCAGCGCAGCGCAGCCCGACCCTATTCGAATCCCGAATCGAAGATCACCGGCTCGGGCGCATTGCCTTCGGCGACCAGCCTGAACAGCAGGGCTTCCGCTTGCGGATCGAGATTGGGAAAGGCCATCGGGGTGGCTGCGGACAGGCTGCAGTTGCCCTTAAACGGCGAGGTGCCTCTAGGGCAGGAAATGTCGCGATAGACCTGGTCGAGATAGCCGGCATAGTTGTCGGTGGAGAGCCTGCCCGACACTGGGGAGCTGGAGGAGCCTCCTCCCGGCACCCTGGTCCAGGCGTCACCGTTCGCGTCGGTCACGGCACTGGAAAGCAGCCGACCTTGGCTATCCCACAGATCGATGGAGACGTCGGCGATCCCGGCGAGGCTCAGCGCGTCGACGGCACGAGTGCGTCGCGCATACGACGGCTCAAGGTCGATGTCCCAGCCGACGTCCTCGGTCCCGACGCTTAGTACATCGGCGGACTCGATCACGCAGCCAGAGAAGGCACTGCTCGGATACGTCAATGCCGGGGGGCAGGAGGGAGCTCCTCGATAGCGCGGCCAGAAGCCGTCCAGATTGACACCGATTCGGTAGTCTCCTGGCTCCAGATCGCTGATCACCAGTTCATTGGCGTCTTCCAGCGTGCTGGTGAAGAGTCCCGGGACCGGCTGATTGCTGCTATCCAGTACGCTCACCGGCTCGTACCAGAAATAGTGCTGCCCGACATCGATGCGTGTCGCGCCGCTGAACAGGCGCATCCTGACTGAGGCGCGCCGGCTCAGCTCAAAGTCGATGTCGTAGTCGCCGGACTGCAGGTCCAGCGCAATGGGTGCTGCATCAGGGCAGTCGATGCGGGGATCCTCGGTCTCGCAGACTGTGCCCGGGTGCGCCCGATCCTCGTGCTGTGTCGAGGTCGCCTGGAGGAGATAGGTTCCGGGACGGATGGTGTCGAACTCGTAGTGTCCGGTCTCGTCCGCCTGCGCACCGACCCCCCCGGAATGTACCCCTTCGACATCGACGTTCCACAGTCTCACGACCGACTGCGCCAGCGGCGCGCCGGTGCCTGCCTCGGTGATGCGGCCCCGTATCGAAGGGTAGTGGGTAATGGGGAGAGTGATCCGGACGACATCGCCCGGCCCGCTGACTACCACCGGCTCAGCCTGGGCGATCTCGGCATTGCAATCGCCGGGACAGACGATGGAAGGGTAAAGCGTGTAGAAGGACCAGGGGGTAGCGATCTGCACCAGATATTCGCCAGGCTCAAGGGGGCCCAGTCGAACCTTCCCTCCCGCCAGGAGAAAGCTGAAGGTGGAACTCAGTACGGCACCATTGGGGCGCCTCAGCGACACATACACAAACGGAAACGAATCCGGGGCAGGGCGCTCGAGCTGCAGTGTCGCTTCAATGTAGGCGTACTTCGTCAAACGGAAGTCCAGATCGCTGGACTGCCCGTCGGCGAGCTCAATAGCGGACACCGAACCCGACCAGCATCCAGTCGTCGAACAGGGTTGGTCATCGTGCCAGCGGCCGCGATACTCGGAATGCTCCGCGCTGATGAGATAGCGCCCAGGCACCAGGGCGGTCAAACGGTAGTTGCCCAAGTCGTCGGTGACGGTCGACATGGCAGGGCCAGTGAAGGTCGAAGGGGATGCCTCGACTTGCGCATTGGCAAGCGGTGCGCCGGACTCGCGATCCGACACTCGTCCATGAAGGGTATGCCCCGGCCCCAGGTGGAAGTCGATCCCGCCGCGTCCTTCCGCGGGAATGTCGACCGTGGCGCTGGGCCCGCATTGATGAAAGTCGTTGTAGCGACGCCAGCAGTAGGCGCCGCCGAGTACTTCGTGAACGTAGTTGAGCGAATCGGGACTACCGTACTGGTCGAAAGTGCGCGCCAGGTAGCTGCCTTGGGTGTCCGCATTGGCCAAGATGCGAAAGCGCCCCGCAGCGTCCGTTTGCCCTGCGTACCGGAGCCAGCTGGTGCCCGACGATTGGATCGCCACCCCGACGCCTGGAATTCCCGCGCCGTTCGATTCGTCGAGCACGCGTCCGCTGACCGCGATGGCGGGGTTCAGCGACAGGGTGACCTGGTCGGCAAGGGAGCTGTTGGAGATGCGGAACAGGAAGGGTTCACCGACGAAATCTGCCTCGACGCCGAGCTCGGCGTTCAGACCGAAGCTGTCGTCGTCGCTGGCCAGAGTGGCTTCTGTCTCCATGCAGGACGCGATTTGCTCGATCCGGGTGTCGGCCTGGGAGCCCCGGCTGCTGAGGAGGAATGCTCCCGTCCTTCCGGCGTGCCAGCGGATCCAGACTTGTCGTCCTTGCGGAAGAACCAGTTCGGCGCGATCGCCGGCTTTGACGATCAAGGCGGTTTCGCAGCGTGAGCCGGCGCCGGTTGGGCCGACGGTCAGCAAGGGCGGTGAAACTGGCTCATCTTGGGTTTTGGCATGCTGGCTCGATTGTCCGGAAAGCAGGGACGCAAGGCTGCGCACCTGGTTCAACTTCGCACTGGCCAGCTCATCAGTCAGCCCCGGAAACTCCGGGGTGGCCGAGGGTTGTTCGCCAGCAGCCCATTGCTGTTGCAGCAGAGCGTGCCACTGCTGGACTTCGGTCAGCGCCGGGGTGTCGGCAGTGGCTTCGGATGCCGAGGCGGCAGCCACTGAAAGCAAAACACAGAACCGGGCGGTAGCCCTCGCGTAAAGGTGCATTGTCGATGCTCGGTGCAGGAGTCGGGCGCCGGGGAACCCCGCGGCGTGGCGACTTTAACTCGGCGTCACACTTTGTGGAAAGGCGCTTGCGCTACCAAGCACTGCTCCGCTTTACCACAGGGCATCACGCAGCTTGTACCAGCCCATCGCGGCGACCAGCAGCGGGGTGCGGAACCAGCGGCCGCCGGGGAAGGGCAGGTGGCGCAGGCGGGAGAACGCATCGAGGCGTTCGGATTGGCCGCGGATCGCCTCGGCAATGATCCGGCCGGCAAGCTGGGTGGTATTGAGCCCGTGGCCGCTGAAGCCCTGGGCGAAGTAAAGGTTGTGGCCGAGACGTCCCCAGTGCGGGGCGCGGCTGAGGCTGATGCCGATATTGCCGCCCCACACGTATTGCAGGTCGACCGCGCCAAGGCGCGGAAAGACCTTGCCGATGCGCCGGCGCATCACGCCGGCCAGATTCGGCGGCGGCAGGGTCGAGTAGCTGGCGCGGCCGCCGAACAGCAGCCGGTGGTCGCGGGTGAGGCGGAAGTAATCCAGCGCCCAGTTCACGTCGGCCACCGCCATCCCGTTGCCGATCAGGGTTAGCGCGCGCTGCTCGCCAAGCGGCTCGGTCACCGCGATATAGCTGCCGACCGGCATCACCCGCGCATGCAGCTCGGGCACCAGGGGGCCGAGGTAGGCATTGCCGCCGAGCACGCCGAAGGGCGCGCTCACGCTGCCTTGGGCAGTGTCGAAGCGCAGCGGGTCGCCGCGCCGGATCGCGGTGACCGGACTGGCCTCGAAGATTTGAACACCCAGTTGGCGCGCGGCCCGGGCCAGGCCCTGCACGTACTTGAGCGGGTGCAGGTGGCCGCTGTTCGGATCGAACAGGGCGCCGAGATAGCGCTCGCTGTCCAGCTGCGCCTTGAGCTGCGCTGCCGACCACCATTCCAGCGGATAGCCATAGCGCGTCGCCAGCTGTTCGCGCTCGGTGCGCAGGGCGCGCTCCTGGCGCGGCTTGATCGGCACATGGGCGTGCCCGGCCTGCCAGTCGCAGTCGATGTCGTAGCGCTCGCAGCGCTGGTGGATCAGGTCGAGTCCCTCCAGCGACCAGCTGAACATCGACTTCGCGACATCCGCGCCGAGCGCTGCTTCCAGCACGTGCGGCTCGCAGCCATAGCCGAAGATCGCCTGGCCGCCGTTGCGCCCCGAGGCGCCCCAGCCGACCCGTCTGGCTTCGAGCACGACTACCCGGCGCCCGGCCTCGGCCAGCTCCAGCGCAGCGGACAGGCCGGTAAGCCCGCCGCCCAGCACCACGACATCGGCATCCAGATCGTCCTGCAATGGCGCTGAAACAGGCTGTTCAGCAACGCTGGCCGCGTACCACGACGGCGCATGCGCCAGCGCGGCGGCTTCAGACATGGCGCAGGTACCAGTCGATCTCCAGCGAGGTGACCTCGCGCTCGAAGCTGCGCAGCTCCTTCCACTTCAGCTGGCCATAGATATGCCGGAAGGCCTCGCCGAACTGCTCGGCAATGAAGTCGCTGGCGCAGAAGCGCTGGATGCTCTGCCGCCAGTGCGGCTCCTGCAGGGTGGTCTGCTCGTAGGCATTGCCGGTGATCGGAGGCCCCGGATCATGGCCGTGTTCGATGCCGTCGAGCATCCCCGCCAGCACGGCGGCGGTGACCAGGTAGGGATTGGCGTCGGCGCCGGCGATCCGGTGCTCGACACGGATATTGTCCGGATCGCTGTAGGGCACGCGCATCGCCACCGTGCGGTTGTTGAAGCCCCAGCAGGTGTTCAGCGGGACAAAGGCGTTGAGCACGAAGCGCCGGTAGCTGTTGGCATTCGGCGCGAACAGCAGCATGCAGTCGTCGGCGCAGCGCTGTAGCCCGCCGATGGCATGCCGCAGGCTGTCGGACGGGGCCTCCGGAGTGCAGGCGAAGACGTTGCGGCCGTCGCGGTCGAGCACGCTGACGTGTACGTGCAGACCGCTTCCTGCCTGCTCGACGAAGGGCTTGGGCATGAAGCTGGCCTGCATGCCCTGCTGGGCGGCGATCGCCTTGATCGCGCGCTTGAGCATCAGCGCGTCGTCGCAGGCGGCCAGGGCGTCGGCGCGGTGCTTGAGATTGATCTCGAACTGGCCGGGCGCGTACTCGGCCACCGCGGTATCGGCCGGGATGCCCTGGGCCACGCAGGCGGCGGCCACCGCGTCGGTGAACTCGCGGAAGTCGTGCAGGTCCTGCAGGTAATAGACCTGGGTCGCCTGGTTGCGCCGGCCGGTGGCCGGATTGATCGTGGTCTGCGGATGGCCATCGCCGTCCAGTCGGGCGTCGAGCAGGTAGAACTCCAGCTCGACCGCGACCACCGGTGTCCAGCCACGCTCCGCGTAGCGCGCCAGCACCCGACGAAGGACCTCGCGCGGATTGGCTTCGAACGCATTGCCGGCAAGGTCCTCCATGCACAGCAGGGCCTGCAGGGTTGGAACGCCGGCCCAGGGCACCGGACGCAGGCTGCCGGAGAGCGGCCGGCAGACCCGGTCCTCGTCGCCGATGTCGTAGCCGAGCCCGGTTTCCTCGACGGTGTTGCCGGTGATGTCGGTGGCGATCAGCGACATCGGCAGGCACACGCCCTGCGCCATCACTTTGTCCAGCGCATCGCGGGTGATCCGCTTGCCGCGCAGCAGGCCGTTCATGTCGGCAAGAATCAGCTCGACGGCCTTGGCATCGGGCAAGGCAGCAAGGGCGGCGGCATCGGCGTCGTGAAGCGGCAGGCTAGGCATGTGAAAACAGTCGCAGGGCAGGTCGGCGGATGCTAGCAGAAGGCGAAAGTGTCAAGAATATTCACCGCCTGGCACGGCTCCGCGGGGCTTTTCGGGCCATAGGGAGGGCATTTCAGCCCTGGCGTTGAAAAAGTCGAACGGCCGGGGTAGGGTGCCGGAGGACTCCCGAGACGCTCCATATGCGCCGACTCGCCAAGGTCGCGGTCCCCGCCGATCGCAAGATGATCGGCCCCCATCCGTTTCAGTCGGTGGGCGAGAAATACCTGCGTGCGTTGCGCGACGCTGCCGGCGTCTGGCCGCTGCCGCTGCCGTCCCCGCTGGCTGGCGAGGTGGAGCAGTGGCTCGACGAGGTCGATGGCCTGTTCCTCACCGGATCGCACAGCAATATCGAGCCGCACCGCTTCGGCGCCGAGGTGGTCGACCGCGGATTCCAGCATGACCCGGCGCGCGACGAGGCCAGCCTGGCCCTGATCCCGCTGGCGCTCGAACGCGGCCTGCCGGTGTTCGCGGTGTGCCGCGGCCTGCAGGAAGTCAATGTCTCCTTCGGCGGCAGCCTGCTGCAGAAGGTCCACGAAACGCCAGGTTATGCGGACCACCGCGAGGACAACGCACAGCCGCTCGAGATGCAGTACGCGCCGGCGCATGCAGTCAGCCTGTCCGAGGGCGGCGTACTGGCCGGCATCGCCGGGGCACTGCGGGTCGAGGTCAACTCCTTGCACGGACAGGGCATCGATCGCCTCGGTCGCGACCTGCTGGTCGAGGCGCGCGCTGACGATGGGCTGATCGAGGCCGTGCGGCATGTCGATCCGGGACGCTATCTGCTCGCCGTGCAGTGGCATCCCGAGTGGCGTGCCACCGAGAATGCGTTCTACGCCGGTACCTTCCGGCACTTCGGCGACGCCTGCCGTCGCCACCAGGACAAGCGCAGCTGACATGGCCAAGAAAAAGAACGCCCTGCCGCCGCAGGTGCAGATCGAGCACGAGCTCAAACGCTGGCTCAAGGACAACCGGATCACCGAGGTGGAATGTCTGGTGCCCGATTTCACCGGCAACGCCCGCGGCAAGATCGTCCCGGCGACCAAGTACTCCCACGACTACGGCACCCGGCTGCCCGAGGGCATTTTCGTCACCACGGTGACCGGCGACTTCCCCGACAACTACTACGACCTGGTCTCGCCCTCGGACTCGGACATGTACCTGCGCCCGGATCCGGACAGCCGGCGCATGGTGCCCTGGGCCACCGACCCCACCGCGCAGATCATCCATGACTGCTACACGCGCGATGGCCGACCGCACGAGCTGGCACCGCGCAACGTGTTGCGCCGCGTGCTGTCGGCCTACGAGACGCTGGGCTTGACCCCCATCGTGGCGCCCGAGGTGGAGTTCTTCCTGGTGCAGAAGAACACCGACCCGGACTTTCCGCTGCAGCCGCCGGCCGGGCGCTCGGGCCGGCCGGAAACCGCGCGGCAGTCCTACTCGATCGACGCGGTCAACGAGTTCGACCCGATCCTCGACCTGATGTACGACTACGCCGAGGCGATGGAACTGGATGTGGATACGCTGATCCACGAGAGCGGCGCCGCCCAGCTGGAGATCAATTTCGAACATGCCGATGCGATGTCGCGCGCGGATCAGGTGTTCCTGTTCAAGCGCGCCATGCGTGAAGCCGCGCTGCGTCATGGTGTCTACGCGACCTTCCTGGCAAAGCCGATGGAGGGCGAGCCGGGCAGTGCCATGCACCTGCACCAGAGCCTGGTCGACGCTGACGGCCGCAACGTGTTCGCCGGCGACAAGCCGGGCGAGCATAGCCAGCTGTTCCAGCATTACCTTGCCGGGCTGCAGAAGTACGTGCCCTACGCCATGCCGTTCTTCGCCCCCAACGTGAACTCCTACCGGCGACTGCTGCTCGGCGAGATTTCGCCAAAGAACGTCGAGTGGGGCTATGACAACCGCACCTGCGGCCTGCGCGTGCCGATGGACTCGCTGGAGAACAGCCGGGTCGAGAGCCGCTTTCCGGGCTCTGATGCCAATCCTTATCTCGCCATCGCGGCAACCCTGGCCTGCGGCCTGCTCGGCATACGCGAAAAGCTGATGCCCAGCGAGCCGATGACCGGCAATGCCCACGACAAGGGCGTGACCATTCCGCGCTCGCTGCACGAGGCACTGCAGTGGCTGGGTGAATGCCCCGAGCTTGGCTCGGTGCTCGGTCCGCGCTTCGTTACCGCCTATTCGGCGGTCAAGGAAAAAGAGTACGAGACCTACTTCCGGGTGATCAGCTCCTGGGAGCGGGAGTTCCTGCTGTTGAATGTTTGAAGGGCAGTGATGGGTGATTCGTGATGGGTGATTCGAAAGAGTGGGTGCTCGGCGATGTGAGCCGGGTTCGCCTGGCCAAGTGCTTCTGCGGCCAAGGCCTTGGTGGGGTCGGTTGTACTCAATGCCGGCCCGGGCTCGGCTCGCGCGCTCTTCCACGAATCACGAATCACGAATCACCCATCACGGAAACAAGCCCATGAACCTCGAAGCGCTGCGCGCGCTGGACGCCGCGCATCACCTGCATCCGTTCAGCGATCACGCGGCCCTGCGCGAGAAGGGCACGCGGATCCTGACCCGTGGCGAGGGGGTGTACGTCTGGGATCAGGACGGCAACCGCCTGCTTGATGCGTTTGCCGGGCTGTGGTGCGTCAACCTCGGTTATGGCCGTCGCGAGCTGGGTGAGGCGGCGCGCCGGCAGATGGATCAACTGGCCTACTACAACAGCTTTTTCGGCTGCACCACCGAGCCGGCGGTGACCCTCTCGGCCAAGCTTGCCGAGCTGGCCCCGGAGGGCATCAACCACGTCTTCTATACCAACTCCGGCTCCGAGGCCAACGACACCATCCTGCGTCTGGTGCGGCACTTCTGGGCGGTGCAGGGGCGGCCGGAGAAGTTCCACTTCATCGGCCGGCTCAACGGCTATCACGGCTCGACCGTGGCCGGCGCCAGCCTGGGCGGCATGGCCGGCATGCACAAGCAGGGCGGGCTGCCGATCCCCGGTATCCATCACATCAACCAGCCGTACTGGTTTGGCGAGGGCGGCGAGCTGTCTGCCGAGGACTTTGGCCGTCAGCGCGCGCTGGAACTGGAGGCGAAGATCCTCGAGCTTGGCGCGGACAAGGTCGCAGCCTTCATCGCCGAGCCGATCCAGGGCGCCGCCGGGGTGTTCATTCCGCCTGCCAGCTACTGGCCGGAGATCCAGCGCATCTGCCGCCAGTACGACGTTCTGCTGGTAGTCGACGAGGTGATCTGTGGCTTCGGCCGCACCGGCCAGTGGTTCGGCTCGGACACCTTCAACATCCAGCCCGACCTGATGGCCGTGGCCAAGGGCCTGACTTCGGGCTACATCCCGCTCGGCGCGGTGCTGTTCGGCGACCGCGTGGCCGGCGTGCTGCGCGAGAAAGGCGGCGAGCTGGCCCATGGCTATACCTATTCCGGGCATCCGGTCTGCTGCGCGGTGGCGCTCGAAAACCTGCGCATCCTGCAGGAAGAACGCATCGTTGAACGCTGCCGCGAGGACACCGGCCCCTATCTGGCCGAGCGCTGGACGCAGCTGGGCGAGCACCCGCTGGTCGGCGAGGCGCGGATCTGCGGCATGGTCGGCGCGCTGGAGCTGGTGCCGAACAAGCCGTCGCGCGCCTTCTTCGAGGACCGCGGCCGGGTCGGCGGGCTGTGCCGCGATATCGCGCTGCGCAACGGCCTGATCCTGCGCGCCACCTGGGACGCCATGCTGCTCTCGCCGCCGCTGGTCATCTCGCGCAGCGAGGTCGATGAGCTGCTGGAAAAGACCTGGCGCACCCTGGAGCAGACCCGCGATGCACTCACCCGGCGCTGAGACCCAAACCGCTGCACCACTCCGGCGATTGCCGGTGGCTGCCGTGGGCCCGGTTCACCGCTATGATCAAGCCTGCCGTTCCAAGGACCACCTCAAGCCACGCTCGTTGCCGACCCTGACACCGTAAGGAGTTCCCCATGCGCAAGACCCGGCTCTGCCTGTTGATCGCCTCTGTCCTGACCCTTGCCGCCTGCGGCGGCCAGCAAGCGCCACCGGAAGGGGAGGCCGCAGCGCCGCCGGCACCGGCCGAGCGCAAGGTGAACTTCTACAACTGGTCCGACTACATCGGCGAGGAGACCCTGGCCAACTTCAGCAAGGAGACCGGCATCAAGGTCACCTATGACGAGATGGACGCCAACGAGACCCTCGAGGCCAAGCTGTCTACCGGCGGCAGCGGCTACGACGTGGTGGTTCCCTCGCTGTCCTTTCTTGGCAGGCAGCTGCAGGCCGGCTTCTATGCCGAGATCGACCGCAGCAAGCTGAGCAACTACGGCAACCTCGACCCCGAACTGATGGCGCGGATTGCCCAGACCGATCCCGAGAACAAGTACTCGGTGCCCTATCTGTGGGGTACCACCGGCATCGGCTACAACGTGGCCAAGGTCAAGGAGGCTCTGGGCGCGGACTACGAGGTCGACTCCTGGAAGATGGTCTTCGACCCGGACACCATGGCCAAGCTGGCCAGCTGCGGGGTGACCTTCCTCGATACCCCGACCGAGATGCTGCCGACCGTGCTCAACTACCTGGGCGAGGAGCCGAACAGCTTCGACGAGGCGGTGATCGACAAGGGCGGCCAGGCGCTGGAGGCGGTCCGCGACCACGTGCGCTACTACCACAGCTCGCAGTACATCAATGATCTCGCCAATGGCGATATCTGCGTCGCGGTGGGCTGGTCGGGTGATCTGTTCCAGGCCCGCGACCGCGCCGCCGAGGCCGACAACGGGGTCGAGATCGACTACGTCATTCCCAAGGAAGGCGGGATCATGTGGTTCGACATGATGGCGATTCCCAAGGACGCCAAGAACGTCGACGAGGCCTATGCGCTGATCGACTACATGCTCAAGCCAGAAGTGATGGCGGACATCCAGAACTACGTCACCTACGCCAGCGCCAACAGCGCCGCCCTGCCGATGGTCGATGAGGGAATCCGCAACAACCCCGCCGTCTATCCGCCGGAGGAGGTCAAGGCCAAGCTGTTCACCCTGGCCGTCGTGCCGCCCGAGGTTGACCGCATCTACACCCGGCTCTGGACGCGCCTGAAGACCGGGCGCTGAGTGCACCAAGAAGGGGCGCCCAGCGGCGCCCCTTCGCCTTTCCGCACCGGGACTCCGGCGCGATGACTGATCGACCTGTTATGGATCGCAAGCCATGAGCCAGCCGGCAGAGATTGCCCCGATCGCCGTACCCGGCGTCGCCAAGACCGATCATCTCGGGGAAGACGGCTACGTCCGCCTCGAAGGCCTGCGCAAGGAGTTCGACGGCTTCCTCGCCGTTGACGATGTCAGCCTGAGCATCCGTCAGGGCGAGATCTTCGCCCTGCTTGGCGCCTCGGGCTGTGGCAAGTCGACCTTGTTGCGCATGCTGGCAGGATTCGAGCGGCCGACCGCCGGGGCGATCTTCGTCGACGGCCAGCCGATGGAGGGTCTGCCGCCGTTCAAGCGCCCGACCAACATGATGTTTCAGAGCTATGCCCTGTTTCCGCACATGACGGTAGAGCAGAACATCGCCTTTGGCCTGCAGCAGGAAAAGCTCAGCCGCGCCGAAGTGTCACGGCGGGTCGAGGAGATGCTTTCACTGGTGCAGATGAGCAAGCTCGCCCGACGCAAGCCGCACCAGCTGTCCGGCGGCCAGCAGCAGCGCGTGGCCCTGGCCCGCTCGCTGGCCAAGGGCCCCAAACTGCTCCTGCTCGACGAGCCGATGGGCGCGCTGGACAAGAAGCTGCGCTCGCAGATGCAGCTCGAACTCGCCAACATCATCGAGAAGCAGGGGGTGACCTGCGTGATGGTCACCCATGATCAGGAAGAGGCCATGACCATGGCCCACCGGATCGCGATCATGGACGCCGGGCGGATCCGTCAGGTCGCCAGTCCCGACGAGGTGTACGAGCAGCCCAACTGCCGCTTCACCGCGGGATTCATCGGTTCGGTGAACCTGCTGGAGGGAAAGATCGGCGATGACGAAACCGACCACATCACCATCGTGGCGCCGGACATCAACGGTTCGATCTATGTCGGCCACGGCGTATCGGGATACTCGGGCCAGGAAGTCGCCCTGGCGCTGCGCCCGGAGAAGATCCGCATCACCCGCGATGAGCCCTCCCAGCCGCACAACAAGCTCAAGGGGGTGATCGAGGACATCGCCTATTTCGGCAGCCACTCGGTCTACCACGTCACCTTGCCGAGCGGGAAAAAGCTGCTGGTGAACGCCATCAATGACCGCCGCTGGGCCTCGGAGAGCTTCACCTGGAACGACGAGGCCTGGCTGAGCTGGGGCGACAACGAAGGCGTGGTGCTGTCCTCATGAACCTCGCAGCGCTGCGCCGCTTCGTCCCCGGCCCGCGCTGGGCGCTGATCTCGGTGCCCTACGCCTGGATGCTGCTGTTCTTCGCGGTGCCCTTCCTGATCGTGCTGAAGATCAGCTTCGCCAAGGCGGCGATGGCCATGCCGCCCTACACCGGGCTGCTGGTTTGGGCCGAGAACGCCCTGACCCTGGTCCTGAACCTCGACAACTACGCCTACCTGATTCGTGATTCGCTGTACGCCAACGCCTATCTCAGTTCGCTGAAGATCGCCGTGGTCTCGACCTTCTTCTGCCTGCTGATCGGCTACCCGATGGCCTATGCGATCGCGCGGATGAAGCCCTCGACGCGCAACGTGATGATCATGCTGGTGGTGCTGCCTTCCTGGACCTCCTTCCTGATCCGCATCTACGCCTGGATCGGCATCCTCAAGGGCAACGGCATCCTCAACAACTTCCTGATGGGCGTCGGCCTGATCGACGAGCCGCTGCAGATCCTCTACAGCGATACCGCGGTCTACATCGGCATCGTCTACGCCTACCTGCCGTTCATGGTGCTGCCCCTGTACGCCAACCTGGTCAAGCTCGACCTGCGCTTGCTGGAGGCCGCCTATGACCTTGGTGCCCGGCCGCTGACCGTGTTCTGGCGGATCACCCTGCCGATGTCCAAAGCCGGCATCATCGCCGGCTCGATGCTGGTGATGATCCCGGTGGTTGGCGAGTTCGTCATTCCCGAGATGCTGGGCAGTTCGGACACTCTGATGATCGGCCGCGTGCTGTGGCAGGAGTTCTTCAACAACCGCGACTGGCCGGTGGCATCGGCGGTCGCCGTGGTAATGCTCCTTCTGCTGCTGGTTCCCATCGTGCTGTTCCACCGGGCGCAGGCGCGTGAGTTGGAGGGCAAGCTGTCATGAAGCAGGTCGCCGCGATCTCTCCGATGTCACGCTGGCTGCTGGGCGCTGGCCTGATCTTCCTGTACGCGCCGATCCTCAGCCTGATCATCTATTCCTTCAACGAGTCGCGTCTGGTCACCGTGTGGTCGGGCTTCTCGTTCAAGTGGTATGGCGAGTTGTTCCAGGACCGACAGATGATGGATGCGGCCTGGGTCAGCGTGCAGGTCGCCTTCCTGACCGCCTGCGCCGCGGTCGTGCTCGGCACCATGGCGGCGATGAGCCTGACCCGCATGCGCCACTTCCCCGGCAAGACCCTGTTCGCGGCGATGATCACCGCGCCCCTGGTCATGCCCGAGGTGATCACCGGCCTGTCGATCCTGCTCATGTTCGTCACCCTGTCCGATATGTTCGGCATCGCCAGCACCCGCGGTATCGCCACCATCTGGGCCGCCCATGTGACCTTCACCATGGCCTTCGTCACCGTGGTGATTTCCTCGCGGCTGTCCGAGCTTGACCGCTCGCTGGAAGAGGCGGCTATGGATCTTGGCGCGAACCGGATCAAGGTGTTCTTCGTTATCACCCTGCCGATCATCGCCCCGGCCCTGGTCTCCGGCTGGCTGCTCGGATTCACCCTGTCGCTCGACGATCTGGTCATCGCCAGCTTTGTTTCCGGACCGTCCTCGACCACCTTGCCGATGAAGGTGTTCAGCTCGGTGCGCCTGGGTGTCAGCCCCAAGGTCAACGCCCTGGCCAGCCTGCTGATCCTGATCGTCAGCATCGCCGCGGTGGTCGGCTGGTGGCTGATGTCGCGCGACGAGAAAAAGCGCCAGCGCGAGATGCAGGAAGCCCTGCAGCAGGACGACTGATCCGCCGGCCGTTTGGCCGGCGTGACAGCGCTTGGCGAGCGCTGCGCGGTGCCGCGTTGATTGGCCAGAGAGGGTCGAAACCCGAGTCGCACGATTCGTCATACCCGCGAAGGCGGGTATCCAGCGTGCTTGCAATCAAAGACGTGCCAAGCCTCGCCCCTCAGGTCGCCAGGGTGAGCAAGCTTGCCTAGCGCGTTGCCGGCTCGTCCGGGCCAGAGGGAACTGCTGCCGGCTGATCCACAGCAAGCAGTTCCCGCGCCGCGCCGATCACCAATGGCCAGGTGCTGGAGTCGGGGTCGATCATCTCGAAATGTCCGGACTCGGGCGCTTCGATCAGCTGCACGTCACCGCCGCGGGCCTGGGCGATGTCGGCGTAGCGCATTCCGACCGGCGCCCAGTTCTCGTCGTGCTTGCCGATCAGCAGGCGCTGCGGCAGCTTGATCGGCGCCAGCAGGCTGGGATCGGTCTGCCGGTAGCGCACCGGGAACTGCGCCGGCGAGCCGCCCATGAGTTTATCGATGACCTCGCCGCAGACCGCCTGCTCGTGCAGGTAGCGAAGATCGGCAGCCGGAGCGAGGGCGAGCACGCCGAGCGCCCGCAGAGGTTCTGGACTGGCCAGCAGGGTGCTCGCCGGCAGCTGTGGACGCGCGGCCAGCCACAGCGCCATCTGCGCCCCCGCCGAGTGTCCGGCGAAGATCACCCGATCAAGATCGAGCTGGTGCAGGGCGGCGATCTCGCGCAGATGGTCAGCGCCGGCGGCGATGTCCTGGAAGGTTCCCGGCCAGCCGCCGCCAGCATCGCCGACCCGGCGGTATTCCAGCGACCAGCTGGCGATGCCATTGGCGGCAAACGCCGCGGTCAGCTTGCTGCTGTGGCTGATGTCGTACTCGGACAGCCAGCAGCCGCCGTGCACGAAGACCACCACCGGATGCGGCCCTTCGCCATCGGGCAGGCGCAGATCGCCGAACTGCAGCGCTTCCGTGCCGTAAGCGATGCGCGCATCGGCTGTTGGCTGGTCGAAGCGGGCGAGGTCGGCGGCGCTCATGATCGCCGGGGCCTGCGCGGAGAGCGCGCCGGACAGCAGAACGAACGGGAGCAGGCAGGGCAGGATCAGGTGCTTCATCGGACATCCGCGTTGGGCAGGTCGCTCGCGAGTATAGGTGGCCTGCAGGCCCTTCACGCGCGCTCCCCGTCGGAATCTCCTAGTGTCCTGTTCCGGAAGTACATCGCAGTATTCGCTCGGTCTGCGCCGTCGATGCTGCGTTGCTCGTCGTCGCCATAGCGCTGC